>JAFGHU010000121.1 GCA_016929955.1 Bacteroidales bacterium | reverse complement strand
TGAAGCAATGATTATGGAAAATATTTTCGATTTTCATCCTTACTTCAATATCAAAACGGTGAACCCACTAAGCTTTGCAGGGAATACGGATGAAATCACCATCGAAGGTGGCGATGTATTGGTTGCTCGTGAAGATATTTTGTTGATTGGCCACGGTCCACGCACAACTTCACAGGGAATCGATTTTGTGATTGAATGCTTAAAAAATACAAAAGAACGCCGACATATAATTGTGCAGGAACTTCCACATTCGCCTGAATCATTTATACATCTGGATATGGCTTTTACTTTTCTTGATAAAGACAAGTGTATGGTGTACGAACCTGTAATCCTTGAACAAAATCGTTTCAAAACAATACACATTACTATCGATGGCGGAAAAGTAGAAAGTATTAAAGAAGTCGATAATATTCTGAGCGCACTTAAAACCCTGGGAATTGATATGGAACCCATAGTTTGCGGAGGTTCTAAAGATGAATTTACGATGGAGCGCGAACAGTGGCACAGCGGAACAAATTTCTTTGCTATTGGACCGGGAAGAGTGATAGGATACGGTCGTAATGAACATACCATCAACGAAATAAACAAACATGGATTTGAAGTCCTTAAAGCAAAAGATGTTATTTTAGATAAAGTAAAACTCAGCGATTATCAGAAATATGTCATCACAATAGAAGGTTCTGAACTGGCTCGCGGCGGTGGTGGAGCGCGTTGTATGACAATGCCGATAGCCAGAAAAGCTGTAGATTGGTAAGATGAAACAAAAAGGCAAACTCTATCTTATTCCAAATACCTTAGGTTCAGATGATTTAAACACCATCCTGCCACAAGGAAATTTTGATATTATCAAAAGCATTCAAACTTTTATTGTTGAAGATTTACGCACTGCGCGTCGCTTTTTAAGTAAGGCCGGGCATGCAGGTAATATCGATCAACTCGAATTTTATGTTTTAAACGAACATACAAATACCAGCGAAATCAGCGATTATCTCGAAACAATCAAGTTGGGAAAAGATATGGGACTGCTTTCTGATGCAGGTGTTCCCTGTGTGGCCGATCCGGGAGCAGCTATTGTTACATTAGCACAAAATGCAGGCATTCAGGTTGTTCCTTTGGTAGGGCCTTCTTCTATTTTATTGGGATTGATGGCTTCCGGCTTTAATGGTCAAAATTTTGCGTTTGTAGGCTATTTGCCCAAAGAAAAAAACGAACGCGTAAAACGCATTAAAGAGCTCGAAACCAGAGTGTATAAAGAAGATCAAACGCAACTTTTTATCGAAACACCTTACCGTAATAATCAAATGTTCGAAAGTTTGTTAACGCAATGCAATCCAGAAACCAAGATTTGTGTGGCCTGCGACATCAGCCTTCCATCAGAATATATTGTGACACATCAAGTACAAGACTGGAAAAAACGAAAGGCAAAACCTGATTTGCATAAACGGAATACGCTTTTTTTGATTTATAAGTAATTATAGCCTGGTAAATCAAAATAATACCTATTTTTTTTATTCTTAGATAAGATCCATCAATTATGCCCAAGCTGTTACGACGCAAGAGAAGTGGCAGAGTTTTTATCTTATTCAACAAAAAATATTGTTTATATCTTAGTAAATTGTTAAATTTGACAAATATTTAAGATAAAATGAATTATTTAGCTTTTAAAAAAGCGCTTCGAGACTTCTCTCTATTTTCGATCAAGGATATTAAAAAGATTGATTCCGAATTTGATAGCCGACGCTTGGTTGAATGGCAACAAAAAGGGTATATTCTCAAAATAAAAAGGGGTTATTATTGTTTTGAGCCCTGCAGAAAAGAGGAACGTTTTTTGAATTTCATAGCCAACAAAATTTACAAGCCTTCCTTTGTGTCATTCGAAAGTGCTTTGGCTTATTATAATTTTATTCCCGAAGGTGTATTTACAACTACTTCAGCAACAACACTCAATACAGCTTCTTATACTACTGCAGTTGGAAATTTTACGTACAGGCATCTTAAACCCAAGCTTTTTTTTGGGTACAAGCTGATTCAGGATGAAGACTTTACAGTAAAAATTGCCGAACCTGAAAAAGTCCTTTTGGATTATTTTTACTTGAATAAAATTAACTCGATGAATGATATGATAGAAATGAGATTCAATGAAATAAGACTTAAAGAAATGATTGATTTTGAAAAATTAGAGAACTATCTAAAAGTATTTGATTCACCGACTGTGGCAAAACGAATAGTATTATTTAAAAAACATATTAATGCTTAGTTTAAAAGAAATTAAACCCTATTATCCGGATTCTTTGCAGCTTTTTGAACGGTTCATTCTTCGCGAATTTTTGCAATATAAAATATTGGAAATCATCTTTGAAAGTAACTATGCAAACAAGTTGACTTTTCTAGGTGGCACCTGTCTGCGAATTGTACATGGAAATAGTCGTTTTTCAGAAGATTTGGATTTCGACAATTTCAAGCTTTCGATGGATGATTTTGATGAGCTATCGAGAATTATTAAATCAGAAATGGAACTAATGGGCTATATTGTTGAGATAAGAAATGTAAAAAAAGGAGCATTTCACTGCTATATCAGCTTTCCCGAATTATTATATCAGGAAGGACTTTCCAATTATAAAGAGGAAAAAATTCTAATTCAGATTGATACAGAGTCTCAGGGATTTGATTTTATTCCTGAGCATCCATTATTGAATAAATTTGATGTATTTACACAAATTAATTCCACACCTAAAGGTTTACTTTTAGCTCAGAAATTTTATGCTTTGATCAACCGGAAAAGGAATAAAGGAAGAGACCTATTTGATATCGTATTTTTACTCGGATTGGGGCAAGTTCCAAATTATGAATTTTTGCATACAAAAATCGGGGTGCAATCACCGGAAGAATTGCGTGATCAAATTCTGGCAAAATGTGCGGAATTGAATATGCATGAAATGGCAAACGATGTAGAAGCTTTTTTATTTAATCCGAAAGATGTGAAAAAAATAATTCTCTTTCCGCAATATTTGGAGCAGGTTAAATTATATTAATCCAGAAACGAAAGTTTGTGTGGCCTGCGATATCAGCCTTCCATCAGAATATATTGTGACACATCAAGTACAAGATTGGAAAAAACGAAAAGCAAAACCTGATTTGCATAAACGGAATACGCTTTTTTTGATTTATAAGTAAAGTAGCCTGGATTTATTATTCATTCGTGCATTACCATCAGTGAGGGCTTCGCCGTTCGTGGCCAAAAAAAAGCCGCTCAAATTTCTTTAAACGGCTCATATCAATTTTTTTATCAATAGTTTAGTGATGATGTCCACCTTCACCGTGCACATGTCCATGTTCTAATTCTTCGGCACTTGCATCACGCACTTCAACAACTTCACCGGTAAAATAAAGCGCTTGACCGGCCAAAGGATGATTAAAATCCATTTTTACGCTAGCTGCTCCAACTTCAAGAACCAATCCATTTAAAGGCTGACCTTGATCATTTTGCATAGGAATATTTGCACCAACTTTTAAAAACTCTTCGTCTATCTTACCATCAACTTCAAATATTTTCTTATCCAAATCAACAATAGCTTCAGGTACTTTCTGTCCATAAGCCTCATCACTGGTCAAAGAAAATTTAAACGTATCGCCAACAGCTAAACCATCCAGATTCTCTTCGAATTTAGGCAAAAGTGCACCAACGCCAAATAATACAACAAAAGGTTTGTCTTTAGTAACTTCCTGAACCAATTCGCCATTTACATCGTCTTTGCTAAGGATATAAGTCATTCCAACAACCTTATTTTTTCCAACTTTCATTCTGTAATTTTTTATTAGTATTCATTGTAAATCAAGGTGCAAAAGTACATCCTATTTTTTAATTCCCCAAGTCTGTTAAAAAACAGCAAAAGAATTTGCTTTTAAATAATAGATGTACTTTTTTAACTATGTTTGAAGATTCAAACATAAACATTAAACGATGCTACAAAAAACCGCTATTCTTTGCCTAATGATGCTTGTATTCTCTGTTTCAGAGAGCAATGCACAAACCCACAATCAACCTGCCGAAAAGGAAATCTACGCCAAAAATTTTATTGGCAAAAAAGCGCCTGAACTAAAAATAGAAGCTTGGATAAAAAAGCCCGTTTCTACGGAAGGAAAATTTATTTTGATTGATTTTTGGGCAACTTGGTGCGGCCCTTGTCGCAGAGGCATCCCCGAACTAAACGAGTGGAATAAAAAATATGCAGATAAGTTGGTGATTATAGGACTTAGCGACGAAAGCAAAGAAAAAATCCTGGGCATGGAATCGCCCACTCTTGAATATGCAAATGGATACGACACGCAAGGTTACACCAAAAAACAGTTGGAAATCAGAGGCATACCGCATGTCTTACTTATTAATCCTGAGGGTATTGTAGTTTGGCAAGGTTTTCCAAAACTACCCGGGTTTGAACTTACACCTGAACTTTTAGAAGATTTAATTGGCTGGAAATAGAAACCTATTGATTTTCAAAAAAATATTTCGAAATAACTTCATATTTCATTGATAAATTACGATATTTGCAGCCGTTTTCGTAACGAATAATTTAATTAATTAAAAATTAAGCAAATATGCCAGCAAAAATTAGATTACAGCGATTTGGTAAAAAAGGAAGACCTTTTTATCATATCGTTATTGCAGATGGTCGTGCACCTCGTGATGGTAGAAGTATTGAAAAACTAGGAACCTACGATCCACTTACAAATCCGGCTACTATCGAATTAGATTTCGAAAAAGCCTTGCATTGGATCCAAGTAGGAGCCCAACCAACAGACACTGTTAGAGCAATTCTTTCATATAAAGGTGTTCTTTACAAGAATCACTTAGCAAAAGGCGTTCTTAAAGGCGCTTTAACTGAAGAGCAAGCCGAAGTTAAATTTAATGAATGGTTAGCCGACAAAGAAGCTCGAATCAATGCCAAAAAATCAGGTTTAGCAGCAAATGCCCGCGATGAGAAAAAATCTCGCGTAGAAGCAGAAGCCAAAGTAAATGAAGCGCGTTTAAACGAAATTAATAAACGTAAAGCTGAGGAATTAGCTGCAATTGAAGCAAAAGCCGCTGAAGCTGCTGCAGAAAAAGCCGCTAAAGAAGCCGCTGAAGCTCCTGTTGCTGAAGTAAGCGAAGAAGCTCCGGAAGCTCCCGCAACTGAAGAAACTAAAGACGAAACTGCTGAATAGGCGTTTTTGAATAAGATTCAGACCGTTCGCCAGTGGTGGACGGTTTTTTTTTGCTAAATGTATTGCACAATGGAAAAAGAAGCTTGTTATTATTTAGGTAAAATTACCCGAACCAATGGGAATAAAGGAGGCTTATCGATTTTTTTAGATGTAGATGATCCTCAGGAATATCAAGGATTGGATGCCGTTTTTATTGAAATTAAAAAACAACTTATCCCCTATTTTATTGATGAAATAAAAATTCACAACTCAAAAAATACAGCCCTTGTTTATTTTGAGGATGTGAACGATGTTGAGCACGCAGCGCAGCTGAGTAATTGCAATTTATACTTACCCTTAGCAAGTTTACCCAAATTAGAAGGAAATAAATTTTATTTCCACGAAGTTGTTGATTTTCTGCTTATTGATCAACAATTTGGCGCGATAGGAAAAATCAACCAAATACTCGAATATCCGAATCAAGCTTTATTTCAAACTTTTTATAAAGAAAAAGAAATTCTTATTCCAATAAACGATTTGTTTATTAAAAAAGTAGACAGAACCAAAAAGGAAATTTTATTGGATTTGCCAGAAGGCCTGATAGACGTATATATCGATGACCAAAACAATGCCTAGCGACTATTTTCAGTTCAAGCAGTTTATTGTTCATCACACCTACAGTACGATGAAAGTAGGCACTGATGCTGTTTTATTGGGCAGCTTAATCACTATTCCTTCAGAGGGAAAAATACTGGAAGTAGGAACCGGAACAGGTATTATTTCGTTAATGCTTGCTCAAAGAAGTTCGGCGGAAATTACGGCCATCGATATTCATCAAGCCTCGGTTTGGGAAGCAAGAGCAAATTTTAAAGCCAGCCCATGGAGCAATCGACTCAAGGCATTGATGATTTCTTACCAACTCTATGCTGCGCAAGGAAATCCTGTTCGCTATGATCTAATTATCAGCAATCCTCCTTTTTTCGAAAATGATTTAAAATCGAGTGATAAAAAAAGAAATTTAGCACGACATAACGACCATTTAAGCTATCGCGATTTTCTTTTAGCCAGTCGCTATTTTATAAACGAGCAAGGAAAACTAGCTGTAATTCTGCCTGTTGCCGAGGCCGAAAATTTTATTAGAGAAGCTGAACAATGGCAATTTTATCTCGAAAGAAAAATTGAAATAAAACCTAAGCCCAAAAAGGAGGCGAATCGCCTTATATTAAGCTTTGGAAATCAAGCGCCAAAAACACTTAAAACAGAAGCGCTCACTATTCGTAATAACGACGATAGCTATTCAGAAGCCTATAAAAAGCTAACGGCAGATTTTTACGTTTCATTAAAATAAACTAAGCAAGTTCTATTAAAGTTATTTCCGGACGAATGCCAATTCGTCCGGGGAATCCAATAGCACCAATTCCTCTGTTTACATACAAGTAGCGATCATTTTCTGCATATAAACCGGCCCAATGTTTATAAAGATATTGTGCCGGACTCCAACGGAAAAATGAGGTTTCTATTCCCACTTGAAAACCATGTGTATGTCCTGATAAAGTAAGATCAATATGCTGATTATGTTTTAAAACTTCAGCTTCCCAATGTGTAGGATCGTGACTAAGCAATATTTTTACACATGAATCAGGAACGCCATGCATGGCTTTATCCAAATCGCCAAGTTGAGGAAAACGCGGATTAATACTCCAGTTTTCCACTCCTGCAATAACAAGATCTGCATCGTTTAAGTGGATGACTTCGTGGGCATTGCGCAATAATTTCCAATTCAGATTATCGTAAAAAGTAATCAATTCATCAAAATTAGCCTCCTCTTCTTCTTTGCTCTCCCAATGATGATATTTGCCATAATCATGATTACCTAATACGGTATAAATACCATTTTTTGCTTTCATTTCGGCCAATTCATCAAAAAATGGGAAAGCTTCTTCGGTAATATTATTTACCAAATCTCCCGTAAAGAAAATAAGATCCGGTTTTAAGGCATTTATTTCTTCTACAGCACGAATCAAAGGCTCTTTACTAACCCAGGTACCTAAGTGAAAATCTGATATTTGAACAATTCGAAACCCATTCAAATCAAAAGGCAGGTTTTTAATTTTAAGTTTCTCG
>JAFGHU010000120.1 GCA_016929955.1 Bacteroidales bacterium | reverse complement strand
TTAGTTTTTGCGTTGCATTAAAATCCTTATTTTTGCCTCAAATTAAAACTCGTGCAGTCAAACCGATTTAAATCTTCTTTCATCAACGAGACTCAAAAGCAGAGCGGACAAGTTAGCTGGCAGAGCCCATCCAATATTGCATTGGTTAAATATTGGGGGAAATTCGGAGATCAGTTGCCTAAAAATGCTTCCATGAGCTTTGGTTTGTCTGAAGCATTTTCGCAAACAACAATTCAGTACGCTTCCAGAAAGTCGGATCAGGCAGATCACAGTTTTAGTTTCGAAGGAAAGAAAAATCCTGCTTTTGCTGAAAAAGTCCTTCGCTTTCTGAACCATCTGGATCCAATTTTCCCATTCTTAAAACAGCTCGATTTGCAAATCGAAAGCAGGAATAGCTTTCCGCATTCCGCCGGAATTGCATCTTCGGCCTCTTCTATGAGTGCTTTGGCTTTGTGTTTATGCAGCATCGAACAGGAAGTGATTGGAAGCCTGCAAGACGAAAACGATTTTTATACAAAAGCCTCTTTCGTTGCCCGTTTGGGTTCCGGAAGTGCAAGTCGGTCGGTATATGGTGGATACAGTGTGTGGGGCGAATTTGTTGAGCTGATCGAGAGCAGCAATGAGTATGCCGTGCCTTTTACATACGAAGTCCATCCTCTTTTTATGCATCTTCGCGATAGCATTTTAATTGTAAGCGATAGCGAAAAGGCAGTTTCGAGCAGAGCCGGACATGCTTTGATGAATGGTCATCCTTATGCCGAAGCACGGATTGCTCAAAGCAAACAGAATATGAGCTGGCTGATTGCTGCATTGCAGCAAGGCGACACGGATCGTTTTATCGAGGTAGTTGAAAACGAAGCCATGAGCCTGCATGGGTTGATGATGAGTTCCAAACCCTGGTATTTCTTATTGCATCCCAATACGCTCGGGATTTTAGACAAGGTGAGGACCTTTCGGGAACAAAGTGGTTTGTTTATTTGTTTTACGCTCGATGCCGGTCCGAATGTCCATTTGCTCTACACTCAGGAAGATGAGAGTCGGGTACGGGATTTTATTGAAAAGGAATTGTTGGCATATTGTCACAATCAAAAAATTATTCACGATAGCTTAGGTAGCGGGCCAAAAAGATTGATTTGAAATGATACAAAAGAGTGAAGTGTTTTATGGGAAGATCCTGTTATTTGGAGAATACAGTGTTATTTTTAATTCAATGGCATTAACCATCCCTTATACTCATTTTAAGGGGGAACTGAGTTTTATTTCCAATTACAAATACACCGATTTTGAATGGGCTAAAGAGTCGAATACTTCCATCGCGGAATTTGCTGCTTATCTGGAGGCCCTGCAGGCCAAAGGTGAGTTATTAACTGCGATCAATCTGCACCATTTGAGGACAGATCTTGCGAGAGGACTTTATTTTGAATCGACCATTCCGCAAGGCTATGGCGTTGGAAGTTCAGGAGCTCTGGTTGCTGCCATTTACAATAAATACGCCGAAGAAAAAATTCAAAGCGATCGCAATCTCAGCAAGAAAAGTATTTTTAAACTGAAAGCCATTTTTGCTCAAATGGAGTCTTATTTCCATGGTAAAAGTTCAGGCCTCGATCCGTTGAATTGTTATATTCAATATCCTCTTCTGATTCAAAATTCAAGCGAAATTAAAACCGTGGGGATTCCACGAAATAAATTTGATAAAAACGGGGCCATCTTTTTGATCAATAGTGGAAAACCGGGAAAAACAGCTCCTTTGGTAAACTATTTTCTTGAGAATTATAAAGTTGAAAGATACAAACAAGCTATCGACAATGAACTGATTCCCTTGAATAACCAATTGATTGGCACTTTGTTGAATGGGAATGGAAAAGAATTCTTTGGACTCTTAAATCGCTTGTCTTCTTTTCAGTTGACGTATTTCGACCGGATGATCCCTGAAGCAATCCGCGAAATATGGCAGGAAGGCGTTTCTTCCAATTTGTATTCTTTAAAACTTTGTGGATCTGGTGGTGGGGGATTTATGCTGGGCTTTACGCCTGATTATGAATCCGCCAAAAAAATACTTCACGCCAAAGGATTTGAGCTGATTCCTGTTTATAAGAATTCATAAAGAAGATTCAGGAATTTTATTTATTTGATTTATTGTTTTAGTGACGGGCATTCAGGATTCTCCATTTAAAGGATTTGGAATCGATGGCTCTTTCGGTGGCTAAAATTCCATCCAAATGATCGTATTCGTGTTGAATCAATTCCGAAATGGCATCTTCGGCTATCCATTCCTGTTCATTCCAGTTTTCATCCAGATATTTGAAATGTATTTTTTTATGCCTTTCAAGTTTTACAAGCAGGTTTGGAAAACTCATGCAATCGTCCCAGAGGGTAAACATTTCATCACTTTTGCTGATGAATTCGGGGTTTATAATTACATAAGGTTTATCCAGGTTCAGATAGATCAATCGTTTCATGATTCCTAACTGTGGTGCCGCTATTCCGCGCCCAAAATTGTATTTCTTCCGGATATCTTCCATGGCTGAATGTAAACCGGCAATCCATTCGTTTAATTTTGGTAAATCAGCTTCAGTAAGTGGAGTGCAAAGCTCATTCAGTTTGGGATTTCCAATCAGGAGGATGTCGTCAGCGTTTATCATTTTAATGTTCAGATTCGGATTACGAATTTAGTGTTTAATTTGATCAAAGTTTAGTTTACGAAATAGGACTTGTATAAAAAAAGCCGCATAATGAGCGGCTTTCCTGTTTTAGTGTTTTGCAATTTGCTTTTTGGCGAAATCGAAAAGCAAACGGACGCCAACTCCGGTTCCTCCAACGCCACGGTAATTGAATCGTTTCTCAACCAGAGCAGGACCTGCGATATCCAGATGGATGTATGGATATTTGGTGAATTTTTCGAGGAATTTGCCGGCGGTTATTGCACCTCCTTCGGCACCTCCCAGATTGGTCATATCGGCAATATCCGATTTCAACTGCTCTTCATATTCTTCCCAGAAAGGAAATTCTACCAGGCGTTCACCTGTTTGTTCTCCGCTCATTTTCAGATCGCTTAAGAAGTCTTCGTTTTTAGACCCCATGGCCACAATACCGTATTTGCCAATGGCACGTGCAGCAGCACCGGTAAGTGTTGCCAGATCGATAACCAACTCAGGCTCGTATTTCTGTGCATAGGCCAGAGCATCTGCCAGAATCATCCGGCCTTCGGCATCTGTATTCAAAACTTCAACGGTCATTCCGTTAAACATTTTAATCACATCGCCTGTAACATAAGCATTGTTATTAAGGCGATTGTCTGTTGCCGGAACCAACCCGATAACATAAAGGGGCAATTTAGCTTTTGCAATTGCAAACAGACTTCCTGCAACGGCTGCGGCACCTCCCATATCGCTCTTCATATTGTTCATGAAATCACCGGTTTTGATATTCAATCCACCGGTATCATATACCACTCCTTTTCCGACAAAGATGATTGGTTTTTGATTCACCGCATTTTCAGGCTTCCATTGAACGATTGTGAAGGTTGGAGGATCGATGCTTCCTTTATTAACGGCGAGTAAACCTCCCATTTTCAGGGCCTCAATTTTACTCTTTCCAAAGACTTCCACTTTAGCACCTGCATCTTTTGCCATCATTTCAATCTCTTTGGCCAGTTGAGGTGCGTTTAAATAATTAACGGGTTCGTTCACCAACGTACGGGCCGTTAAGGTTGCTTCCGTTAAATTATTGAGTTCGTCGATTTGGGCGTTTTTAAGCAATTCGTTTTTAAGCAAGATGCTTTGCAGTGTATTGAATTTCTCTTTTTCGGTGGTTTTGTATTTGTTAAACTGATAGTTTCCCAAAGCCAAACCTTCTGCAAAAGCCAGACTTTCGTCTGCCGATAAAAATTCAGAATGAATGCCAGCACTTGATAGTTTTGCTCCATTAAAAATTCCTGCATAGCTATCGGCCAAAACCCGAAGACTTTCCAGAAAATGAAAATGATTTTCTTTCGACTTTACAATTTCAATATAATCCCAATGAGTGAAACGGTTGAAAGAAAAGGTTGTTTTCTTATTTGTTTTAAACTCGTTTTCTATAAAAGTTCGTTCGTCAGAAGAAAAGATATCTGAATCGATTTGGTCGATTGATTTTACCAAATACAAACTGCTTATTCCCTGGTCAATCTTTTTAGCTTTTATTATGTTTGTGTACATTTCGTGTGTATTTATTTTTGTAAAAGCAAAGGTAATGAATTTCGGCTGACCCGCTCAATAGCTTAAGCTCAGAAATACAATAAGTCAGGCGGATTTAGCTTTAGATGTATAAATTTTTGTAGAAAGCGAAAAAATCTTATTTTTGTTTATGCATAAAAATGAATAATCATGACGGAAGAAGCGAAAATGATATTGGATGAAACCAATGAAAGTATGGAGAAAGCCATTGAGCATTTGGAGAATGCCTTAAAGAAAATACGTGCCGGAAAAGCGAATCCTCAGATGTTATTGGGAGTAAAAGCGGAGTTTTATGGCTCATTGACACCCATTGAGCAGATGTCGAATATATCGACTCCGGATCCAAGACAGATTACGGTTCAACCCTGGGATAAAAGCACGCTGAGTGCCATTGAGAAGGCGATTTTAAATTCCAATCTGGGATTTAATCCTCAAAACGATGGTGAATTGATTCGGATTACTGTTCCTCCATTAACTGAAGAACGCCGTTTGGATTTGGTCAGATCGGCAAAACATGAAACGGAACTTGCAAAAGTAAGTATCCGCAATATTCGCAGATCGAGTAATGATTTGGCAAAAGGCTTGAAAGAAGAAGGTGTTTCGGAAGACGAAATTAAAGATCTTGAAGACGAAATTCAGGAATTAACAAAAAAATATACCGCAAAAGCCGAGGATGTTTTTGCTGAAAAGGAACAAGAGATTGTAACAATATAAGGAAACTCGTTGATGATTTATGAGCCTGTTTGGGATTCCCAAACAGGTTTTTTATTGCACCGAAAAATAAGCCTCCAGATCGGTCAATGTGTTTTGATTTGTAGCCAGATCGTGCACAATATTTCCATGTTGTAAAATTACAATCCGTTTGCACACTTCGGTAACGTGATTTAAATCGTGACTGGAAATCAGCATGGTAACTCGTTTTTGCTCTTGCAAGTCTTTCAGGATTTTTTTCAGACGAAACTGTGTGCTTGGATCCAGACTCGAGAAAGGTTCGTCGAGAATAAGAATTTCAGGCTGAGTCATAATAGCAGCCGAAATACCAATTTTCTTTTGATTTCCCTTGGAAAGATCCCGAATGTATTTTTTCTTTCCCAATATTTCATCATTGAAAAAATCTTTGAACGAAAGCATAAACTCATCAATTTCCTGTTGAGAGAGTTTGTTAATTTTCCCGACAAACTGAAAGTATTCTTCGGGAGTTAAATAATCAATCAGGAATCCTTCGTCAAGATAAGAGCCGGTATATTCTTTCCAATGTTCAGAACCTGCGGTAGAAACTCCTTCCGAAAAAACGGAGCCGCTATTGGCTTTAATCAGATCAAGGATTAATCGAAAAAACGTGGTTTTTCCGGCACCATTGTTACCAACCAGGCCAAAACTTTCTCCTTTTGTAATTGTTAATGAGGGTATATTTAAAACGGTTTCGCCACCGTAAACTTTTGTTAAGTTTTCTACTATTATCATGGTATTGATTAGTTTTTAATTTTTTATTTAGCCTTTTTGTCTGTATCCTTCAGCTATTTGATATCGTCTTTTAATGAAATTATTTACCGCCAGCCGGATTAAACTTTGATTGAAAAGTAATCCGAACAAACCCAAAGCACCAATAAATAAAATGGCAATTGTATGCCCGAAAATAAGGCTCACAACCCAATAAAGTAGAGCCGGGACAGCCAATAATGGAAGAACCATAATGAAATTATTGACCCCAACTCCCTGATAATTCATCATAGAGCTTCCACTCAGATCCATTCTTTTTTTATTAAACGAAGCCATGTACAATAACAATGGTGCATTTACTCCCAGATTATAGAATAGGGTGGCAACGTTAACCCAAAATATTTTCATCCCAAAATACATATAAGGGATGGTGAAAAAATACAGGATCATTGTGGGGATAACCAAAAGAAAGTATTTTGCCTTAAAATAGTCGTGGATTCCAATATTGGAACTCAGGATAAAATCGAAGTGAGAACTTTCCCAGGCCATTAAATACTGACCATACGCAATCAGGAACCCCCCCGTAACAAAGATTCCAACAAAAATTAACATTCCCATGGAATCTTTATACATATCTTGTGGATAGAAGAACAATCCATATAGCAAGAAAAACGGAATCAGAAAAACAATTGATTTCGACCTTTTATTTCGGATAATCAATTTTATTTCTCCCAAAACCAATTCGCCAGTTTTTCCAAAATTTTGTAATAAATTGAGCTTAGCTGTTAGATTTTCGCCTTCTTTTTTCTTGGGTGATAAATCGTCTAAATAACTGTTTTTGCGGATCATGCTCAGATTCCAAAACACAAAAAATACAGTTGTAAAAAGGGGTAAAAGAATCCACATCCAGTTGGCATTTAATTGCGTGAAATACCAAAGCGAAATATCAGAAATGGAAAACAGATCGAATTTATCTAAAGCAACCAAAAGAGCAATTGCACCGATTAGCAATAAGATGATCTTTGGGTTGAGCGTAAACTTTCGCTTAAAATAAATAAGCTTAAAGTTGGAAGTCAGCTCAAACAAAAAGATGGCCGAAAACCAGATAAATGCCTGAAATCCGCTAAATTCTTCGGTCATATAGCCCAAGGCAAAAGGGAGAAATAGCAGGAAAGGAATAAAATTGAAAAAGCTTGTCAGCGATTTAAAAAGCATAAACCAGCCAATGGTACTTCGTTTTATCCGAAGATGGAGGTAAGGCACAATCTCCATGGCAGGAAGACTTTGCAGAAAAAAGCGCATCAAAAATGTAAAAATAAAATAATAGATAAGAATTTTAGAAAGTGTAATATCTGCATTTGCATCTTTAACTACATCTTCTAGGAGCTTATCGAGCATTACGCCAAGAAGGAGTAAATAAAGCAGCATGATCGTCATAAAAAAACCAATAACGATATTTAATGCTATATTTTTTTGCCAAATACTGGAACGGGTGGCCTGTTTCCACTGATGCTGAATAAACCATTGAATCATAAGCTGTGTATTTCGACCAAAAGTAAGTTTTTCCCTTGGTGTATAAAAGCAGAAAAATGTTAAAGATGAGGGCTTTTTTTAACAATTTGTCCATCGTTTAGTTAAAGTCAGAGTTTCACTTTAAATGAAAGTCATGAAGAATCTTCTTTCAGAATCTATATCTTTGTTTGAAATAAAAAACAATAAGTTAATTTATCTTTTGCTCATACAGGAAGTATTATTTAGCAGCAACACTTAACAAAGCTATAATATTTCGTATTTTGCAAGAAGGTTATTGAATTTTGTGATCACCTAAAATATTGGGATGAATAAAATCATACAGTCTAAAGAAATCAGTTCTCAGATTTTTTTTATTCGGGGAGTTAAGTTCATGCTTGATTTTCATTTGGCATCGCTCTATGAAGTTGAAACACGCACTTTAAAACAGCAGGTTAGAAGAAATATTTCTCGCTTTCCCAATGATTTTATGTTCCAGCTGAGCGAATCCGAATGGAAAGAGCTTATCACAAATTGTGATATGCTCGGGGCAAATAAATTTTCACCTGTTACTCCTTTTGCATTTACAGAACAAGGTGTAGCTATGCTGAGTGGAATAGTTAATAGCGAACGAGCTATAAATGTTAATATATCAATAATGCGTGCTTTTGTAAAGATGCGTGAATTTCTGGATCAAAATAAAGATCTAAAAAAGAAACTTGATCATCTTGAATCGAAATACGACCAGCAATTTAAAATTGTTTTCGACGCTTTAAGGCAATTATTGGAACAAGAAAATAAACCAAGGAATAGGATCGGTTATAAAATTTCCAACAAATGAATTGGTAATTGTGACTAATTTTGGCAAGACGAACTCTAATACTTTGATTAATTTATAAATGGATAGAATCACCCTTTTTGCAGAACTCATTTTCCCTCTACCCGTTGAAGGCAGTTTTACGTATCGGATTCCTCTCGATCTGAACGATCATGTTCAGGTTGGAATGCGTGTGGTGGTTCAGTTTGGTAAAAAGAAGGTTTATACAGCACTGGTCCGCTCTGTTCACGAAGTCCCTCCTGTAAAATACATCCCAAAATATGTATTGGCGGTGCTTGATGAAAAGCCAATTGTGAACGAAAAGCAGTTTGCTTTCTGGGAGTGGATGGCCGGGTATTATATGTGTACGCTTGGCGAAATCATGAATGCCGCTCTGCCGGGAGCTCTTAAATTGGCAAGCGAATCGAAAGTGGTGCTCTCACCTGAATTTGACGGGGATTATAAAAATCTGAACGAAAAGGAATATCTGATTGTAGAAGCGCTGGAAATTCAAAAAGTGCTGAGTATTTCGGATGTGGAAAATATCAGTGAATTGAAAAAGGTGTTTCCGCTAATCAAAACACTGATCGAGAAAAAAGTGATTTTACTCGAAGAAGAGTTGAAGGAAAAATACGTTCCAAAGATCGAAACCTATGTTCAGCTTGCGGAGGCTTATCAAAGTGATGAGGTTCTAAAACCGCTCTTCGATCAATTGGAAAAACGGGCCTATAAGCAGCTCGAAATCCTGATGGCTTATCTGAATTTGAGTTCACAGGAGAATGACAAATTCCCTGAAATAAAAAAATCATTATTGGTTAATCGGGTTGAAAACGGAGCATCGGCCTATGCCGCTTTGGAGAAAAAAGGGGTTTTCAATTCACTCATGCGAAAGGAAAGTCGTTTGCAGGCAAAAGATGCATTCGACGAAGTTTCAAAAATTGAATTGAGTGAGGCGCAAACAAAAGCATTGGCTGAAATCAAAACTGTTTTTACGGAAAAAAATCAGTGCTTATTGCACGGAATTACGGGAAGTGGAAAAACAGAATTGTATATCAAACTTATTGCCGATACTATAGCCCAGGGAAAACAAGTCTTGTATCTTCTGCCCGAAATCGCATTGACGGCCCAGATAATCAATCGTTTAAGTCGCTACTTTGGAAAAAAAGTGGGCGTATACCATTCGCGTTACAATCAAAACGAGCAGGTGGAAATATGGAATAAAGTGCTGGAAAAGGAATCGGTTTTATCAAGTTCTTATGAAATCATTCTTTCTGCACGTTCAGGCGTGTTTTTGCCCTATTCCAATCTGGGTTTGATAATTGTAGACGAAGAACACGATACATCCTACAAGCAGCAGGAGCCTGCACCACGTTATCACGCCCGTGATGCTGCTTTTGTTCTGGCAAATATGCATGGAGCCAAGGTATTGATGGGAACGGCAACTCCGTCGGTGGAATCGTATTACAATGCCCGGAGTGGAAAATATGGCCTTGTTAGTTTAATGAGCCGCTTTGGCGAAAGCCGTTTGCCCGAAGTTCTGGTTGCAGACATTAAAGTGGAAACCCGCCGGAAGATGATGCATTCCCATTTCTCTTCGTTCCTCTTAAAGCATATCGAAACGGCACTCGGAAATAAGGAACAGATTATTTTGTTTCAGAATCGCCGTGGATTTTCTCCACGTTTGGAATGTGAAGTTTGTAACTGGATTCCCGAATGTGTTAACTGCGATATCAGTCTGGTTTATCACAAACAGCATAACCGTTTGAAATGCCATATTTGCGGCTATTCAACAACAGTTCCGACAAAGTGTGGAAGTTGTGGCAGCCCCGATGTAAAAATGCATGGTTTTGGTACCGAAAAGGTAGAAGAAGATTTGGCCATTATTTTGCCAAAGGCGAAGATAAAACGAATGGATTTGGATACCACGCGAAGCAAATATGCTTACGAACAGATTTTTCGCGATTTTGAAGAAAGGAATATCGATATCCTTATCGGAACACAAATGGTGACTAAGGGTTTGGATTTTGACAATGTGGGAATCGTTGGTATTCTCAATGCCGATAATATGTTGAATTATCCTGATTTCCGCGCTTTTGAACGGAGTTTTCAATTGATGACTCAGGTAAGTGGAAGAGCTGGCCGCAAAAATAAAACGGGAAAGGTAATCATTCAAACATACAGTCCATACCACTCCGTTATTCGCTATGTAATCGATAATGATTACAACGAAATGTACGATAGTCAGATACTGGAAAGACGGAATTTCCATTATCCGCCTTTTTACCGCTTGATAAAATTCAGTTTAAAACACAAAGATTTTCATTTGCTCAACAATGCGGCTCAGGAATTTACAAATTTATTGCGTAAGGAATTTGGAACATCTGTTTTAGGTCCAGAATACCCAATGGTTTCTAAAGTGAGAGGCTTATTTGTAAAAGACAGTTTGCTGAAATTGCCAAAAGATAAGTCGAATGCGCAAATGAAAAATACAATTAAAAAGTGCATCACACAGTTTCGTGAATTGGGGATTTACAATTCTGCGCGATTAATTATCGATGTAGATCCGTATTAAAAAAGACATTTCAATTTTAATAACTTAATTGAAAAATAAAAATTGGCCACAAAAGCACAAAAGCACAAAAATCCATGAAATGAATTTAATGAATACTATTAATTGGTGTAATTTCGTGTTTTAGTGATTTACCTGCGGTGAGGACTTCGTCGTTGGTGGCAATAAATGATTTTACAAAAGAGATTCAAAAAGAATATAAATTAAAAGTTATGAAAAAAGGAATTGTATTACTTGGTATTTTGATAATGACAACCAATATCTGGGCACAAGAAATGTATATTTTTAATGAGAACGAAAAACCTCAATTAACACAGGCCGGTGCCGAGCATCTGGCTTCTTTGGCATTTCATTGCATTCAAACGGAATACCCAAATAAATTGGGGCACGTTATTACGGATGCCACTCAGGTGAGAACTCCAATGGATTTGCATCCTGCGTTTTATGGTTGCTTCGATTGGCATTCCTCCGTACACGGGCATTGGATGCTGGTTAAATTGCTTAAAATTTTCCCCGAAATGAAAGATGCAGAAGCAATCAAACAAGCCATTGATCAAAACATGAGTGCCCAAAACATTTTGGACGAAGTGGCTTATATGAATGAACCTTTGCATAGTTCCTACGAAAGAACCTATGGGTGGGCCTGGATTTTTCAATTGGCCAATGAATTAGAAACATGGGATAATCCACAGGCAAAAAAATGGCTCGCTAATTTGCAACCTCTGGTTGATCAATTGAAAACAAACCTGATGGCTTATCTTCCAAAGCAAACGTATCCAATCCGCACAGGAGTTCATCCCAATACAGCATTCGCTCTGGGATTTGCCATTGATTATGCCGATTTGGTTGGCGATACGGCATTCAAAAATGTTCTGGTGAAACGGAGCAAAGACTATTATCTGGCCGATAAGAATTACCCGGCATATCTGGAACCCAATGGAACCGATTTCTTTTCCCCTTCCTTGCTCGAAGCTGATTTAATGCATCGCATCATGAACGATCAGGAATACAATACCTGGATGGAAAATTATATGCCTCAAATACCAGAGAACATTCTAAACCCTGCAATAGTAAGCGATCGCAGCGATTTATCTTTGGTTCATCTGGATGGCTTAAACCTGAGCAGAGCCTGGTGTATGATGGGAATTGCCAATCATTTAAACGATAATAACCCACAAAAGAAACAATTGCAGGAGGCAGCCGAAAGACACCTGAAAGATGCTTTGCCAAATATCGCCAGCGGAAATTATTCAGGAGAGCATTGGCTGGCTAGTTTTGCAGTATATGCATTGAGCCGATAGTCTTTTCAAGAAGCAAGACCTATGCAAAACCCTGTTTTTGTCATCCTGAGCGCAGTGAAGGATCTCATATTATATAACTATTCAATAAAATAAGATTTTTCACTTCTTTTAGAATGACATATGTTTATAGTTCTGCAAAGGTCTCGAAGCATTTGATGGAATTGCTTTCTTATTTAAAAATAAAAAAGAGAGATCGGATAACTCATGCATCCGATCTCTCTTTTTTTGTTTTCCTATCAGTGTTTTAAATGGAGGAAATCCTCAACTTATCGTATATTTTTTGGCACGAATAGCCCGGTAAGTCAGCATAATAATTCCGATAATGAAAACGCTGATAAGCAGAATAATCCAATTGGCTATAAAGCTGCTGAGGTAGACCAGACCCACAATTATCCCGATTAAAAACATACCGAGTATCATTTTAAGAACGGATGCTCCTTTTTGCTGCATTTCGCGGGCCTGAGTAAAAGGCAGTTCTGTCTTTTGGATTATTACGATTACCAATGCTTCAAGCATGGTTAGCAATCCACCCAAAAGCATTTTAGGAAATATCTGGACGTCCCAGATCAGAATAGTAAAAAGAGTAAGAATCAGATAGATGGGGACGAAGAATTTATAAAGCATGGCTTTTACTGCTCCGGAAAGGAGATGACCATGCTTTGTAAAGGGTAAAGCTTTGTATATCCAGGAGGCTTCGGGATTATCAGTAAACTGGAGTTGCATGATGCTTATGGTACCGAAATAACCAATAAAGACGAAAAAGAGGTAATGGTTTGTTTCCCCCAACTTGTGAATGGAACCCATCAGGTTTTTGAAATCCGGTTTTAACATCATCAATGCAAAAACAGGAATGAATCCGAACATGGGATAAACCGACTGCTTGAACTTACGATCGCGTTGGGTTGTTTTCATGGCCAGTTTCCATCCCATGCTTTCCATCTCTGTTGCACAGAACAAACGATTCATCAGTACGGAGAGTTTTTCTCTGCCCGATTTTTTCTCAATCTGTGTGGATTCTTCTGTTGTATCCTGACCTAAAATATTCCCAAATCCTTTGGATAAAAACCGGACGATTACGATGGCCCCAGCAAAAGGAACTACTACAGCCAATACCGAAAGGAGCATCATATCTGTTTGAATGCCCTGAAACGAAAAGATGTTTACAAAAGCCGCCAACCATGTTGGGGGGATTAAATAAGTCCACCAATGGATCGACATGGAGGCCTGATTTACTTCATCCATATCAATAATTCGTGGAAGCAACTGATAGGCACCAAAGATGATAATGGCCAAAAAGATCTGGACATAGGTGATGAAATCCTTGAATTTTTCTCCTTTTACAAATTTTGAAAGTGCCAGATAAAAAAAGATGGTAAAGAGCAAAGTAATCCATGCGCATAAACCAACGCCAAGAAAGTAAGCCAGACTAATCGGAATGCCAAACTGAATAGCTACAACTATCCCCGCAAAAAGAGACAAGGCCAGGGCGATGTATCCCATATAAAACTGAATATGAACCAGCCTGACCAATAGCAGGGTGCGATGGCTGATGGGACGTGCCAGTAAAATATCATTGTCGCGTTCATCGAATAATACAGAAGTAAATTCATTGATTAAGGTTGTGGCGAGCATCACCATAATTACCGAGTAAATAATGGTCAGGTTCAGAAGAAGATCATGAATGGTAAACAGGCTCATCCCGACAAAAACACCTAAGAAGGAAAAAACCATAAGCTGTTTAAGAAAGGTTTGATTCTGCTTCCCCGACGATTTAAAGCTGGAGGGGTTTCTGCGAAAATCGAGGGTGAGTTTATTTTGCAGGAGCGTTTCAAATTGAGGATAATCAACGCCCCACAACTGGATAAGCCTTTTGAAGAGACGAACAATAAATAATGCAAATTTTACCATGGCTTAGTTCTCGTCAAAGGCTTTAAATAACACATCCGTATTCGCGTCTCCGTTTTTTCTTCCGGTAAGCTGAGCAAATAATTGCTCCAGAGTGGCCGATTGCTCTGTTTTCAATTCATCAAACTTACCATCAGCAATAACATTTCCACCGTCGATCAATAAAATACGATCCGAAATTTTTTCCACAACATCCATCAGATGGGAACAATAGAAAATGGTCTTGCCATTGGCAGCCAGACGTGTCAGCATTTCTTTAACAAGGATTACCGAATTGGCATCAAGACCGGAGAGGGGTTCATCAAGAAAAAGAATATCGGGATCGTTAATAATCCCTGACATGATCAGGATTTTCTGCTTCATCCCTTTCGAAAAGGTATCCATGCGCTGATCGGCATGTTTCTCCATTTCGAAAAAGCTCAGCAGGTGATTGGCTCTGTTTGCCAGCTTGGTGGCATCAAGACCGTATAAAGTTCCAATAAAAGTGAGGTATTCATTTGGCGTGAGCAAATCGTACATGGCGCCATTCTCGGGCACATACCCGATGCGTTTTTTTATTTCGATGCTATCGTCTCTTAAGTCATTTCCAAACACCTTGATATCACCTTCAAAATCAGTGATTATACCACAAAGTATTTTTACGGTAGTGCTCTTTCCGGCACCATTCGGACCGATATAACCAATAATTTGTCCCGGATAAATATCCAGATTAATTCCTTTTAATACTTCATTTTTCGTATTTCCGTTGCCAAAGGTTTTCTTTAGTCCTCTGATCTTAATTAGGGGGAATCCGTTTTGCGTCATTTTTGAGATTTTAAGAATTGAGTTTTATTGAATGTATTTATTTATTATGATTGGATAGTAGTTAAGCCGTAAACCCTTCGCTAAGCTTAATCTCTGATTAAGCTGGACTGTAAAAACTGTCTCCTGACCGTACTTATTTGTCAGAGACAAATTGTATACATACGACCTAATCAGAGATTAGGCCGAGCGAGGGGTACTTCATGCGTGTAAAATTAAAATAAAAGTTCAAAAAACGAGCTCAAAAAAAATGTTTTAGCAATAAAAACTCCATGGATTCCTGTGTAGTGTATTTTTAACAAATGAAGGATTCGGGGATTATTTATTGAATGTGGTAAACACTCGCAAATTGTAACAATTAAAAAATCATGGATAGATTTATTTTGTAAACTAAATTATCAGAAATAGTGCTTGATGCATAATCTCCATATTTCGCAAAGACTCCGGCACCTAAACCAATATAGGCTAGGTTGAGGTAGTTGATTTTAATCATATTTTCAACATGAAGACCACTTTCAAAATAACCTTTATCGAATACTTTGAACTGATTTGCAATGATAAATACGTTTCTACCCCAACCCATAGATTGAATAATAGAAATTCGTGGCTCTGAAAGTTTCGTATAGTATAGAGGTTTTAAAAACGTATGCTTTAAATGGATAACCAATGATTCTGTATGTGTGAATTCGTATGGAAGCATGGTTTGGAAATAGTTATTTTCATAAAAAGGCAAAGACGGACAATAAGCCCCGTAACCAGAAATGAATTTATAATAGGGGAGATTTGCCCCGCCAAAAATCCTATCATAAGCAATAAAAATAGATTGTTTTCCTAATCTTTCAACATAATAGGAATATTCCAAAAAAGAGGAGAATCTGCTGTATGTAAAATCACCTCCCAATTGATTAATCCCTTTGATATAAGTAAGATAGAGAATAGGGAATTTGTATGATAAATTGTTCGGTTCGTAAAATTGTTGCTTCTCCTTGTTAAGATTAATAATAGCAGACGCATAGATTTCTGTAAATTTTAATTTTCCATAAGTAAAATTTAAATCCTGGATATTTTCTTTTTTTACCCCAAGTAAAAAAGAACAGTTGTTGACATTTTTCTTTACTGAAAGGCGGAATGATTCCGAATTATTCAAACTGTCTTTCATCATTGTGCGCCAAAAGTCAGATTTTTTTGTAAAACCCATTTCAAGTACGCCTCTCTCAACGACATCTGTTTTATATCTTGCTTCAATTATAATTTTTTGTTTTGGAAATTTATAGCTCATTAATCCGCCGTATTTTTTTTCATTATCGCCGGTTCCATATGCAATAAAACCACCCAAAATAAATCGTTTCGAAAATATTGTATTGGTATACACTCCAATACCTAGTCGAAATATTTCATGCAAATTGTATTGCATTTGAGATAAATCGAAATCAATTATCTTGAAAGGAATTTTCCCCTGCGAGAGCGTATTGATAAATCTTAATTTTCCATCAAAATTTTTCACCTGTCCAACACTATCAGCCCATATATAGGTGTTTTGTTCTTTTAGAGATAATGAAAGTGGACGTAGACTATCCATCGAAACTAAATCATTTTGATTCGCAACTGGTTTAATTTCAACTAGATTGAATTGATAATCCTTTATATATGTATAGCTTTCCAATTTTAATCCATATTTCTTGTTCGGATATTTTTTAAATACCAATTGATAACTTAGCTGGTGAGGCAAATAATGATTTTTAATACGCTTGTATTCCTGCTCTATTTTCAAGTTTAATAATTCCTGAATTGCTGGTTCTGCTGTAACTTTGACGATTGCGTAATTCTTTAACGAAATATGTACAATCCCTTTTAATAGTGATTTGTTCACTATTTTTGGGAAATACGCAATGCCAACTATGGTGTCGTTTTCCACATAAATAGTGTCTGTAATTTGATAGCCATAATTTGAAATTCCTGATTTGCTAATCGGATTGATATAGGTATTCTCAAATAAAGGAATAATTGGTTCGTAAAAATGGAACGGTTGTATTTGGGTTGTGAAATTTTCAATAGTTGGGTTTTTAAATCCGGAAAGACGATGTGATTTAATGCTTTCATTTATCATTGTCCCATTCTGAAAAAGACTGGAAGAATATTTTTCATAAATAAGAAGGTGTTTCCTATGTTGATTTGCTTGAATTTTTTCAATTTGTGCATTTGAAAAGTAATCTCTATTTGGAACAACATCGATTGTTGTTTTATTATAGATTTCGCAATTAAAATGATCGATCGAAGTCGGTGAATTTTCTTTTCGATGTGCGATTGCATTTTGAATCACATTTGTGGCTTTATCTTGAGATGGCTTAACAATGAGCTCACTCAGATTATAGGTTTGTGGAGATAGATAGATAAATAAATTGTTGGATTTAATTTGATTCAGATGAATGATTTTTTGTTGATACCCTAAAGATTTAATAAGAAGAGAATCGCTCTGAATGATTTCCAGTAGCGAAGATTCAATCTGGATAATTCCTTGCATATTAGCGGCCCAGCCCATGTTTGGCTTATTTAATAAATGAATGGTGGCAAATGGGATAGGCTCTTTTGTTTCAGAATCAATGATAGAGATTGAAATGTTTTCTGTCGTTTGAGAAAAGGACAAGATTGATATTCCGAAAGAGAAGAAAAATAAAATTTTAACTCTATTCATATAATATTTAGTAAGCAGGAGGCTATGAGTTTATGTGTCAACTTCTTTTTAGTAAAATTATTAAAGTTTTCTTAAGTATCACATTTTTAAAGTATTTTAGAAAAAAACTATTGGTACTATTCGCGAATATTATAATGCCCTCGCTAAGCTAAATCTTCCTCCCCTAGTTGGACAGACGGATTAAGAATTATTTTAATATGCGGTCTGCTGACTACCTTTAGACGGAGACTAAAATATTTTGACCAATCCGTCGCTGACGGAAGATTATGCCGAGCGGAGTTTCGCGTTTAATCATTTATCAAACCTTCCCAATACTCACTATAGAGGTTTTTACTATGCAATAGTTCGGTATGAGTACCCGATGTTTCTATACTTTTATCTTTGATGATATAAATTCTGTCACTTAAACCTTTTAGCGTGTGGAAGCGATGCGAAATATAAAAAACGGCTATCTCTTTTTTTAGCTTCTTTAGAATTTTCGTTATAAATTCTTCCGTTTCTTTATCCATAGCCGAAGTAGCTTCATCTAAAATCAAAATTTGAGGGCTGCGGTACAAGGCTCTTGCGAAAGCTATGATTTGCTTTTGCCCTCCCGATAAATTTATTCCTTCTTCGCCAAGTATGGTTAAATAACTCTGAGGTAATCCATCAATAAATTTACTAAATCCATTATCAACCAAGAATTTCAAAACGTTTTCTGCTTCTTCTTCAACCTTCCCTAAGCATATATTTTCAATAACATTTCCGTTGAAAATATGTATGTCTTGCGGAACAACGCCAATTATCTTTCTCTATGTATTTGTATTTATTTTTTCCAATGGTTTGTTTCCATTAATGATAATGTTCCCTGTTTCTATGGAATAGAATTTTTGCAATAAATAGGAGAGCGTACTTTTGCCACAACCACTCTCGCCAATGATTGCAATTAACTCCCCTTTATTAAGTTTTATATTGATGTTTTCTAAAATTCGAGAGCGTCCTGAAAATCGAAAAGATAGATTTTGAATCTCCAAACTTTCAAATTCAATTATATCGTTCTCTATAATCTCTTTTGTTTCTGACGAAATGTTTGTAAACTCAAACATTCTGTTAAAAGCAACTTTTGCTTCATTGATTGGGATGGCAATGAGTGCAAGGTTTCCTACAGAAGGGATTAGTGTTGATGAAATCCCGAGCACCGCCATTAATTCACCTAACAGCATCAAATCGCTATATACAAGATAAGAGGTGTAGGCTAAAATTACCATAAGAAACAGGACTCCGGCAAAACCTGACAAAAAACCCAAGCGAATATTAATTTTGCCTAAATCAAAGATTTTATCTTGAAAATGGCCATAAATGCTTTTATTCATTTCTGAATAATGCGCTTGACGGTTAAAATTCTTAATGGCAGAAATACCCATCATCGTATTTACATAATTACTTTCATTATAAGCATAAGCACCCATCACCTCCTTTTGAGAAGAAATAATTCTGCTGTTAAACCGATAAATCAGAAAGAAATAAACGGGTAAACTTAGGAGAGCTATTAAAGCTATTTTCCAGGAGTAAAAAAATAAAAAGGCAATTGAAGTTATTGAAATCAGAATATCAATAATAAAATTACCTGCAATTTGAGTAATAACTCGTTGAATGCGACTTGTATCATTTAAACGAGCAATTAGTTCACCTATTTTTCGTGTATCAAAAAAAGATTTAGGTAAAAATAACAAGGCGCTATAAAACGAATCAATTATCCGATTGTTAAACTGTTTACTTTGTGTAATGAGTATGAATTGACGGAGAGCTATAAAAGCAACCCGAACTACCAATAAAAAAGCAACCAAAGCAATACTCAAGAACAATTTCTCTAAATTGCGAGAAGGGAGGAGGTCATCGATAAGTTTTTGAGAAAACAAAGCCATAATCATTCCTAAAACCGAGATGGCAACACCAATAAAAATACTAATCCCTAAAAGCCCATAATCTTCTTTTATTAAATTGATAATCCATGCTTTTTTAGCCTGCTTAATATTTTCTGTTTTCTGAAAATTAGTATTTGGTTTTAATGTCAAGCACTTTTTTGATACCCAAACCTCTTCAAGTTCTTTTTTTGTATAAAAAACAAGGCCTTTAGCAGGATCGCCAATAACAAATTGATTGTTTTTAAAGCCATAGCAAACAACATAATGTTGCAGTCTCTTGTCAATTAATACATGCAGTATTAAAGGCTCTCCATGTTCAATAATAGCATCTAAATCGGCTTCATTTCCTGCGGCATCAAAACCTATTTTGTTTGCTCCCTGATACAAACCGAGTAGAGTTGTTCCTTGTTTGGTGGTTCCGCTTATTTCTCGCAATTTTTCTAAAGCAATATCTCCATCATAAAGCCTTACCAAGGACTGCAAACATGCAACACCACAATCTGATTGGTCTTGTTGTAAAACAAAGGTTTTTTTTATTTTCTTGAGATCCATTATTGAGCTAAATATTTTATGAGCGCCTCTGTTTTTACCTCTCCCTTAAATTGCTTTACCAATGCTCTTTCTTTATTGTAAATAAATGAAGTTGGAATTGGTGAGTTTCCAAAAATATCATCAAATTGAGATTCTGAGTCTTGAAGAAAAGTAATGGCAGGACTTAGTAGTTTATATTTTTTTCTAAAAGTAAGTATCGTTTCTTTAGGTTCATAAGAAATCATAAGCACTTGAAACGTATCAAATCCGTGAATTTGTTTACTGATTTGTTCTGCCTCATTTTGGCAATGTTCACATTCGGAATTAAAATAAACAATTAAACAGGCTTGCTCTTTAACAATACTATCATTTGTAAAATTATTCTGATTTAAAACATTGATAAATAAAAATTCCGGGATGCTTTGTATTTGTTCCGTAAGGGTATTTTTACGTTTTGCCTTTTTTACTATTACCGTTAGCATATAGCTCACCAAGAGAAGCAATATAATGAATAAAATCGTTTTTATAATCTTCCTCATACACCAAAATTAAGTGTTAAAAAGGTTATAAAAACAACCCAAATAACTAAACTAAGACCATAAGTACTTAAAACAAATTCAAAGGATTCCCAAAATGATTTATTAATTACACTCATTAATAGGTTGGCCAATATAACAAAATAAGCCAATTCAAATAGGTTAATTAGCTGTAAGGGGTAGATTAAAAAAGACAAGTTATCACTTGGGGCAAAAAAGTTAATCGCTGACAAAGGTTGAAAAAAGCCAAAATAATTAAGGTCTATACTCGTTCTAAAAAAGTATATCCAACAAAACTTAATAACTCCAGAAAAAAGAAAAACGTATTCTGCAGTAATAGCTATTTTAAAAAGTTTACTAAATTTTGTTTTATGTTCAAACAAGATTATGCCAACATATAAAACTATGGATATAAAAAATGCTTTTAGTATTAAAAAAACTGGCGTGAAAATGAAATTTACCCATTCCCATCGTGTTTTTAAAATAAAAAGTTCGTTTATGTTTTCCCTACTTATAGAATTACTTAAACTAAAATAATATAATTCACTTGTTAGAACAAATTTGTTATTTAACCAACTTAATAATATGTAGCCAAATACTAAGAAAAGAAACCCAAACAAAAAGGGTTTCTTTTCTTTTTCTGTTCTCAACAGTTTTTCCATGGAGCATTTTTATTGTAGGAGCACAAGCTAATATATTAAACAAGTAGATTGAGCTTCCTTAAAAATCTCAATTAAATTGTAAGAAAATAGCTTAAAATTGCCTAATTAATACCTTAACGGCTTAAGCAGAGATTATTAACTCAAATTATCACCAAACTTTTTCTGTTTGGCAATAAAATAAAACCCCAAGAAAGCAAGCAAGATCACAGGAATGAATAAGTATTCTGTAAGGACATTGGAGAATAACAAACTATTTAATGAAACAACACCAACAAATGCCAATATTAACACCATACGAGTATGGTAGACTAAATTGAATTTATCCCAACGGATTAACTTCATAAAATTGATCACAACAAACAAAATACTTATTGTTTCCACTAAATTTATTGCTAACACGCCATATATATCAAGGTTTTCATAGCTAATAAAACTTTTGTAAGAAACAAAAGATAACACCGACATCATTAAAACGATAATAAAAAGCTTTGTTTTCATTTCTCCAAATAATTTAGTTAATACACGCCACAAGCCTTTAGTGTTTCATTAGTAATTCCAGCAGCAAGAAGAGCCCCTTCTCCTGACAGCAAAACAGATGCAGCAAGTGCGGGGTTAACAATTGTTACACCGACTATTGCAGATAGGGCTATCAAACCACTTATACAAGCTAAACTAACTCCGCCTTGAACATTTTCCATCTGATTTAATTCTAATGTTTTCATAAACGTAAAATTTTAATTTAATAAATTGATTAATTTTACGTCGGTTTTAAAACCGACTTGTTAAGGGCATTCCGTTTTTTTGTTAAGATTAGAAACGGTTTGTC
>JAFGHU010000119.1 GCA_016929955.1 Bacteroidales bacterium | reverse complement strand
TTAAAATGATAACTTCCGTGCAACATTCCAAATCCCATACTGCCCAAAACAACTCCACCTAAAGCCAAACCCGAATTGACTAAAAACTTTTTACGCGTTATCGCATTTTTTGCTTTTCGTTTCTTTTTACTGCTAAAAAAAAGATGTATGGCTTCGAAAAAACGCAAAATATCTGCAATAAAAACAAAAACAACAGGCAGTATCAATGAAACAATAAAAGTAAATATAATGCCAATAAAATAAATCCTTAAAAAAGGAGGCCAGGATTCAAGGGGTTGCAAAAACAAGCCTAATCCACCGACAAATAATAAGATTACCGGAAGCCAAAAAGCTATTTTAAGAAAAAACTGTAAAGTTTTTGATCGTTTTATTATATAAGGCTTTACCGCTGTCCAAACATAATAATGCAAAGCGATTAGTATAATTGTTAGTAAATAAGGCATTTTATAAGCAGGCAAGTATCGAGCAACAATAAAACCAGTAAAGGCTATTATAAAAAGGGTTAACAGGGCGTATCCAAGTTTTTTAAGCATCGTGTTTTTCTAAATTTTGCTTGCAAAAATACATATTTAATAAAAACCCGATCATTAATAAATAAAAAGGGGGTTTAGTATCGAATATTTTATTTTTATTTAGTTTAGCACCATGACTCTGATAATTATAATCCTGACCATTTTAATCTCTGTAAATGCATTTTACAAGCCCATCTTTTTTGATAAACTTAAATTTAATCCTTACCGAACATCGCACCAAAAAGAGTTTTGGCGATTAATTACTTACGGATTTATTCATGCCGATTGGATCCATTTAGGCGTGAATATGTTTGTACTGTATTCGTTTGGAAATGTGGTATTTGCCTATTTTAATATTGTATTTCCGGGCAAAGCAATTTTTTACTATTTGGTACTCTATTTAGGAGGATTAATGATTGCTGCCGCGCCGGCTTTTGGAAAACATAAAAATAATATTTACTATAATTCTGTGGGTGCTTCAGGAGCAGTCTCAGCCATCGTATTCTCCAGCATTGTTTTTGATCCTATGAATAAAATTTATCTTTTTTTTATTCCCATTGGCATTCCGGCCATTATTTTTGGCGTGCTTTATTTGGTCTACTCGGCCTATATGGATAAAAAAGGCGCAGATAATATTGGCCACGATGCGCATTTTTGGGGAGGCATCTTTGGCTTTGGACTCACAATTGCTTTAAAACCAGAATTATTCCTTTACTTTCTGCACCGAATTATCGGTTAAAATGGTACATATTTAGTAGCTTTGTATGCATTCTAGAAAAAAAATATGCCCAAGAAAATTAATGTTAGTGTAATTAACGAGCTTGTTTCCGATCAACGTGTACATCGTACCTGCCTGACTTTACAAAAGGCAGGATTTGAAGTTGAGTTAATTGGCCGAAAGTATAAAACCAGTCCGGATTTAGCACCGCGCTCCTATGCTTGCAAAAGAATGCATTTGCTTTTTAAAAAAGGACCGCTTTTTTATGCTGAATTTAATATTCGCTTGTTTTTTCTGTTGCTTTTTAAGAAATCAGATGCCCTATTTTCTAACGATTTAGATACTTTATTGCCCAATTATTTGGTTGCTTTGCTAAAACGTCGAGTCCTTATTTATGATTCGCACGAATTGTTTACTGAAGTTCCGGAACTCAAAGACAGGCCGCTTATTAAATCTATTTGGACAAGCTTGGAAGCTTTTATACTCCCGAAATTAAAACATGTAATTACTGTAAATCAATCGATTGCAAATATCCTTGAAAAAAAATATGCAATAGAGGTGCAAGTTATTCGCAACATTCCTTTAGAATTTTCACAAAACAAAAAGCTTAGTAAAGAAGATATGGGCTACGACAAAAACGATTTCTTAATCCTATTGCAAGGGGCAGGGATCAATATCGACCGTGGAGCCGAAGAAGCCTTAGAAGCGATGAAATTTGTGTTTGGAGCTAAATTATTAATCATTGGCAGTGGCGATGTTTTTGAATTGCTTAAAAAGAAAAGAATTTCCTGCCAACTGGAAGAAAAGGTTCAGATTATCGATAAATTGCCTTATGAGGAGTTAATGAAGTACACCTCAATTGCGGATTTGGGTTTAAGTTTAGACAAAGACACCAATTTAAACTACCGTTACAGCTTACCCAACAAGGTTTTTGATTATATCCACGCCGGAGTTCCTCTGTTGGTTTCTCGACTTCCGGAACTCGTGCATTTAGTTGAAAAGTATGAAATTGGAGCTTGTGTAAGAAATATCAATCCGCAATGTATAGCCGACCGAATAAACGCAATCAAATCGAACGAACAGTTTTTGGATGAATGGAAGAAAAATTTAGTCAGGGCGCAGAAAGAATTAAGCTGGGAATTGGAAGAGGAGAACTACTTAAATTTTCTTAGCAAAGTGAGAGCGTGAATCAATACTTAAGCGGCTGGGTTTCCCTAAAAACTTTCACCCTCTCACTAAAATTTGAAATTGTGTATCCGATGAAAGTGATAGGGTGAATCTTTCATAATGAAAGTAAGGATTTCCCGAGATACATTCACCCTATCACTAAAAAAACATACTAAACATCCAACGCTTCTTTCAAAGTTATCAGTTTCATTAAACCTTCATTAACGGAATGAATTTTCGAAAATCTTAAGCTTAATTTCTGATTTTTCTCGCGTAAATGACAACATCCCGGATGCGTTTGTATATGACTTAATAGCTGACTAAACTTTGGAGAGGAATAAAAAGGGCTTTCGGGATTACTCACAAAAAAGGCATACATATAATCGCCTTTCAAACGAATATTTTCCATTGCAAGCGCTTTTCCAAGCCAACGTAAGCGAACAGAATCGAGCAATTCCATCACAGGTTTAGGCAATTTCCCGAACCGATCTTCTAAACCTAAAGCATAAAACTGCAGCGCTTCTTCGTCTTGAATCTGTGTCATTTCTTTATACAAACTTAAACGTTCGGCTACCTGCTCGATATAATCATCGGGAATTAAAATTTCTAAATCTGTTTCTAATGTGCAATCGCTGACAAAATCGCGTGGTTTTTCATCTTTATACAAGTCTTTGTAATCGGTTTCTTTTAATTCCTGCAAGGCTTCATCCAAAATTTTATGATACATTTCAAAACCAATATCAGAGATAAAACCACTTTGTTCGCCACCCAGAATATTTCCTGCACCACGAATATCCAAATCACGCATAGCGATATTAAAACCACTGCCCAAACTCGAAAACTCTTCGATAGCCTGCAAGCGTTTTCTGGCATCATCAGACAAAGCAATTAAAGGAGGCGCCAATAAATAGCAAAACGCCTTTTTGTTTGAACGCCCTACTCTACCGCGCAATTGATGCAATTCGCTTAATCCGTAATGATGGGCTTCGTTAATAAAAATGGTGTTTACGTTAGAGATATCCAAACCTGATTCGATGATTTTAGTCGCTAAAAGCACGTCATAATCGCCTTCCATAAAGCCCATCATTACTTTTTCGAGTTTTTTACCATCCATTTGTCCGTGTGCGATAGCGATTTTTACATCTGGCACATAGCGCTGAAGAATTCCAGCGACTTCTTGAATATTTTGTACGCGATTATGAACAAAAAAGACTTGTCCACGGCGCGATACTTCATACATAATGGCATCGCGAATAAGTTCTTCGTTAAAAGAGCTGAGTTCTGTTAAAACAGGCTGGCGATTTGGTGGTGGTGTATTGATGATAGATAAATCGCGCGCTCCCATCAACGAAAATTGCAAAGTTCTTGGAATTGGCGTAGCCGATAACATCAGGGTATCTACATTCACTTTAAACTGCTTGAGTTTTTCTTTGATAGCTACACCAAATTTCTGTTCTTCATCCACAATTAGTAATCCCAAATCCTTAAATTCAACATCTTTTCCAACCAATTTGTGCGTACCAATTAAAATATCCACTTTCCCCGCTTTCAAATCCTTTAGAATCGCATGCACATCTTTTGTCGATCTAAATCGACTGATATATTCCACGCGAACCGGAAAATCAGCTAAACGTTCTGAAAACGTTTTATAATGCTGATAAGCTAAAATAGTTGTCGGAACCAAAACAGCAACTTGTTTACTATCTGCAACGGCTTTAAAAGCAGCACGAATAGCAATTTCTGTTTTTCCAAAGCCAACATCACCACAAACCAAACGATCCATAGGATTGTTCATTTCCATATCGGCTTTTACATCGTTGGTTGCTTTAAGCTGATCTGGCGTATCTTCGTAAATAAATGAAGCTTCCAATTCGGTTTGCAAATACGTATCCGGAGCAAACTCAAAGCCTGCCTTAGCTTTTCGCTCGGCATAGAGCTTTATTAATTCTTTGGCAATATCCTTAACGCGGTTTTTGGTCTTTGCTTTTAATTTATTCCAAACCGGCGAACCTATTTTATTGATTTTAGGCACTGAGCCATCTTTACCACTGTATTTAGAAATACGATGTAGCGAATGAATATTTACGTAAAGCAAATCTTCGTTGGCATAAATTAAGCGAATAACTTCCTGCTCTTTGCCATCGTTTACAATCTTTTGCAAACCATCGTAACGACCAATGCCATGATCGACATGCGTAACGAAATCGCCTTTTTGCAAATTGTAAATTTCTTTGAGTGTAAAAGCTTCTTTACCTCCAAATCGTTCTCTGATTTTAAACCTTCGGTAGCGATCAAATAGCTGATGATCAGTATAACAAACCAGTTTTAAATGATGATCGACAAAACCATTCTGCAAAGCCATTTGAAGTCCTTGGAAAAGCTTTGCTTCTGTATTATTTGGGCACAGTCCCGAATCTTTAAAAATCTGTTGCAAACGATTCAATTGCTGTTCCGATTCAGCCAAGATAATATTTTGATAGCCGTTTTTACGGTAACTTTTCAAATTCTCGGCCAATAAATCAAATTGCTTATTGAAATGAGGTTGAGGTTCTATTTCGAACTTGTATTCTGTAGTTGCCCCTTTATTTGCCACACTACCGTATTGAAAAACAAGAAAGTCATCTAGTTTTGAAAGAAAACCGGCCTTATCCAAATACAATTCTTCAGGTTTCAAGTGTTTTATCGGACTAGCTAAGGCCGCATAATTTTGCGTGGCTTTTTCAAAACTAAGCGAAAAACTATCGGCTAATAATTCTTTTTTCTCGAACCAAATGCAAGTGGCTTTAGGAAATAAATCGAAAATAGCGATTCTGGTTTCAAGCATAGAAGAATCCAATACATTGGGCATCAATTTAACCTGCGCATGTTTTCGCGTACTCAACTGAGATTCTGGATCAAACTCACGAATCGATTCCAGTTCGTCGCCAAAAAATTCGAGGCGATAAGGAAACTCATTGGAATACGCAAAAATATCAAGTAAACCGCCTCGTAAAGCAAATTCGCCGGGCTCAACCACAAAATCAACACGCTTAAACTTTAGCTTAATCAATTGCTCTATTAAATCATCAAGTACGTATTCATTGCCTGTTCTGAAATGAAACGTTTTGCTTTTCAATTGTTTTTTATCGCTTACTTTTTCGCTTAGCGCCTCCGGAAAAGAGACTAAAATAAAGCGTTTCGACGAATTGGCCAATCGCAGAAACACTTCAGCCCGAGTTAAAACATTGGCATTATCAATATGATCCAGTTCGTATGGCCTTTTATAACTGGCCGGAAAAAAAAGAACCGTCTTTTTGTCGGAACTTTGTCCGCTATCATTTAAAAGATTTTCTAAATCGTTGTAAAGGTAGGCCGCTTGTTCCTTATCAGGCAATATAAACAACATCGAATCTGTTGATTCTACGAATAAAGTAGAAGCATATAACGAAACTGCAGAAGTGTATAATCCTGATAAAACCGCATTTTCTTTTTTTTCTAAAGCATTTTGAATTGCTTTAAAAAGCGGACTAGTTTTAAGCGTTTGAAATAGATCTGGTGTTTTCAAAGATTTTTTTTATTGCACAAAAGTAAAAATTCTATTCCAGTAAAAAGGCTTCTAATTTATCGTTTTTAATACTTGATAGAACTAAGCCAATGAAATCCATTTGATTAGATAAAAGCTTTAGAAATTCAGACCAATTCTCATTTTTAGACTATTTCCTTAAATTTTCTAAAATAAATTAACAAAATAATCACAATTTAAAATAATCTATATATTTACCAGCTGAAAACAACACCGAAAACCACCAAAATAATTGATATATAACTATTTACATCGATTATCTTGAAAAACAAAAAGAATAAACAGAAAATTAAGAAGTTTATGATTCAAAAAATTTTGATTGCTAATCGTGGAGAAATCGCAATTCGAGTAATGCGGACTTGCCGTGAAATGGGCATTAAAACAGTAGCCGTTTACTCCGATGCCGACCGAAGCTCCATGCATGTTCGCTATGCTGACGAAGCCTATCACATTGGTCCATCGCCTTCTAATGAAAGTTATTTGGTTATTGATAAAATTATTGATGTGGCCAAAAAATCGGGTGCGGATGCCATTCATCCCGGATATGGATTTTTATCTGAAAACGCACATTTTTCCGACCTCTGTAAAAAAGAGAGCATCGAATTTATTGGGCCGGATTCCTATGCCATAGATACTATGGGCGATAAAATCACGGCACGAAAAACAATGATAGCAGCCGGAGTACCTGTTGTTCCTGGCACAACCGAACCCATTTTAGATGAAGAAAAAGCGATAAAAGTGATTCACGAAATTGGATTGCCCGTAATGATTAAAGCTTCGGCAGGTGGTGGCGGAAAAGGCATGCGTCTTGTTAAAGATAAAAACGAAATAGTAAATGCTATCCGTGGGGCAAGATCAGAAGCCCAAAATGCTTTTGGCAACGATGCCGTTTATATAGAAAAGTATATCGACTCACCTCATCATATTGAGTTTCAGATATTAGCCGATAAAAAAGGAAATGCCGTTCATCTGTTCGAAAGAGAATGTTCGGTGCAGCGTCGACATCAAAAAGTAGTTGAAGAAACACCTTCACCTTTGCTAACTCCTGAAATTAGAGCCGAAATGGGAAAACACGCTGTTCTGGCTGCACAAGCGGTAAATTATCACGGCGCAGGCACCATCGAGTTTATTATGGGAGATGATTTAAACTATTATTTTCTGGAGATGAACACACGCTTACAGGTGGAACATCCGATTACAGAAAGTGTTGTTGGAGTTGATTTGGTTCGCCAACAAATCAATATAGCCAATGGATTCGATTTAGAATTTAAACAAGAGGATTTAAGTCAAAAGGGACATGCCATTGAATGTCGTATTTATGCAGAAGATCCTGACAATAATTTTATGCCTAGTCCGGGAGTTATAAAACATTTCAGGGAACCTCTCGGTTTGGGAATCCGTCATGATGGCTATGTTTATAGCGGATATAATATTCCGTTGTTTTATGATCCTATGATTTCTAAACTCATTGTTTGGGCCAAATCGAGAGATGAAGCGATAAAACGAATGAAAGGCGCTTTGTATAATTATAAAATTACAGGGATCAAAACCTCGATCAAATTCCTTGAGCGTATCATGGAAACACCTGCTTTTGTTGAAGGGAAATACAATACCCATTTTATTCAAGAAAACGAGAAATTTCTACTTACGCCCAAAAAAGCCAGTCCACAATGCGAAGATATGGCTATGGTTGCCACCTTTATAACCTATCTCAATCAATTGGAGAAAAACAGTATTCAATCCAATGCACGTCATACATCCAGTCCGTGGAAAGAATTTGGTCGTAAAAGAAACAGTATTCGTCTTTAAACATACTTAAAACAAATGAATAAAACATTAGATATTAAAATAGGTGACCGCATAGCCACACTCGAGTTGGTGAGCCAAGTTGGACACATCGTTGAAGTAAAAGTTGACGATAAACTCTATACTTTAGATATGATCCAAGTTGAAAAAGGCGCCTACAGCATTATATTGGATAAAATCTCATACAACCTCGAGCTTCTGCAAAAAGAGAGCGCAAAACAATTTGAAGTTCATACGTATAATCAAATTTTTGATGTAGAAGTTATCGATGCCGAAGCAAAATATATGTTAAACCGAGGTGCCGGCATAGAAGATAAAGGAGAACGCTCGATATCAAGTCCAATGCCTGGAAAAGTAATAGAAATTCCTGTAAAAATTGGAGATAAAATTAAAGAAGGAACAACCGTAATCATTATTGAAGCCATGAAAATGCAAAGCGAGTACAAGGTAAAAGCAGATCGTGTGGTTACGGATATCCTAGTAAAGGAAGGCGATGCAATCGATAGTAAACAGCCCCTTATAATTGTTGAATAAAAAAAATACAACTATGTCATTATTAGAAGATAAATACAAACAGTTTGAAGAAAAAAACAAGGTTGCCGAACTCGGAGGGGGCCAAGTACGGATCGATAAACAACATGCCGCAGGACGAAAAACAGCACGTGAAAGAATCGAGCTTTTACTCGACCCGGGCTCTTTTGTAGAACTCGACAAATTTGTAACCCACCGAAGCACCGACTTTGGTATGGATAAGACAAAATTTTTAGGCGACGGTGTAGTTAGTGGTTATGGCAAGATTGATGGTCGATTAATGTATGTTTTCGCTCAGGATTTTACTGTATTTGGGGGCTCATTGAGCAGAGCCAATGCCGATAAAATAATAAAAGTGATGGATTTGGCGATGAAAATGGGAGCTCCTGTTATAGGACTAAACGACTCGGGAGGGGCGCGAATTCAGGAAGGCGTTGAAAGTTTAGCCGGTTATGCAGATATTTTTTATCGCAATGTAATGAGTTCAGGTGTAATTCCACAGATTTCAGCTGTTCTTGGTCCTTGTGCCGGAGGTGCCGTATACTCTCCTGCCATTACCGATTTTATTATGATGGTAAAAGAAAACAGTTATATGTTTGTTACCGGACCTGATGTTATCAAAACAGTTACACACGAAGAAGTTACTCAGGAAGAGCTTGGGGGCGCAATGACGCATAACTCAAAAAGTGGTGTGGCGCATTTAACAGCCGATGACGACGAGCAAGCGATGATGATGATTCGTGAACTGATGAGTTTCTTGCCATCAAACAATATGGAAGATCCGCCAATGAAAGTGAGTTCGGATGATATCAACAGGATAGATAAAAAATTAAACGAGCTTATCCCCGCCGATCCGAATAAGCCTTACGATATGAAAGAACTAATCCATGCGATCATCGACGAAAATCATTTCTTTGAGATTATGCCTTATTATGCTGAAAATATAATCATTGGATTTGCACGTATGGGAGGTAGACCTGTGGGTATAGTCGCCAATCAACCCGCTTATTTGGCTGGTGTTTTGGATATAAATGCCTCAACAAAAGCGGCGCGCTTTGTTCGTTTTTGCGATGCCTTCAATATTCCCTTGGTTACTTTAGAAGACGTTCCCGGATTTTTACCCGGAACCGCTCAGGAATTTGGCGGAATTATAAAACATGGAGCTAAGTTACTTTATGCATTTGCCGAGGCTACCGTACCAAAAATTACACTAATCACAAGAAAAGCCTATGGCGGAGCTTATGATGTAATGTCGAGCAAACATATTGGTGCGGATATTAATTTTGCATACCCAACCGCAGAAATTGCCGTAATGGGGCCTGCGGGTGCTGTAAACATTATCCACCGCGCAAAACTGGCTGATCAAGAATTTATTGCTGAAGCAGTAGAAGATTATAAAAATAATTTTGCGAGTCCATATAAAGCCGCCCAAATGGGATATATCGATGAGATTATTTACCCTCAAGATACGCGTAAAAAAATCATCCAGGCTTTAGAAATGACACAAAACAAATCGAAAAACAACCCAGCTAAAAAACATGGAAATATTCCATTATAAGTCGTATCAGAATCATTAAATAGAAAGCCTGATGCCAGCTAATGCATTGGGCTTTTGCTTTTCTGTACACATTTGTTTAAAACTTTGCCAGAAAAATAAAGCAAATAATGGGAAAATAACGAAAAAGATTTACTTTTGCAGACTAAAAATTGAACTAAAATGGTTAAGAAAAAGAATACCAAAGATGTTACAGAAGAACGCCTTGAGGCCGTTGAAGAAGCTTTAACAAGAACAGAAAGGATACTGGAAAAACATCAAAAGAATATTTTATCAGGCATTGCTATTATTATCATTATCGTTTTAGGCTACTTTTCGTTTCAGAAATATTACCTCGAACCCAAAGAAAAAGATGCATCTGAGCAAATGTGGATGGCCGAAAAATACTTCGGTATGGACAGTCTTCAACTGGCGCTGAATGGCGATGGCAATTACTTGGGTTTTTTAGATATCATTGATGAATATGGCGTTACCAAATCGGCTAACCTGGCAAATTATTATGCGGGTGTTTGTTATTTAAGACTGGGACAATATGATGAGGCTATTGAATATCTCGGAAATTTTAGTTCAGATGATCAGGTTTTAGCACCTATGGCACTTGGTGCTATGGGCGATGCTTATATGGAGTTAGGTGAAACATCAAAAGCAGCAAATAAATATTTGGCTGCTGCCGAAAAAAGAGACAATGCTTTTACTTCTCCTCTATTTTATCAAAAAGCAGCCTGGGCTTTCGAACTTGAAGAGGATTACAAAGAGGCGCTTCGTTTACAAAACAAGCTAAAGACCGATTTCCCTACCAGTGCAGAAGGTCGTGAAGCAGAAAAATACATTGCTTTGCTTGAAGCAAAACTAAAATAAGTAGTATAAGTTTACTGTTCTAAAATACCTGAGTTTCGATTCAGGTATTTTTTTTTTTGAATTTATCGTACTTTTGAATCCAAAACCCAAGGAGTATGCGCATCGTTTTTATGGGAACGCCCGAATTTGCTGTAAGCGCTTTAGAAAAGCTCATCGAGCATAATTATGAAGTTGTAGGCGTTATTACTGCTCCGGATCAACCTGCCGGTAGAGGCAAGAAAATCCGCATGTCGGGAGTAAAAGAATTCGCTTTAGAGCATCAATTAACTATTCTACAACCCACCAATCTGAAAGATCCGCTATTTATCGAAGCGCTTCAAATGCTAAAAGCAGATATTCAGGTTGTTGTTGCATTTAGAATGCTTCCTGAAATTGTTTGGAATATGCCACCAAAAGGCACTTTCAATTTACATGCCTCACTCCTGCCCCAATATCGTGGAGCGGCACCTATCAACCATGCCTTAATGAATGGTGAAACGGAAACCGGTGTTACTACTTTTTTTCTGGATAAAGAAATTGATACAGGAAAAATCATTCTTCAACGCAAATGCGCAATAAGTGCTAAAGACAATGCAGGTAGCTTACACGATAAACTTATGTTGCTCGGCGCTGAACTCATTATTGATACGCTTGTAGCCATAGAAACGAATCAATATAAAATCACCCCTCAAAAAGATTTGGTTCACGCCCAAAGCGACTTAAAGCCTGCACCAAAAATATTTAAACAAGACTGTGCCTTAAACTGGGAACAAAGTACAGAAACGATTTTAAATAAAATCAGAGGTTTAAGTCCTTATCCGGCTGCCTATACGCATCTAAAAACTGATGATCAGCCTTTTTATTTAAAAATTTTTGCTGCCTCCAAGGTAGAAAAGAGCTATCCCGGTGCAAAATATGGCAGTTTGTTTACGGATACAAAAACCTATATCCATGGTGTGACAGGAGATGGAACTATTTCATTGGACGAAATTCAACTTGAAGGAAAAAAAAGAATGCAAATTGTAGATTTTCTCCGAGGCTTTAAATTAGCGCCTCATAGTTTCTTTACAAGCCTTATCTAGCCTGTATTACACGGAGTTTTCAACTTTTTGGCCGCTTTATTAACAAAAACCCGCCTTTTTCGCTAAAACCCTTGCTTTTCTTATATATTCAGTTATATTTGCAATAGTGAAAATCAAAATGTGTTAATTAAAATCTTTTAAAAATGAACAAAGCTG
>JAFGHU010000118.1 GCA_016929955.1 Bacteroidales bacterium | reverse complement strand
GCAAAAAACAAGCCGGAAAGTATTTTTGATTCCATAGTTTTAGGTACTATTTCTTTTGTAGAAACACCTCCTGCAGTAATAATTGCTTCTTTAAACGAACGATGATGACTTACTTTAAAACGTAAATCTTTCAGTAAGTTTCGAATTTGTTTTCGTTCTTTGGATGAAACCTGATGACATTCTTTTTCCGGATCTATCGCCAAAAGCTCAATAAAAACAGGGATCATCGATGCAGGCAACCAATTTCGAAAGATATTAACGATTTTTTTCTTCCCATGTTCATTCAAATCGCGGAGCAAGCGATTATCCAGCTTTTGCTCATCCAATGCCGGTTTTAAATCGATGCTAATTTCGACCTTATTATTTTTTTGCAATTCTGTTACTATTATTCGACTTAATGTTAGGATAATAGGGCCTGATAATCCAAAATGTGTAAAAATCATTTCGCCAAAATCGGCTCCCATTTTTTTTCCATTTACCCAAACAATTGCATTTACATTACGAAGGTTGAGTCCTTGGAGCTTTTGGGCTATACCTCCTTCCGTTTCAATAGGAACGAGTGCCGGTATCGGTTTTTCTATGCTATGCCCTACTCTTCTGGCAAGTTCGTAGCCATCGCCCGTAGCGCCTGTTCCCGGATAAGATTTTCCTCCGGTAGAAACAACCACTTGATCTGCATAAAAAACTTGACCATTGGCTTGTACTCCGACTAAAACGTCGTTTTCGACAATCAGTTTCTCAGCTTTGTGATTTACTTTAATTTTAACATTTAAATCATTTACCCACTTTAATAGCGCTTCAAGCACATCTTTGGCCTTATTATTGGCTGGAAAATACCTTCCGCCTCGCTCCAAATTCACTTCAACTCCATACTTTTCTAAAAGACTGATAATATCTTTGGAATAAAATTGCGAAAAAGCATTGCGCAAAAAACGGCCATCAGGATAAACATGCTTAATAAATTCACTGATTGAAGCATCGTTGGTAATATTGCATCTGCCCTTTCCGGTAATTAACAACTTAAGTCCGGGCGCGCGCATTTTTTCCAAAACCAACACTTTACCACCCAATTCGGCAGCACGGCCGGCAGCCAATAAACCTGCAGGACCAGCGCCTACGACAATTACATCGAATTTATTCATCGGAGGCAAAGGTACCCTAAATTGATTAATCTCCTTCTTCTAACTCAAATATTTCGTTTACAGTTTTACCAAAGATTCGAGCAATCTTTAGCGCCAAAATTGTAGATAAATTATATTTTCCCAACTCAATAGCGTTGATGGTTTGTCGACTTACACCAGCCAGTTCAGCCAACTGCCCTTGAGTAATGTCCTTTTTCGCCCGTTCCACTTTTATACTATTTCGCATCGCTAATTGCTTTTTTTGATTTATAAAGTGCCCAATTAAAATGCAAGATAAAAAAGAGCAATACGGTAAACATATTCACGATCATTACTGTAAAAAAAGACTTATCATAGATAAAAATCAAGGCAAAAACCAAGATTCCGTAGTTCAGATAGGTGGCACGTAGCAGCGATTCTAATCTAATCTTTGAAATAAACTCATCTTCATTTTTTTCCTTGGCAAAAGCAACAAATATCCCGCTTACAATAATGAAAACACCAATAAGTTCATTGGCAATATTGTTTTCGAAAATAGCTATAAAACCGCGTGTTTTCATAAAATCATGGCTAAACAAACCAATTACATTTACATCTAAAAAAGCAGGTTCAAAATCGAAAATTAGCCAAAGGATTCCTAAAATAAAAGAAGGAATAAAAATAAGCCATCCGATTTTCTTAAATGAATAAGGCAATAAATAATTTGTTTTCATTGTATATCGTTTTTAGTGCAGTACAAATGTAATATATAAATAACATATTGTCAAGTATTATTTACATTTAGTCGCTTTTAAATTACAATTTGTATTTCTCAAATAACCAAAAGCACTGCATAGCAAAGCTTTAGACCAATGTACCTTAAAATGCAGTAAAGGTCAAAATACGAGTACTCTGCACGAATAGTCATTCACAAACTTGCATATACAAAATAAAATCGCTATATTGCTAAACTTTAAACATTTAAGCCATTCTCAATATTCATTATTAAAAAACCTCACCATGAATCAAAATGAGTTTATTAAGAATCTCGCTGTACGCTTAAATTTAACACAAGCTGAAACGAAAAAACTATTAAAAAGTGCTATTGATACACTTACCGAAGTATTGGATCAGGATATTACTGTAACACTGCCCGGATTAGGCACTTTTAACACAGCAACTACCAAAAGAAGAAAATCTTTCAGTCCGCATCACGATCAAATGCTTATGTTACCTCCAAAGCGAACCCTTCGCTATAGTCCAAGCTCAACAATCAAGAATGAACTAAAATCTAAACACATTTAGAGATGAAAGATAAAATGACATTTAGTGATCTTATTGATAAGATTGCAGAGAAAACCGGAGCAACTAAAACACAAGTACATCAGGTGCTGTCTGAATCTATTGCAATGAATCAAGAGCTTTTACAAAGTGAGGGATATTCTGTTTTACCCGGTTTTGGACGTTTTTCATTAAAATGGCATACCGCCCGAACAGGTCGTAATCCGCAATCCGGAGAAATAATGGATATTCCAGCACATAGTACGATCAAATTTACAGCGCTTCCTTCAGTCCGAAATCATATCAACCGAAAATATGCGCTAATGGAACCGGAACTGATAAAACCGATGCTGAAAAAAGAAAAAATAAATAATCCTACACCAACACAAAAAGAGGAAGCCCCCCAAATTAGTGCCGACACAAAAAAAACAGAAAAGTTGCCTCACAACGAATTTAAGCAATGGATTTTCAGATACCGCTGGTATTTTCTATTGGTGTTGATCCTCCTTTTGCTTATTCTTGTTTTTTGGCCTTCAACCGAATCCAATAATGAGTTAATACCAAGTAAAACAGATATGCCTGTAAAACCTGAAAAGGCAAATGCTGAAAATAAAAATCCTGAAATTTCAAAAACTGTAAAGATGACTCAAGCTGGCAAAATTTCCTCGACGGATGATATAAGTCGACAAAAACCCTTGGCCATTCCGGCAGGAAAGCATCGCGCTGTGGCGGGCGAATATTTATATAGGCTTTCTAAAGATTATTATCAAGCCGACTTTATATGGCCGCTCGTTTTTCAGGCCAATAGCTTAACGATTAAAAATCCGGATATATTACCCTTAGGTAGCGAAATCGTTTTTCCTGAATTGCAACAAACACCAGATAATCTTTCGGAGATGGATAAGAAAAATCTTGCAGAAGCCTATATTCAGGTTTATCATTATTATAAAAACAGGGATCGAAAAAAAGCACTTCACTTTCTGTGGGTTGCTTCCAAGCTCCATACTAAAACAATAGAAGGAAATGATATAGTAAACGAAGATTTGAAATCTATCGATCTGATGAAGGGTCAATTAAAATAGTTGTAAATCCGTAAAGAGCGTTTAAAATACGCAAAGCCACCGATTTATGTGGACGAAACATGCGAAAAGCCAACTTGTTTCAGGTTAGTTTAAAGCATGCCATTTCCTATCCAATTATTTTTATATGCGAAGTAAAAGCAATTAAAATTCATTTTAATATTGACAAAAATTTATTTACAAACCAAATTGTTCCTTATAAATAAAACGATGCCATAAGAAGCAATTGAATACCAAATCAGGTGATTATTGAAAAGCAACAGAATTAAATGAAGAAAATTGAAAATATAGAACTTACCTTTCTCAGTATAGACGACTATCAAGAACTAAAAAAAGCAATGATTGCCTCGTATTCAACGATGCCGGATGCGTATTGGCGCGAAAATCAGATTGAAGCTCTGATCGACCGTTTTCCTGAAGGTCAGGTAGTTATAAAAGTAAACAACCAAATTGCCGGAAGTGCCTTATCCATTATTGTCGACTACAGTAAAATAGACCGTCATCATACTTATCAAGAAATAACCGGCGATTATTCGTTTAACACACACAATCCGGATGGCGATATGCTCTACGGAATTGATGTTTTTATTAAACCGGAGTTTAGAGGATTGCGTTTGGCCAGAAGACTTTACGATTACAGAAAAGAACTTTGCGAGCGTTTAAACTTAAAAGGAGTAGCTTTTGGAGGTAGAATCCCCAATTATCATAAGTACTCCGATAAACTTACACCCAAAGAATATATTGATAAGGTACGAAAAAAGGAAATTCACGATCCAGTGTTTAACTTTCAGATTTCCAACGATTTTCACCCATCTAAAATTCTTAAAAGCTATTTAGAAGGTGATGATGCATCGAACGATTATGCCGTTTTATTGGAATGGGATAATATTTATTACGAAAAAGAAGTCACTACACCAACCATCATAAAAAAAGTCATTCGGTTGGGACTTATTCAATGGCAAATGCGTGCTTATAAAGATCTGGACGAATTATTACAGCAAGTCGAGTTTTTTGTTGATTCCGTATCCGGATATCGTGCTGATTTTGCTTTATTTCCCGAGTTTTTCAATGCGCCATTAATGGCCGGAAATAATCACTTAACTGAACCCGAAGCCATTAGAGAGCTTGCAAAATACACAGCCGAAATTGTTCAAAAATTCTCCAAATTGGCTATTGCCTACAATATCAATATTATTTCGGGGAGTATGCCCGAAATAGTAAACGACCGTTTATATAATGCAGGCTATTTATGCAGAAGAGATGGAACCATAGAGCGCTATGAAAAACTGCATATCACACCAAACGAGGTCAATGTTTGGGGGATGGATGGCGGAACCGAACTTAAAACTTTCGATACAGATTGCGGAAAAATAGGTATCCTAATTTGTTACGATGTGGAATTTCCTGAACTTAGTCGACTTTTAGCCGAAGATGGGATGGATATTCTATTTGTACCTTTTCTTACGGATACTCAAAACGGATATTCGCGGGTGCGCAATTGCGCGCAAGCCAGAGCTATCGAAAACGAGTGCTATGTAGCCATAGCAGGAAGTGTTGGCAATTTGCCTAAAGTACATAATATGGATATTCAGTTTGCTCAATCAATGGTTTTTACACCCTGTGATTTTGCTTTTCCAACCAATGGTATAAAGGCCGAAGCAACTCCAAATACGGAAATGATTTTGCTCGCCGATGTAGATATTGATATGCTTAGGCAGCTCAATCAATTTGGAAGTGTTAGAAATATTAAAGACCGGCGTTGCGATATCTATGAATTAAAGAAAAAACAATAAATCAATCTGTTTTTAATACAAGAAAACAGTCTGTATAATATTAATCTATTGTATTTTACACGATTAATAAATATTAAATTCGTATCGTAAAATCAAACTAAAAAAAAAGGATATTTGAGCAAAAATTAATGCTTTAAAAATTTAAAATTGAAAAAATCAATCAATAAAAAAGACAATTTTCTTTTTGTATCAAAATGGGGTGAAATCTTAGATATTGCTTATGCCGTTTACAAAGAAGGGAATAATGTTAAAATGTTTATCGAAGACAAAGCCTGCAAAGAAATTGGTTTTGGTTTTGTAAAAAAAGTGAGTCAGTGGGAAGAACATGTAGCTTGGGCTGATATCATTATTTTTGATTATAGCGGTTATGGAATAAAGGCCGAGGAATTAAGACGTCAGGGCAAATATGTTGTTGGAGGAACCGCTTACAGCGATAAACTGGAGCTAGATCGTGCTTTTGGCCAGGACGAAATGAAACGCCATAAAATTAAAATTCTACCCTATCGCGAATTTACAAATTTTGAGGAGGCCATTGCTTATATCGATAAAAATCCAAATGCTTACGTTATAAAGCCTTCCGGAGAAATACAGGATATTAAACAGCTATTATTTGTAGGTACGGATGAAGATGGTGCTGATGTTAAACGCGTATTGCAAGCCTACAATAAAACCTGGGGCAATACCATGGGGCCATTCCAACTTCAAAAGAAAGTGGCCGGAGTTGAAGTGAGCGCTTCCGCATTTTTTAATGGCAAAGAATTTATACGCCCTATCAATATTACATTTGAGCACAAGAAACTATTTCCAAAAGAATTAGGCGTTTCGACAGGCGAAATGGGAACAAGCATGTTTTGGACCAACGACAGCCCAATCTTTGATGCAACATTAAAAAAATTCGAAGCTACTTTGGCTAAAGATAATTTTGTTGGACATATTGATATCAATTGCATTGTAAACGGCAATGGAATATTTCCATTGGAATTTACACCGCGTTTCGGATATCCACAAATTTTTATCCAAAGAGCAGGTATTTTAGAACCTATGGGCGCCCTTTTTCTAAAGTTAGCTAAAGGCGAAAAGTTTAAGATAAACACAAAAAAGGGTTTTCAGGTTGGGGCTTTTATTGTTGTACCGCCTTTCCCCTATCAAGACAAAAAAACATTTAATTTATTTTCGAAAGATGCAGTTGTTTTGTTTAAAAAGCCCATGAATTCGGGCATACATCTTATGCATCTAAAAAATGTAAATAATCAATGGTTAATCACCGGCGATTCGGGTGTCGCGCTTTTAGTATCAGGAACGGGAATAACAATGCGAGATGCTCAACGAACGATGTATAATCGCATAAGCAATGTGTTAATCAATCATTCCTATTACCGAACAGATATAGGCGATCGCTGGTTAGAAGATTCGGATAAGCTATGGGCTTGGGGATTATTATAATAACCTTATTATCTATACTTTAAATGCAAATCGATTTTTCAAATAGCCTGTTTAACACGGATTCATTTTTAAGGATATTGCCCGACGATTGGAGAGAAAGCATCGTGCCACATTGGAAAGCGTATGCCGATAACGCTAATATTTATACGCTAAGTACTGCTCATACACTTATTGGTGGAGGAATCGTTTTCTCTAAAACAACGCCGGATATGATGTATGCCAAAACTATTTCAGATAAATGGTTTGAAAATGGCTATTTATATATCGCTTATCTATGGATTGATGAAAAATATAGGGGACAACAATTGGGAACGCTTTGGCTTCAGAAATTGATTCAACAATTTCCGAATCAAAAATTTTGGTTAAGCATTGAAAATACAAATCTGGCTGCTTTTTATATAAAAAACGGGTTTAGAGTTGCCGATAAACTTATGAATAATACAAACGAAGAATGGATAATGACTTATGATCCTATACAAAATTAAGCTTACACTTTCTGTACTGCATTTTCAGGCAATGGATAACCAAAAAAAGAGCCGCTAGAAAAGTAATTTTCGCATTAATTCCTTATCCCTATTATTTCTCAGGTTTTGAATGCGGCTCCTCTTTTATTTTTTTTGATTCATCTTTAGAGCTATAAACATTGTCTTTAAACAATTGTGAGATCTTTTTCAAGTCTTTATCGTTCGACAATTTAGTGCTTGAATCAATGTTTAAAAGAATATCTTGGATAGCATTAAGCACGGTATTATTCGGAATTTGAATAAAGCAATTTAAATCGCAGTCTTCTTCATTCTGAAACAGCTTAGTAAAAACCTGTCCGGTAATTTTAGCATTGCCCAAAACAGACAGTTTTCCTGTACAAAAAATATTGCCTTCGAAAGCACCACTAATAATTAGCTCCGAGCAAACAATGTCGCCAACTACTTTAGATGTTTTGTCGATAATAACTTTTTCAGTCGAAAGCAAAATACCATAAAAATCACTTTCTATTTTAAATGATTTCTTTGTTTTAATAAATCCCTCGAGTATGCATTCCTCAGGAATCAAAATTGGATTGTGGTTTTCTCCCGGTTTCATAGCTTAACGATTTTCGATTTTCATACAAGGATAATGTTATTTTTTGTTATTAACAAATTAATTATTAAGTCATTAAACATATAAAGCACTATGCTACTTCAATATGTTAATATATTAACACAAAAAAATCTCAGTCTACGAAAAGCATAATTTACTTAAACAAAAAACAAAGAATCGTTTCAATAAAACAGAATATAGAAATATAAGTTTGAGGAATAAAACCCAGGAAAGAAGCGATAATGAAAATCCGGTATCTAAATAAAATCAGAAACTTTTGAATCCATCAAATACTTTTTAAAATCGTTGGTAAGTTTATGCATTATGCCTCCCATTATACATTTATCGAAAGGACAAATCGGACGACCTAAAGGACAATCTTCCAATTCTATAGGACCTTCCAT
>JAFGHU010000117.1 GCA_016929955.1 Bacteroidales bacterium | reverse complement strand
TTTGTAGGTACCGACATAAAAACCATCGATGAATTTGGTTTTTTGGCGTCCTTACTACGGCAAAAAAGCCTGATGAAAAACGAACTTATTCATTTGCACTTATTAGAAACATCGAGCGGAAGCGAAATACTTAAACGTCTGATTAAAAATGGATTAGTACAGGAGATTCAAGATCCGGATGATAAACGCGCAAAACGGGTTTCGCTTACTGCAAAAGGTGTAGAAACCATTATGAATTCGTTTGACGAAATGCATAAAATTTCCGAAATCATCGTTGGGAATTTAAAAGACAATGAATTGAAACAGGCCTTGCAAGTTTTTAATAAATTAAGCTATTTTCATCAGCATATTTACGATGTCGATAGAAATGCTGAATTAAGCGAAATCCATCAAAAATATATAGAGTAAGCTATGGGAAGAAATGTATTAATAAGTGGAGGAACAGGATTAGTTGGTAGAGAAATTAGCGAATTACTTACTTCTAAAGGATATACGGTTGCCGTTTTGAGCCGTCAAAAGCATATTCCAGGTGTAAAATCGTTTTACTGGGATTACGAAAATGATATTTTGGATGAAAAGGCCATTGTATTTGCTGATAGTATTATTCATTTGGCAGGCGAAAATATATCGGCAAAACGATGGACGAGCAAACAAAAAACAAAGATTGTTGATAGTCGCGTTAAAACAACACAATGCTTATATGCTGCGGTTCAAAAATCGGAATATAAGCCTTCTAAAATTATATCGGCGTCTGCCATTGGTTATTATGGATCAACCACTAGCGATTCAATTTTCAAAGAAGAAGATAGGCCCGGCACTGATTTTTTAGCTAAAACCGTAGTTGCTTGGGAAAATGCCGTAGATCAGTTCGAGGCTCTTGGTTTGCAGGTTACCAAGCTTCGCTTAGGAGTAGTAATGAGCTTAAAAGGAGGTGCTTTACCTAAAATGTTGGCACCTCTAAAATTTGGGTTTGCTTCGCCAATTGGATCAGGAAATCAATACATTCCCTGGATTGCTTTAGAAGATTTAGCACGTATGTTTTTATTTGTTCTTGAAAAAGAAAATACGGCCAATGTTTATAATGCAGTTCATCCTCAGCAAATTACGAATAGGCAAATAATGAAATACCTTGCGAAAAAAAAGCATAGAATCTATATCCCTTTAGGTATCCCAGCATTTATTTTCAAAATCATGTTTGGAGAAATGGCGGTCATTTTATTGGAAGGAAGTCGCGTTTCAGCAGAGAAAATAGAAAAGGATGGTTTTCGTTTTTTTCATAACGAAATACCCTTAATTTAAATACTTCTTTATAATTAAGTTTGCGAATACGTATGTACACTATTACTGGCTGATGGTAAATAATTAACACCAAACCAACATATAAGCAAAATAAGGAAAGCAAAACTTAATACCCAAATAGCGGTTTTTTCATTTACCGTTTTATACGTTCTAAGGTGAATGTAAACCAAATAAACCAACCAGGTAAGCAAGGCCCAGGTTTCTTTTGGATCCCAGGTCCAATAGTGCCCCCAAGCTTCTTTAGCCCATAAAGCACCAAATAATAAGCCCATCGTTAGAAAAGCAAAACCAATATATACCAGATTGTCGGCCAATGCCATAATTTGCATTTTTTTCTTGAGGAAATAAAGGCTAATAATTGATTGAAAAGCCACAGCACTACTGGCGGCTAACATAGCATAAGCAATCATATAAACGATTACATGAGGTACAAACCATATACTGCGTAAGGCAGGCATTAATGTTTTATCATAAGATTCGGGATGCAAAAGATTAATGATTAAAAATACAGCGGCTAGGCCAAAAGTATAGCTAATAAACCATTTATAATTCCAGCGCGCATAAACCAAAATACCTATAACAGGTAAAAACACACTATACCATAAGCGTGTTTCTCCAAGCGTTCGCATAGGAGGCCTTTCAAGTATAGTCCATAAATCGTAAATAAAATAGGAGAGCGTGAACAAGCCCAATATTAAAAAAAGGAGGGCACTATATTTTTTATTTTTAAAATTGCTCAATACAATTCCAATCAGCCAAAATGCAAGGCTAATAAAAGCAAAATACGAAAAATTTATCCAAACCATACTACGAATTTATTTTTTTAGAACGCCCAAACCAAAACAGATAAATAGCTCCGGCAAGCACTAAAAATATTCCGGTATAAACTACTTTAATCCATGGGTCACGTACCAATTCTACAACAGACCGATCAGACCATCGCCCAAATTCATCATCATAACTAAGCTGATAGATTTCCCATTCGTCCCAGGTATAGGGTTGATTTACTTCCAGGTAAAAATGCGATTGATCGCCGTTAGGCAGGAGCAAGTCGATTTCGGATTTATAATTTTTTGGTTCCGGAAAAAGCATAATCATAGCATGTTTATCATCTAGTTTTAAACTTTCAAATTGAGTGTTAAAACTTCCACAGGTAATCCATCCTATAAGGGTATCTGATAGGTTTGATATTGCTTGTACTTTTACTGCGGGAGGAGCGCCGATATCATGCATAAAATAATACTGCTTTCCTGCTTTGCCTGCTGTTTCGTAATAGTTTAGTATTTGCACTTCCCAATTCATCAATTGAAATGTACTATCACCTTCCAGTATTCTTAAATTTTTACCTTGTTCGTGAAGCAATGTGCCGCTTGTATTATCCACTATTCCTAATTTTGGTGGATATTCTTCGAGTATAAAATTAGTTAGTCTAAAGGCAAAAGGCATACTATAAACTTTTCCGGTAGAGCGATCTGTAGCTTGATAGCTAATCTCTCCTTCACTTAAATTCATTTCTAGTCGCGTAACATCAAAACTACCCATACTTGCAGCAAAAATAACGAGCCATAGGCCAAGATGACTTATGAGTACGCCTAAATCTTTACGTTTAAATTGAAATAATTTGTTGATGATTACGAGTCCGAGTACAATTAGAATATATAGACTTGAGAATACATAATACCAACTAGAGCTAACATTGGAAAATGATAATCTTGCTTGCCAACCATCCATATTTGGGTTTTGAAGAAAGAGACCCATAATTAAGGCATTGATCGCAAAAAAACTAATTGAACTTAGGGCTGCCGGAATACTTATTAAGAAATTTAGACTTTTACTTTTATTAAAGAGGAGATAATATGCAATGAGTAGGGTGCAAAAACCAATACCAATAATTAGATTTTGAGGAAAAATTAATTCTGGCAATGGCGAAAAACCATTGACCCATTCTATAATTATTCCGGCAAAAAATAAAACAAATACGATTAAAAACCCTTCTTTGTATGACCAGCTCTTCTTCCGTATACTTTTGGTTGCCCTAAACTCTTTTTGTTGATCTGAATTCATTAAAGACTTAAAAATTAATACAAAAACCTTGGTTAATCCAGCTACTAAAATAGTAAACTATTAAGTGTATAAAAAAGAGCCATACACCTTACAGGCGAATGGCTCTTTATACGTGATAAGAAACTAATTTTTAATTACATAAGTGATTTTCATCTTGGCTTCTCTTTCTTTAGCTTCTTTGTCCCAATTAGGCACAATATTCTTCTTGAAGTTTTCTTTTTCCTTAATTAATTCATCCATTGGAAGACCAATAAACGCTTGTGCTTTGGCTTTTGTAGAAATATCAGGATAAGGAACTTCTTCTGAGCGCCCTAATTTCATTAATAAACGAGCGAGTTTTATTCTACCTTCTTGTGCAATGGTTATTCCGCTTGCTATAACTCTTGAAATTTCAATGGGTGCATGAAATGAGCCTCCATGAGAAGCAGCAGCATAATCCCAACGCCATTGTGCATGACGAATATCCATTAAGATAGCGGCCATTTGTTCTTCTGTAGCACCTAAATCCCATGCGGTTTTAGCTTCTACATGCATTCTCACGATTAGTCGTTCAAGTTCATCTCTGTTTTCGATAACTTTATCTTGTCTATCGTATACATTTTTAAGTAAGGTTTCGGTTTTTTCCTTATGACAAACCATACAAGAATTTTCAATATTATTTAATGGGGATTGAATATGATGATCGGTGAATTTACGTCCGCCCTCGCTCATATACGGCATATGACAATCAGCACAGCTAACACCACGTTCCGCATGGATGCCCATACTGAATGTTTCATAACCCGGATGCTGAGCTTTAAGCATAGGCGCTCTACTCATACTATGTGTCCAATCGCTAAATTCTTTAGCATCATAATAGGCTTCCATCGCTTCAACGCTTGTTCCATTATCCCAGGGGAAAGTAAGATACTGAGCGCCATCGCTTCCTTCTCTATGTTTATCAAAATAATATTCTACGTGGCATTGTGCACAAACTAAAGAACGCATTTCGTTATGTGTTGCGTTTTCAATATTTTTGCCTTGGCGTTCGAAAGCTTCAACCAGCGCAGGGCGTGAAATTTGCAAGTCCATTGTTTCCGCATCGTGACAATCGGCACAACCAATCGGATTTACAATTTCTGAACCCAAGCGTGCCCATTTACCTGTATAATACTCTGTAACTCCACTTTCGTTCATAATTCGAGGTACGTCAGGCGATTTACATGTCCAGCATGTAGAAGGCATTGGGCCATCTTCATCTCCTGTTGGGCCACCTGTTCGTAAGGTGTTGCGTATATCTTCAATTGCATAGGCATGGCCCCGGCTTTGATTATAATCTTTTGAAAATCCATATCCGGCCCATAAAACTACTAATCTTGGGTCGACTTCAAGCATGTCAATCATAGCGTTGCCATTATACTTTGATTTGAAATCACTTTCTTCTGTTTTTTCCCACGATTCAAATTCCGTTGGGTAATTTTTTCCCCATACTTCGTTTCGAGGATCAAACTGATTAAGTTCAATCTGTGGTTTTAGAGCTACAGGTTCTTCTGCTCTTCGCTCGGTTATGGATGATGCTAATAATCCTAGAAAGAATACCACGACTATAGTGGCAAAAAATAGGATCCAATTTACTATCGGTTTTCTTGTAGTGCTCATAATAAATCTTTTTTATATTTTATTTGACTAAATTTTTTATCCAATCAGGGATTGGTTTTCTTGTTTTTGGAATTTGGGCATTTTGTGCGGCCGACAGGCTATTGAGCCTTCCGTGTGGCACTTCTCTATGACATTCCCAACACTGTCTTCCCTTGGTTCTAAAATGATCGAAGGTTTTTGTTTTTGCAAGCATCTTATTATCCGTAATCAAATCATTATGACAGCGAATACAGTTGTTTTGAACAACTTTAGCTCCCTCTTCTTTTATTCTAATAACCTGAGGTTCTTGTCTTAACGTAAAAATTGTCGCATGCCTTAACCCATCCTTTGCCTTAAAGAAATAGGTGTTAAAAATATTGTCGTGCGGCACGTGACAATCGTTGCAACTGGCCTTTTCCCTATGTGCGCTGTGAAACCAAGAAGCGTATTCGTGGTTCATTACATGGCAATTAATACAGGTTTTAGGATTGTCGGAAAGATAAGATACAGCATTGGAAATATAAAGGATGTAAGCCCCCATACCAAAAAGCATACCGGCAACAATGGCTACCGGAAACTGCCATCCCGGAGGAGGTAAAATTGCTTTTAGAATTTTCGACATCTCTATATAATTTTTGTTGTGTTATTTGCTTGTATAAAAGTTAGGATTAAAACTAAGCATTAAATATACCCAGGTCCCATTTTTATTGTAACTGTTCGTGTTTGTATTGCCTTGAAGATAGCCCAGTGTTTCCGTTCCGAACATTTCTGAAAGACCCATTTGGAAATTCATATTTTTATCGGCAGCATAAGTAATGCCCATATCTATTTCCAGACCTAAGCTTTTGTCCATTGTTGCATAATTATCAATAGCTGATTTGTTTACTTCTGCAGCTGCTAAAAAATAGTGCGGCGTTGCAAAAAACGACCATTTATTCGCACTTACTTTAACTGTTGCGTAAATATCTATCAAACCAACAGTATTGTTATGATTACCAACAAAGAAATAATCCATATGACCATTAAATTTATGGTTGGTACCATAGAGTGGTGTAAAAGACTTTATTTCATTAGGATTATCTATCTTGTCCTTTAAGCTTGTACCTGAAAGGTATTCGAAACCAGCAGTTAATGTAGTAGTTGTATTCGCTTTTGCTGAGGCCTCAAAGGCATAGTATAATGCTGATAAATCCGTGGCATCGTTTATGACTTTTCCCGTTTGATAGTAGATAGCTGTGGCCATTTTTACGAAACCTATTTGGGGAGTAAATCTTGCGCCAATTGTTTGACTGTAAATGGTCTTAAAATATGCATTAGTCGCATCAACAAGACTTTCAACTCCATTATTTAGTGCTAAAATGCTTAGCCCTGCTTTTCCTACTTTAGTGTGTAACCACAGAAATTGCATATTCTTATAATTGCTATTCATTGTGTATACGCCGTCATTAAACGAAGCATAATAATCAGTCCCAAATAATACATCTGTTTTCTGATTGAAAGCCAATCCAAGATGAGCTTTTACTTTTTCATTTTCAATTTTGAATAAGGCAATATCATGGGCTCGGGCTTGTTGCGCCCAACCCACATTTCCGAAAATCCTTGAATCATCGTAAACCAATTCCTGCCTTCCAACTTTTAAGGATATATTTTCGTTAAAAAAGTATTCGCCCCAAGCCTGATGAAGGGCAAAGCGATTGTAATCGCCTTTATCTAACTGATCGATGTCGCCCCAAACCCTTATGTCCTGTGCACTGATATACACCTTGAATAGGTTTGAACTGTATAACGCATTAAAACGTGATCGCTGCGAAACAGAAAATGCCGCATCTGCGTCTGTTTTAGGTAAAAGCTTATATCCATTTTTAAATTCTGCACGAGGGCGTATTTCTCCATCAATTTGCACAGTTTGTCCAATCGCTAATCCTGTAATTAGAATCAGGCAGAAGGTAAATAATGTAGATTTAATTCTCATAATTTTGATTCGTTTTTTTATTTAATTATTACAAAGTATTTATATTGTTAACGATATTTTTTCAAATAAATCAAATGGGTAATTAAATACCTATATGGTAACAAAAATAAATGTTAAATAAATAACAACAACCTAAAATATTTCCAATAAATTAATTTAGAGGGGTTCTAAATAACTAAGGTGATTAATCTCCACAGTATGAGTTAAATACTACTTTAAGGTAGGATATACTACAATAATTTTTTTTTTGGCGCTTAAATACAAGTCTTCAGTTCATCTTAGAGGAAACTTTAAACAAAGTATTTATTTGGATTAAGTTCTGACTAATCGAAATAAGGTTTTAGTATCTTGCTAAGTTGTTCGAATTCAATTAAGAAGGCATCATGTCCGTGAATAGAATTGATTTCGAAGTATTGATTTTTGATTTTTAGATTATCGAGTAGGGCTTTTGTTTTTAGATTTTCCTCTTTCACAAAGAATAAATCAGAGTCGATGGCAATTTGAATAATGGTAGATTGAATGGGTTTTACTGCTTCTTCGAAACCGGCTTTTCCTTTTGTAATATCCACTGTAGTTAATAAGTGAGTCATTGTTTTGTAGGCCAATAGCTCAAAGCGAGTATTTAATTTATCGCCATGGTATTGCAACCAGGATTCAATTTGAAATTGGCTGTTGTTTTCCATTTTGCTGCGATGGAATTTAGTTTCGAGCGAAGCCGGTGTACGATAAAACAGCATAGCCATCATACGTGCAGTTTGCATTGGATTTGGTGAACTATTCAAGATATTTTCCTGAATATAATTATGTCCGATAATCCAATCTGTCGATTTCCAATCGGCGGCAATAGGAATAAGATAGCGGATAAAGTTGGGCGCCAAAGCGGCCATTTCCCAGGCAATTCCACCTCCCAACGAACCTCCCATTACTGCAAACAGTTCTTTTATTCCTATTTCTTTAAGTGTTTGTATAAAAAGCTTTGCAATGTCTTGAGCCCTTAGTGCTTTGTAATTTTCGATGTGTTGATTGTGATATCCGTTTCCGGGAATATTTATACCGATAATGGTGTATTTAGTCGTATCTAAAAGTTTGTTTTCTCCAATAATGGATTTCCACCAGCCTTTGGTTTCGCTGGCCAGATCTGAGTTTCCGGTAAGTGCATGGTTGACTAATACTAGGGGAGCAGTATGAAGTGCTCTTCCAAAGATTTGATAGGAAATTTCCAGATTTTCGATATAAAAACCATTCGTGCCTCTAAAATTAATAATACGATGAAACTGGATATCCGTTTTCATTTTGCTTGTTTTGTACACCACTATTTTATTACGATGTGTCAGGATTACAAATCGCTTTAAACTGAACTATAATTTTTTGAATTATTTATTATAAGTTAAAGATATCCAGTTTAATGCGGAAAACAATCTATTTTTTATCAAAATCTTCCCAATATTCTTTTACAGAGCTTTTCATTTCTTTACGTAGCATTAAAATACCAAACAGGTTAGGTAAAGTCATCATTGCAATGGCAATACCGGAAAAGGTCCAGATGATTGTAGTATCTGTAAAACTGGCTACAAAAAATCCAAGCACATAAATAGCACGATAGGTCATAACCCATTTGCTGCCAAATAAATAAGTAACTGCTCTATCGCCATAATACGACCAAGCAATAGCTGTAGAGAAGGCAAATAGGAGTAGGCCAATAGTTACAATATACTCACCATAGCGACCCAGATACCCTTTTTGAAAAGCAACGATAGTTAGCGGGGCAGAGTTTAAAAGCGATTCGCCCTTAAATTCGAGATTTGTGTTTTGAACATCCCCATTTTCGACCAGTATTTTGCCATTGTAAGGATTTCCGCCATCAAAAACCTGCACATGCTCGGCTATGGAACGCGAATGAAAAATACTTAAATTATTTTGAATTGCGCCATCAACAACATCCAAATCACCATTAAAAAATTCCACATCAGAATCTTGTCCTAAAATATAAGTCTTAAGTGCTTTTTTATCCTCGGTATTTTTTTCATCATATATATGGTTTAACACTTTCATTTCGGCATATTGAAAGGTTGTTTCGTGTTTTTCATTCCATACGCCCGATGATACCAAGGCAAGTCCTGTTAAAGTACAAATAACAACGGTATCAATAAAAGGCTCTAAAATGGATACCATTCCCTCAGAAACGGGCTCGTGTGCTTTAGCTGCGGCGTGTGCAATAGGAGCGGAACCTTGACCGGCTTCGTTCGAAAATAATCCGCGATTAACTCCCCGATTAAATGCAAAAGCAAAAGAAGCACCTAAAAATCCGCCTGTTGCGGCTGTACCATTAATAACATCACCAAAAATAAGGCCAAGAGAAGGAATAATATTGTCCCAATTAAAAAGAATTACCGAAAAAACACCAATAATATAAATGATAGCCATACCGGGTACCAATTTATCGGTAACTTTAACTATGCGTTTGATGCCCCCAATAATTACAATTCCTAATAGAATGGCTAATACAAGACCTGTAATCCAGGGATCGATTCCAAAACTCGAAAAAACGGAATTGGAAATGCTGTTTATCTGGGGCATATTTCCTGTTCCAAAAGAAGAGATGATTGTTGCAAATGCAAAAATAGCAGCCAACCATTTCATATTCAATCGATTTTTCATATAGTACATCGGTCCGCCACTCACACTTCCGTCTTCTGCAATTTCTCTGTATTTATGTGATAAGGTAACTTCTACAAACTTTGTTGTCATACCAAAAAAGGCAGTTACAATCATCCAAAATAATGCGGCCGGTCCACCCAGATGAATAGCCAAAGCCACACCTGCTATATTTCCGGTTCCAACCGTCCCCGAAAGCGCAGTTGCCAATGCCTGAAAATGGGTGGCATCTCCTTTATCGGTGTCTTTATCATATTTACCTGTAACAATTCGTAAAGCATGGTTAAAATAACGGATTTGCGGAAATTTTAAGTAAATGGAGAAAAAGAGTCCGGTGCCTAAAAGTGCGAATACAAACCAGGTTGATCCTCCAATATACGAGTCGATGAGTCCAAGGAAAGTGTTTAATTCTTGCATGTTTGTGTTTTTTGTTTGCGAATATAAAAAATACTAGTACCACAAAGACAATAAGTCACAAAGTTTATATTTATTTTTTAGGATTGAAAGTACTGCTTTTTTCTTTGTGCCTCTCTGTCTTCGTGGTAGAATTTAATATTTCTCATTTCTAAGCCTACTCAATCACAAAATAAAATAAAGAATACTTTTCAGGTTTAATAACCCAAATCCATTAGTGTTTGAATGGCATCAGCAACTGGAATTCCAGGTTTAAAACCTTTATTTTTATAAAATTGAATAGTCAAGTCAGTACGATTGGTAAACATCGCATCGGTGCGTTTTGCATAGATTTCCGTTTGTTCTTCTGTATCAAAAGAATAAGCATGAATCTTTAATCCGCTTTGATGAATCAGTTTTGCCTGCCAATTTTCCAGTAAGTCGGCATAATTATTTGGCTTTCCTGCAATAGAAGGGCCTATAAAATGTGCTCTATTTTTTAAGGCATAATTGATATTTTCCTGATAATGCGCAGAATCGGCTAGTGGTAAATTTGGATCGCCCAACCAAAGTAAAAAACAAACAGGTACTTTTCCTTTAAACAAGTCGGCCAAATTGGCTAAACTCCTTGGCGAAAAAGTTTGTAATACAATTCTTCCATCTGTATTTCCCGTATTTACACGTTTATTTTTATAATATACTTCGCTCGATTTTACCTCGTTTTCGGCAATATTCCATCCGCTAATTTTAAGAAATGCATACAAATCGCTTTCCACTTCGGGATAAAGATCAGGCTCTTTGGTTTCGATATAAATTCCGGGTCTATTTCCATTGTCTTTATCGTCTTTGACATATAAAAATTGATAATGGGGAATTGAATTAACAACAACCAAATTGTACAAGCGTTCGCCTTTTTCGTTTTTTGCAATGCGCCAACCTTTTGCAATCATGAGTACATCTTCGAGCGTTGAAATATGCTGTTTACCACCAATATAGATCGCGTTAGCCGGATGTTGAATAGCAGATAAAGTATCGAGTTCGGCCGAAATATCCTTTCCGCTAAACGAATAGGCTTTTTGATTGGTTTTAATTACTGCTGCATCTTTAGTAAAAGCGCCTCTTTTTCGATCGGGATTTGCACTATTGAACCAGGAACCGGCATCCAATTGCATCAATTCCTGATAGGTATATTTTCCGGCATTGTAACTACTGTCTTTTGGAAAAACTGTTTCGCAGTCGCTCGTGCGCATTAAATTATTATCGTGCAAAGCCAATAATACACCGTCTTTACTTCTTTGAATATCGACTTCCAGATAGTCGGCGCCCATATTTCGTGCCCAGCGATAAGCCGCTTCCGTTTCTTCCGGAGCCCAAAAGGTGGTGCCTCTATGTGCAATAATTGCATTTTTAACTACGTAATCGCGAACAATCTTTCCTTTTTCATCCAATTGCATATCCTGCATTTTTTTGCTTTTTAGTTGACATCCTGTTAAGATTATCAACAAACCAATACCTATAAATTTAAACGCTTTCCCCATTGCTGCTTGTTTTTTTATGTCGCCAGGTAAGCGTCAATAACAGTATAGAAACTAAAGAAGAGCCAATTAAAACTTTAAAGCCTGCATTCCAATCGTAATGTTCTACAATATAACCCATAGCTATATTGGCAAAAAGAGCGCCCCCCATATAGCCAAATAATCCGGTCAATCCTGCTGCTGTTCCTGCTGCTTTTTTTGGAACAAGATCGAGTGCATGCACACCAATCAGCATAACGGGTCCGTAAATGAGGAATCCAACAGCAATAAGAGATATATTAATTATCAATAAACTTTCTGATTGCCAGTAAAATACAATAGCTAAGGTGACAAAAATCATATATAAGATACTGGCAGGAGCTCTTCTTCCCCCAAACACTTTATCGCTAATCCAACCGGCGAGTAAAGTACCTGGAATTCCGGCATATTCATATAAAAAATAAGCCCAGCCCGATTCACTCAAATCGAAATGACGCACTTCTTTTAAATAAGTTGGTGCCCAATCCAATACGCCATAACGAATCAGATAAACAAAGGCATTAGCAAAAGCAATATACCATAGGAAACGATTGGCAAATACATATTTGAAAAAAATAGCTTTTGCGCTTAATTCATTTTCAAAGGTCTTTTCGTTATACTCTTCGGGATAATCGTTTCTCCATTTTTCGATAGGAGGTAGCCCGCACGATTGTGGAGTATCGCGCATTAAAAAATAAACCAATACAGCGATGGCCAGGGCCACAAGTGCCGGAAAATATAAAGCACTATGCCAATCGTTAAAAATAGCCAAACCCAGAATGGCCAGGGGGCCGATTAAACCGCCTCCAATATTGTGGGCGATATTCCAAATCGACATCTTGGTTCCTCTTTCGTTGATCGAATACCAATGCACCATGGTTCTTCCGCAAGCCGGCCAGCCCATACCTTGAAACCATCCATTGATAAATAAAACAATGAACATTATTGTTACGGATGAGGTAAACACAGGAATAAAACCCATCAGCATCATTGTTGATGCGGAAAGGATTAAACCCAAAGTGAGAAAAACTCTGGAATTCGATCGGTCCGACACATTTCCCATTAAAAATTTACTCAATCCATAGGCGATAGAAATAGCACTTAAAACCCAACCCAATTCGGATTTAGTATAGCCTTCTTCGATGAGGTTTGGCATAATAAGCGAGAAATTTTTCCGGACAAGGTAATACGAAGCATAGCCGATAAATATGCCCATAAAAACCTGAAAACGTAAGCGTTTATAAGTTGGATCTATTTGATTTTCAGGGAGTAATTCTCGTGCGGATTTAGGTTTTAAAAATCTCAGCATAACATTTTGTGTTTCACTTAGTCAGGTGAAGATACATAATTATCTTTTATTTAGAGTGGAAAGCCCTCTCATTTTATCGCGGAATTGCAATGCTTTTAGCTTCTTTCAGAATGTTTTTTGCCCTGTTTTCGCTAATAGCTATGGCTTTTAAATTTTCTGCGCTAAGCGATCGACACAAAACAACACCCTGATTTAATAAGCTGCTTTTTTCTTTTTTGCTTAAGGATTGTAAAACTGTAATCGGATGAAGTCCTGAAATATCAATACGTTCACGCAGACTGCCTTGCGAAGGATAATCCCACGAAACCAAATGCAGACCTACGCATTTTGCATAGTTTAGCGCATCTTCGGTAAAACGGGTATTGGTAACCAGCCAACCTTCGAAATTGCTTTGTAAGTCTTCTTTTTCCCAGGTTTTTATAACGTCGTTATAGCGCGAATGGATATACAGCGCCACTTTTACATCTGATTTGGTATGTGTATTGCTGTGAAATTTACACTCAATCATAATTTTTTTATGCTCTTTTTGAGCGATAACATCCACTTCGTGGGTAACGCATTTGCCTTGAACTATAGTTCCTACTTCGGTTTTGTAACCTTGGTATTTTAAGAGCTCTGAAACATAATGTTCAAAAGGGAATCCCGATGGGCCTAGTTCCATTATGGCATCTTTTAATCGGTATCGGCTGGCGACTTCCGCTGATTTTTTTCGAAGTATTGCATAGGCAAGCTTAAAAAGTTTTTTGGTTGAGATGCCATCGTATACTTGGTCGGCAATTGTAGCAATTACCTGTTCTATTTCTTCTTTGTTCGCACCGGAGCGTTCAAATGATCTTCTCAGTTTTTCTGTGTCAAAAGGAATAACTTCTCCTGATTTCTTTGTGATATTGAAATTGTTGTTTTGCACGTTTTATGTTGTTTAGTGGTTTTAAGATTGGAATTATGAACCGTTTTTAGGTCAGCAATCAGATTAATTTATCCCACAGTTTTTGAGCCAATTTTCGGGCTTCTTTCATTATAATATCTTCATCCACAGACAAAATGATTTTATCTCGCATAACTAATTTTCCATTCACAATTAGACTTTCGATATGATTGTTTTCGAAAGCATAGAAAAAATGGCCAAGAAAATTGGATGGCGTTAATGGTGTTGCCGCATTGTAATTGAAGATGCTTAAGTTGTTTTCACCATCGCCTTTAAACCCGTTCGATTGTAAATAGCGATGCGCATTTCGCAAACGGGTATAGGCTGTTGGGATATCAATAGCGTCTTTTCCCATACCTGCAAAAAAAGACGATTGTGCAGATCGCATCATATTGCTGTGCATGCCATCTGTCCCCAACATGCTTTTGGTCTGAAGCCTATCCGAATTAAAAAAGCCAACCTGATTATTTAAATTACTTTCGGGGTTTTGCACTACCCAAGCCTTGGAATTAGCAATCAATGCTCTTTCCTGTTCGTCGATATGAATACAATGCGCCAGTATGCTTTTTTCAAAATCGAGCAAGCCAAAATCGGATAGCCGATTTACCACCCGTTTTCCGTACTTTTTGATGTTATAGTCCTCATCATAAGCATCTTCAGCTACATGGATATGGATTCCGCTATTGTGTTTTTCGGCTAAAATTTGTGCTTTTCTTAAACTATCATCACTTAATGTAAAAGCGGCGTGTAATCCAACAAGTCCTTGATTATATTTGAGATAGGCGTCGGTTTCTTCCAATCCTTTGTCTCGGATTTCCACGCCATCTCTGTCAGAAATCTCATAACACAGCAAATGATTCAAACCAATCGTATCGAATTGTTTGGCCATCACTTTTAATGAGTCTGTTACTGAATAAGGCGATGCATGATGATCAATCACAAAACTGACGCCATTTTTGGCGCTTGAAATGGCAGTAGCTGCTGCACTTATTTCGATTAGCTCTTTTGTTAGCGCTTTATCGAGTTTCCACCATATTTTTTGTAGTATTTCCAGAAAGTTTTTTGGTGCTTCTTTGGGTTGAGGCATACCCGGAGCAAGTGCAGAGTAAGCGTGGTGATGTGCATTTACAAACGATTTTATCGCAAATTTTCCGCACGAAGGAATACGTGTGCAAGCGTTTGGTAATTTGCTGATTTCCTCTTTATTTAGAAAGCGAATGCCTTGATTTAATCCCTCTTCAACCAGAAGATCTCCACGCGTAATAGCGAACGTTTGATCATCGATGTATTGGATGTTTTCTAATAATATCATAAAAGCGTATTTTGAAGCCCATAAATATACCCAATATATTGTTTTGCCCGCTTTAAACTGATATTTTTGCCGAGTATTATCTAAAAAAACAAAGGTATGAAAGCTTTAGTAAGTATAATTATGGGAAGCACCTCAGATTTGGGTGTTATGGAAAAAGCAGCCAAATTTTTTGATGAGATGGAAATTCCTTTCGAAATCAATGCTTTATCGGCACACCGCACACCCGAAGAGGTCGAAAAATTTGCCAAAGGAGCAAAAGATCGTGGAATTAAGGTGATTATTGCCGGTGCTGGTATGGCCGCTCATTTGCCTGGTGTAATCGCGGCTATGACGCCAATTCCTGTTATTGGTGTTCCTATTAATGCTAGCCTCGATGGTATGGATGCCTTGTTGGCCATAGTACAAATGCCTCCGGGCATTCCGGTAGCTACCGTTGGAATAAATGGTGCTTTAAATGCCGGTATTCTAGCTGCCCAGATGATAGCTACCGGAGATAAAGAGCTGATGGAAAAAACGATTGCCTACAAAGCTAGCCTGAAGCAGAAAATTGTTAAAGCAAATCAGGATTTATCGGAGATTTCTTTTAAATTTCGGGTAAAGAGCTAGGCGCAGAGCGCAAAGCAATATTTGGGATTTATTGGTATTGTAAACAACCTTAACGTTGGTTATATTGATAAAAAGGATGATTTGACAAGTGATGCGTTGTCGACTCTGCTTTCTTTTGACCAAAAGTCGCAATTTGGAATTTGCAAAGCTGCACAAGTTATTAGGCTAAAATTTAAATGCTACTTTAAGATTTACACGTCGCGGAGTTAGGTAATTAGGAACCAAATACACATAATCCGAATTGTCTTTAACCCAAAGATAAGACACAACATTTTTAATATCGAGGAGATTTAGAATTTCCAAAGTAAAATCGACATTCGTGAATTTTTTGGCAATCCTATTGTTCATTCGCTTGCTGCTCGAGCCAATCAACTCATACGCAAAGCCAATATCTACACGTTGATAAGATGGAGTTCGAGTAATCACCGTTTGAAAATCGCGGTCAGGATAATATACCGGTAATCCTGTTCCAAAACTCAAATTCATATTCATCTTAAAGGTAGGCAGCATAGGTAAATAATCCTGAAAAAAGAGAGAAACAGCGACGCGTTGATCTGTTGGCCTCGGAATCCATACATTTTCAACGGGTTGATTAGTGCTGTTGTAATAGAAACTGTAGAAATTATCGCGCAACATTTCGTTACTCTGCATCAGCGAAAAACTTAACCAGGATTCCAATCCCTCTACAAACTCTCCGTTTATTTTCATGTCAATACCGGTAGAATAGCCTTTGGAACTATTTTCGCCGCTATAAATCAAGCGCACATTATCTACAATAAAGGGGATTAAATGATCGAAATGCTTATAATAGATTTCTGTTACCATTTTAAAAGGCCGTCCCCAGGCATTGAAATTATAATCGCTCCCCAAAACAAAATGCAGTGATGACTGTGCTTTAATGGCTTCGTTCAAATGGCCATCCGGTTTTCGTAATTCTCGATAAAAAGGCGATTGATAATACATGCCGCCCGAAATGCGTAAGAGCATATCGTTTTTCCAATCCGGCTTAATGGCAACGGACGCTCGCGGACTAAAAAGCAATTGTTTATTATAATCCCAATAGTTTAATCGTCCGCCGGCCGTAAGGAATATTTGCTTATTTCCGGCAGTAAATTCCCATGAATTTTGTGCAAAAGCGCTTATACGATTGGATTTTAATTGGTTATCGGCAAAAAGCGTATCATTTAAAATAAAAGGAAAGAAAGTCTGTGCCAAAGGATCTTTATAACCCAGCGAATCGCGGGGATAGGGTTTGGAAAAACCTGCCGAATCAATCATAATCCATTGATTTAAATGGTCTTCTATAAGTTCGTGCTGTAGTTTTAGTCCCCATTGCAATACACCTGATTCATGCTCTAAAATACCTTGATGTTCCAAATTCCAAACTTTGGCATTCAATGCGTTGCGTGCATGATTTAAGTAAGTGCCTACGCCTTGTGTTTCAATTACTTCACCAAAATCTTCCCGTCCTAAGTCCGTTTCTATTTGCCCAATCCAATACTGTCCTTGTATATCATAATTTTCTTCCTCTATCGATTGAAAAGCACTGGCAATCAATTTTAAACTCAATTTTTTATTTGGAGAATAGCTGCTTGTAAAAGCACCAAAGGAAGTGTTAAATCGATCGGATTCTCTACCGTCAAAATATATTTTCAATTGATAGGCTTCTTTGATGTGCCCAAAAGCAGTTTCTCTGTTTTCCGGAATTAGTTTGTAATTATTCCTGCTATAATTGCCCAAAAAAGAAAAATTCCATTGCGCATTGGGTTGATAAGCAAGAAGGATTTGAATATCGCTAAACGAAGGTTGATATTCGCCACGCGTATCCAAACTGCTCAATATATATTGATTTGATTTTTGTCGGAATCCAAGCAGATAGCTAAATTTTTGATCAAAAAAAGCATCTTCCAAATGAAGCGAAGCATCGAGAAGACTTAATTTTGCTGAGCCTTTAAACCGCGTAGGTCGGCGGTATTTAATATCCAAAACAGAGGCCATTTTATCGCCATATTTGGCATCAAAACCACCCGCCGAAAATAGGATAGAAGAGACTAAATCCGAATTGATAAAACTAAGTCCTTCTTGCTCTCCCGAACGCGTTAATAAAGGCCTATAAACTTCTATTCCATTTACATAGATGAGATTTTCATCAAAACTACCACCACGAACGGAATATTGCGAACTCAATTCATTATTCGAAGAAACCCCCGGTAGGGTTTTGATTAATGATTCTACATTTCCACTTACTCCGGGAATTACTTGCACGCTTTGTGGATCAATGCGCGAAAGTGTTGTTTTTCTAATTTCTTTGTCTTCAACTACAATATCTGTCAATTGCTTACTTGCTTTAAACAGTGTAATATTTAGCGAACGTTTTTGTCCCGATTTCAATTGAATCTTAACAATTTCAGATTGATAGCCCACAAAAGAAAATTGGAGGCTTATAAGTTTATCAACCGGAATAGTCAATTGAAAATTGCCGTTATCATCAGAAACTGCACCCTGTGCACTTTCTATTATAGCAATATTGGTAAGTGGCATAGCAAAGCCGTTTTCATCGGTAATTTTACCATAAACCATGGCCTTTTCTTGGGCTATTGCATGTGAAAAACCATATACAAGAAGTATAAATATGAGGCCTATTTTTTTTGAAAAGGAGATGATGTGATAGCTCTGCAATCGTGGCATATGAATTCAACTGTATAGCAAATATACTTATTTAGATGAAACGTCCATTTTTAGTAAATATTCTTTTTTTAGAAAAATACGGACAAAAAAAATGCTGTTTGAAACCAAACAGCATCGTATCTAACAATTGTTTTATTAATTGGTATAAAAACCGGCAGCTTTTGCATCTTTTATAGCGATAGCAATTCCTTTTTTGCTAATTATACGCATCCCTTTTGCAGATACTTTTAGCGTGATATACCTATTCTCTTCAGGGATAAAAAATTTCTTTGTATGTAGATTAGGATAAAACTTTCTTTTTGTTTTAGAGTTTGAGTGCGAAACATGGTTTCCTGACATCAACTTTTTTCCTGTAATTTCACAAATTCTAGACATCTTCCTATTATTTAATTCTTGTTTGAAAAAGGGATTGCAAAATACGTGAATATTTTCCGAAAAAACAACCCCTTTTTTAAAATTTTCTTGAAAATTGATCCTGTTCATTTAAAAGCTTGTTAATATGCATAATAACAGCTTTTTATGTGGTTTATTTTCTTAAAATTATTCTTTTAACCCTGTGGTAACTTTACCGGTTTCATAATCAAGTTCTGATCCTCCCATTGAATGTGGGATTAAATAGATTGCCAATAAGGCCACAAATGCAATAATGGGCCATACGCGATTGTTTTTGTTTTTTCGCAAAACAAAGAATGCAATTACCCAGAAAATAAAGGCGAATAAGGTTTTATTGTCGGTCCAATCTCCTCCAAAAGGCCAGCCTGTCCATAAATCGCCAAAAGCATACAATTGAACAAGTGGACCTAATATCATTCCGCCAATACCCAGTGTTATTAGGGTAATGGTAGCATATTTGAATGTACGATGACCTTTTCCTAAGGCTTCGATTCCCGTTCTGGTCGAAAATAACATTGCCGAAAACATAAGAATAACGTGGGGAATTAAAATAATCAGTGGAACTGTTCCTTTGTATCGAATTACTACAGGGTCTTCGTTCAGTGTATAATTTTTACCTTCATATTGGAGCGTAACGATATACTCGAGTTTACCTGCCGGTGGTTGATTTGGTAAAAATGCTTTCAGGCTTTCGCCATTATATTTCATGGCCAAAGGTTGCCAATCTTCCTGACTTCTATAATGGCGATATTTAACTTCTCCTGTTATACCGGTAGGAACTTTTAAACTAACTGGTGCGTCGAGTTCGCCGGAAAAGGTAGTTAGTAGTTTAAATTTATAGGTCTCATTTCCCAGTTTGGCTTCTACTTTTTTAGGATATGTTGGTCCTGTTGCACGCTGATAAACAGCAATCCCTAGAGTAAAAATTAAGGTGAAAAGCCAGAGTAATATCGAATATTTTTTCGTGATCATAGTTTTAGATTTAATGCAAAAATAGAAAAAACTATATATATACATACTCAACTAAGAATAAATCTAAATTAGAATTGCATATAGTGCTTAAAAACTAATTCGGTAAGTTTTTAGATAATTTTCTACATTTGCTTCTTAAAAAATATAAACCATGCCGGATTCCACCTCAAAATCAAGTCGCTATTCACTTGTTTTGCTAACATCCCTTTTCTTTATGTGGGGATTTATTACCGTTTTAAATGATATATTAATTCCTCACCTTAAAGCTGTTTTTGAATTGACATATTTAGAGGCTATGTTGGTTCAGTTTGCTTTTTTTGGTGCCTATTTTATCGGCGGATTGCTTTATTTTTTAATATCGATGATTTCGGGTGATCCAATTAGCAAGATCGGCTACAAAAATGGGATTATCATTGGATTATTGATGTCGGCTTTGGGAACCATTTTGTTTTATCCGGCTGCCCATTTTCAGTTTTATGGTTTTTTCTTGGCAGCTTTATTCGTGTTGGGTTTGGGTTTTGCGATGTTGCAAATAGCCGCCAATCCTTATGTGGCTATTTTAGGGCCGGAAGCAAGCGCTTCTTCTAGATTAAATCTATCGCAAGGTTTTAATTCGTTTGGAACAACTATAGGGCCTATTTTAGGTGGTTTTTTTATCTTCGAATATTTTAAAAATACAGCTAACGGTGCCGATTCTGTGGTCGTTCCTTATATGGTGCTAACGGCTATGTTACTGCTATTGGCTATCGCGATAAAAGGAGCAAACTTGCCTCGTTTTGTAAATGTTACACATACTATTAAAGGAGCAGGAGCGTTAAAATTCAGGCAGTTACGCTTGGGAGCAATTGCCATATTTCTGTATGTGGGTGCTGAAGTAGCTATAGGTAGTTTTTTGATTAGCTATTTAGGATTGGAAAAGATTGCCGGTTTCACCGAAGCAGATGCCAGTCCTTTTGTTTCGTTTTATTGGGGAGGAGCAATGATTGGCCGCTTTTTGGGTGCGATTTCGTTGAGTGCCATCGATAAAAAGAAAAAATACACGTCTATGCTTTTTGTTTCTGTTCTGGCTTTCAGTATTGTATATCTGGCCATTTATTTAAAAACAGGAATCAGTTTCGAGCAAATTTTTCCATATATCGTCTTTTTGCTGCTGAATTATTTTGCTTTTATTATCGGAAGATCAATGCCCGGACGCACGCTTTCTATTTTTGCTTTAGCGCCTATAGCACTTCTTTTGGTTGGTATTTTCGGAAGTCATTTATGGGCAATGTGGGCCATTTTGGGCATTGGTATTTTTAACTCCATAATGTGGTCGAATATTTTTACTATGGCCATTAAAGGTTTGGGCGATTTTACGAGTCAAGGCTCTTCTATTTTAGTGATGTTTATTGTAGGCGGTGCTATTTTGCCTCCTATTCAAGGAGCTGTTGCCGATCTTGTTGGTGTTCAGCTATCCTTTTTTGTTCCTATGTTAAGCTACATTTATTTAGCTTATTATGGATGGAGAGGACATCTGGCGAAATGATGTTCTAATTCAGTAATGTGCCAATTAGGTAATGTGCAAATGCGATATTACCTTTTGTCTTGTCACTTTGGGCTTTTCTTTTAAAGGTATTTGGACTTGAACTGACTGATTTTTTAATTACTTTAATCAGGGTTATTTCTCTGTTTGAATTCCAATTTGATAATCTTATTGTCCCGAACAGAAAAAAATTGTGCCATTCAATTAAAATTTCATAAATTGTCTGCCTTATTATTCTGATAACTATGAAATTAAACGCAAATCCTCAAAATATGCTATACTTGTGATTCTCTTTATTTCAATCTTTGTTTTGAATAGTTATACCGACAAATTCAGCAAAAAGAATAGAGATTATACATCATCACATCATCACATTAACACATCATCACATTAACACATCATCACATTAACACATCATTACATTAATTCATCAGCATATCATCTCATAATCGCATCATAAATAACCTGTTGGATGCGTGTTCGTATATTGAACTCGCTGATTTTGTTATTTTTAGCATCAGGATAAACCCGATTGGATAAAAAGATATAAACCAACTGATATTCAGGATCAACCCAGGCATATGTCCCTGTAAAACCGGAATGTCCAAAGCTTTTTAACGAAGCACTTTCGCAAACCGGACCTAAAGTATCGTAAACAGGATAGGGCTTGTCGAATCCCAATCCACGTCGGTTTTCTGTTTTCCTATAATCGCTCTGATAGGAAGTGTATTGATGGATAATTGCAGAATCGAGCAATTGCTTACCAGCATAGTAACCTTCTTGTAAAAATAGTTGAAAAACAGCGGCTAAATCTTCGGCATTGGAGAATAAACCGGCGTGACCACTTACTCCACCTAGCATGGCGGCTCCCGGATCGTGCACATCACCTTGTATGAGTTGCTTACGAAACAGGCTATCGTATTCTGTTGGAACAATTCGTTCCAACGCAAAATGCTCTCGTGGAAGAAAAGCAATATTCCGTAATCCCATGGGTTGGTAAAACTCCTGCTGAACAAAATCTTCAAGTGGAGTATTTGTTTGCTTTTCAATGAGTTTCCTAAACCAATAGAATCCTAAATCGCTATAGAGATATTCGTTTTTTTTCCACAAATCAGAATGCGCAATTGTATCATAAATGAAATTGGCATATTGTTTATCGATATACAATTGATTCGCTACCCGTACATTGTGAATATCATCCTTTTCACTTGAAAATACATGTGGATTTAATAGTCCCAAACTATCAATTTCCAGCAAGTAAAAAGGAATCCAAGGCCATAATTGTGCTTGATGCACCAAGATAGCGCTATTTTTCATCTTCGCTTTGTTGGTGCTTTTTAAATTGGGTAAATAGTCAGATAGGAGTGCGTTCGGGTCGAATTTACCTTCTTCTTGCAATTTCATCAGCCCGGCTATTGTTGCTGCAACTTTTGTAATGCTGGCTAAATCGTATATCGATTGCGTGTTTACCGGGGTTTTATTTGCGTAGGTTTGGTAACCAAATGATTTTGAATAGATAATCTGTCCTTTTCTTGCAACTGCAATTTCACATCCGGGAAAAGCATGCATTTTGATACCTTCCTTAACGATACTATCAATCTGTTGCAGTTTGATGCTGTTTAGTCCATAATGCTCAGGAAGCGCAAACCCCAAACGTCCAATAGATTTGCTCAAAATCCCATAGCCATTTGGGTACTTCTCAGAAAGTGTAATAGGTAATTTTCCTTGAAAATCAATTGCTCCAAAAAGTTGTTGAGCTATTGCCCGTGCTGTAAACGCATTGTCTTGGTGGGCAATAATACTGGCAGAAAAATAAGGGTCTAATTCTAAAAATTGTCGATAGGCTAAGGGACTTCCAAAAAGGCTAAATATAATATTATGCGATTTTGTTAAGCGATCAATAAGCTGTTTACTTCCCCAAGTGACGCCGAAATTATTTTTAGGAAATATAGAAGTGCCTCCAAGCGCAATTACGATAGTACTGTAATTTTCCAATTGTTTTTCAAGCGCATCGGCTTGTTCTCTGGTGAAATTTTTTGCCAAGTTGAAATGATCAAGATCGGCAAATTTCTGAATCGATTCAAGAAAATCGGCTTCAGCGTTAAAACCGATGCTTAAAATGGCTGTTTTTTCTTTTGGAAGTGGCGAAAAAGGGAGGAGAGTATCCGCATTTTTCAATAAAATAGTAGCCGATTCGTAGAGTTTTTGATTTAATGCTTGCGCTTTTGCATTGTTTAAATCTATATATAAATTTTCAAGAGCGATGCTTTGTTTTTTATATAAACCTGCACGGTATTTATAGCGAAGTATTTTTTTTACTTTTTGCTCGAAATACTGCTCGTCAATTCTCCCATTTCTTAATGCCATCGTAATGTTTGCAATGGCTCTAGGAACATCTTTGGGCAGTAATAATATATCGTTGCCGGCTAGGAGTGCCTGAACTTCAATTTCGCCCGGTCTAACATATTTTGTAACGCCTTCCATATCCAGCGCATCTGTAATTACTAAACCCTTAAATTGTAAGGTATCACGCAATAGGCCTTGAATTATTTTTGGTGAGAGTGTAGATGCTAAATTTTCTTTGTTCTCTAATGCGGGAATATATAAATGCGCTACCATTATACCGCTTAATCCGTTGTTGATCAAATATTTAAAAGGAAGTAACTCTACAGAATCCAATCGTGCATAAGTATGATTGATAATAGGTAATGTTTGGTGTGAATCAAACTCAGTATCGCCATGGCCGGGAAAGTGTTTGGCACTGGCTAAAATATTCTGACTTTGTAAACCATCTAAATAAGCCAATACTTTTTCGGCTACTTTTTGAGGATTATCGCCAAAAGAGCGACTATTAATTACCGGATTTTTTGGATTGCTATTGACATCAACAACAGGAGCAAAATTCAAATGCAAACCTATACGCACACATTCGCTTCCTATTTCTTTGCCCATTTCGTAAATCAAACTGTCATTTTCTATCGCGCCTAAAGTCAATTGATAAGGAAACGAAATAGTTGAATCCAAACGCATGCCCAATCCCCATTCGCCATCTATAGAAGTTAGCAGTGGAATTTTGCTAAGCGATTGCCATGCATTGTTTTGCTTTGCCTGTCGCATAGCGCCGGAGCCAAAATAGCAAACGCCACCAATTCCGTATTTCTTGATATATTGTTTGATTTCAGGGAAATAGGGCTCTCTTGCATTATTGGCTCTGACCATAAGCAATTGTCCAATGCGCTCTGTTCTACTTAAAGATAGATAAACTGAATCAATCCATACACTTTCCGTGGGAGGAATCTTGTACAGCGTATCCATAGCTTCTTGAGCTTGCGAAAAACCAAATAATGAAATAAAGAGGAGCGTAAGTAGTTTGTTCATGTTTTTTTAATTCTTCTACAAAAATAAGATTATTAAAGCTTTGAACAAGGTGGAAATAAGGTTTTAATTATTTTGGATTCCTTTTATCTACTAAGGTAAGGAATTTTGTAAATAAGGTGTTAATTTTGATTATAATTACTCATTTAATATAATGATTATCAATATATTATAAATAATTTTTTTACCTTAGTAGCAATAAATATAACAAAACATTCAACCTTATTTTGTTATTTGACTATTTTTTGACAAGATTCAAAACCAACCCTACGAGTGTTTAAACCCTCGTAGGGTAAAACATTATATTTGATCTGCAGTTAAGTCAAAATTTTTAAAAAATGGAAGTCTCTAAAAAAAAATCACCCAAAAGAAAACTTTGGTACGATTATGGTATTTTGTGGGTATAACCTAAAACGAAAAATCATGAAAACACCTAAAATAATTCTCGGACTCTCCTTGTTTATTTCTACTTTACTGATGACAACCGCTTGTTCCAAGCTCGACAGGCCGGCAGAGCTTTCTATCGATGCCTATACTTTAGAATTCAATAATGATGTTTTAACACGAAAGTTTAATATCGTAAATATAGGCGATGAACTACTGTATGTAGAAGCTAGCGCAAATAAAGAATG
>JAFGHU010000116.1 GCA_016929955.1 Bacteroidales bacterium | reverse complement strand
GCTAGAAATGAGCAAGAAAACCTTTAAAAAAGCCATAGGAAGTTTATATAAAAGTAAACTAATTAATATAACAGAACAGGGGATTTTTTTGCTGTAAATTCAATCAAATCGTCTTGCTAAAGAATTTTGTTTTCGCTACGCAACCTTTTGTGCGTTTTTTTCATCTTAGTAAAATACAAATGCAATTTAAATCGACCGATGAAAAAATTAGTTTTCTTATTCGTTGCGATGTCTTTATTTTCTTGTCAAAAAGAGGTCATCCAAAAAGAGCCCATTCCCATTGAGATTTCTTTAAAAGCGCAAGAAATTCTCCGAGCCAACAATCAATTTGGATTCGATGTTCTAAAAAAAGTATTTGAATCTGATGGAAGTCAAAATTTAATGATTTCGCCCCTAAGTATTTCGCAAGCCTTATCTATGACTTATAATGGAGCCGCAGGTGACACAAAAACAGCCTTCGAAAACGTGCTGCATTTTGATGGACAAACAAGGTTGGAAGTCAATCAATCGGCTTTGGAACTTACAAAAGCGCTCTTAGAAATAGATAAGCGGGTCGACATCAGTATTGCCAATTCGATTTGGTATAAACAAGGATTTACGGTAGAGTCGGAATTTATCGATGCAAATAAAGAGTATTACAATGCTGAAGTTTCCGCTCTGGATTTTGCAAATTCCAACAGCAAGAATATCATAAACAATTGGGTTGATGATAAAACGAATCATAAAATTCCCCAAATTATTGATGCGATAAACCCCGAAGACCGTATGTTTTTAATCAATGCCATTTATTTTAAAGGGGTTTGGAAATTTGAGATTGATAAAAATAATACAGAAAACAAGCCCTTTTATTTAGCCGATGGTTCGGTTAAAAATTGTGCGACCATGTTTTCTGATGCAGAGTTCTCGGTATTTTATGGTTCAACTTTTTCGGCTATTGAATTGCCTTACGGCCAAGGCAATTATTCGATGATTATTTTATTGCCTACCGACGATTCTTCACTAAATGAACTACTGAGCCAATTGGATGAGCCGACTTGGAACGATATCATTCAAAATATGAGTGTTCCTACTTCGAAGTTACTTTTTTTGCCAAAATTTAAGTTTGAATACGAAAATGAACTTAACGATGAATTGATAGACTTAGGACTGGGCAATGCTTTTAGCGATTCTGCCGATTTTTCGGATATTTGTAAAGACGAAAGTTTAGCCATTTCAAAAGTTAAACATAAAACCTTTATCGAGGTAAACGAAGAGGGAACAGAAGCTGCCGCTGTAACCTCTGTAAGTGTTGGTGCTACATCGGCCGGTCCAACACGAGATATTTTTGCTGTAGATCATCCTTTTTTGTTTGCCATAAAAGAAAAATATACAAACGCTATTTTGTTTGTCGGAACAGTTAGTGATCCGGACTAAATGCCTTATTGGAAAAAAGAGAGATCAATCATAAAATAGTATAGATTGATAAAAGATATTAAGGTGTGAGTCAATAGTCCAAAAAAATCCATTAATTTTGAATACAGATTTGTAAATTAGTCGAACATTCAATGATGGTACTACCTAAACGCCTGCTGTTTTTATTGTTTATCGTTTTTTTTAAAAGTATTGATGCCCAAACGCTTGATACGATTCAGAAAAATGATAGTCTTCTGGCGCCGGTTTTTTTGAGCAATGGAAAAGCCGAGCTAAAACAACTCGCTCTTTTTCCTGAACCGAAATCGCTCGAAAATTTATATTTGCAGGTAAAATTGCCGGCCTTAAAAAAAACCACAAAATTTGTTCAAAATGTGGTTCGAATTGAACTTGAACGTCAAACCAATGGAAAACTAGAACGCATAGAAATTGCCCGTTTTTTTCTGCCTTGGTTGGATGCCAAAACAGATTCAGCAAATTTTGTATTCGATATAAGTGCTTATAGCTCACTATTTTATAAACCTGTAAATTTGATTATTGAAAGTAATTTTACCTTGCAGGTGCTCGAATTGGATTTGCAATTTAAATGGAAATTAGGCGAGCCGCCTGCAAAAGTGAACCAAATTGTAAATTTATGGCATAGCGACGTCAACGGATTGGCTTATGGCGATAAAACTAAACCAATAAATCAGCAGATTAAACCCAGAAAAATTAACTTATCTGAGAAGATTAAATATGCTCAACTCGAAATTTATTTATCGGGAAAAGGCCGGGAAATTACTCCACCAAGCGAAACCGTTTGCAGCAAGTTTTATTTCTTAAAAGCAAATGGAGTATTAATTGCGAAACGCCCCATTTGGCGCGACGATTGCAGCTTAAATGCACGATTTCCACAAAGTGGCCCTTGGACGTATTCAAGAGCAAATTGGTGTCCGGGCCAGGGATTGCGTGTTTTTAAACATTTTATCGCATTAGGAACGGATACTACACTTAATTTTTCTTTGCAGTTTCAGGAAACTAAAACACCAAGTGAGCAGCTTCAGAATTACCTAGTATCGGCCAATCTTATTTTGTTCGAGGATGCCAAATATAAAAATGATGCGGCCGTAGTCGAAATATTAGCTCCAAATAAAAACCAGGAACATAATCGTTATAATCCAATTTGTAGTTCTCCTGTAATTCGCGTTAGAAATACAGGAGCCGATACCTTGCATAGCGTTTTAATCAAATACGGCTTAGATAATAAAATGGATAATAAATACCGGTGGCGCGGTGAACTGGCCTTTATGGAAGAAGAAATCGTTTACCTTCCGCCCTTAAACTGGTATTTTTACGATCAGAAAAACAAGCCAAAAGATTTTTCAGTTTCGATAGAGGAAGTAAATCTTAAAAAAGACGAATACGCGGGAAATAACCGTCTTTCTTCTGCTTTAAATTTAGCTCCTGTCTATCCCAATAAGCTGAGTATTCAGTTTTTAGCGCATACATCGGCAGAAGATAATATTATCGAGTTGGTGGATGATATGGGCATACCTCTTTTTGAAGCTGCCGACTTTGTAAACGATTCTACCTATATATTTAACTTGGATTTGCTGCCCGGTTGCTACGAATTTATTGTTTACGATCAGCAAGGTAATGGTATTTATTTGCCTTTAAATAAGGCCGGTCAACTAAAAATAATCGATACAAAAACGAAACAAGAATTAAGCAATTTTGAACCCAATTTTGGTGCAGAAATTCGTCAGCAATTCATGATTCTTAAATAAACGAGAATGAATAAAATTTGCGAACTGTTTGGCATAAAATACCCTATAATTCAAGGCGGTATGATTTGGTGCAGTGGTTGGGAGCTTGCATCGGCAGTGAGTAATGCCGGAGGTTTAGGACTGATAGGCGCGGGCTCAATGCATCCCGAAATATTGCGCGATCATATTCGGAAAACACAAAAGGCTACGGATAAAGTTTTTGGAGTCAATCTGCCCTTATTGTATCCTCAAATTGATGAATTGATTCAAATTATTATTGAAGAGAAGCTTCCGGTTGTTTTTACCTCGGCAGGTAATCCGGCTAAATACACTTCGCATTTAAAAGCACATGGGATAAAAGTGGCACACGTTATAGCCAATAAAAAGTTTGCTTTAAAATGTGTAGATGCCGGCGTGGACGCTATTGTAGCCGAAGGATTTGAAGCCGGAGGACATAATGGTTTTGAAGAAACCACCACAATGACGCTTATTCCATTGATCAGGAATACAGTTGATATACCTTTAATAGCAGCCGGCGGAATTGCTTGTGGAAAATCAATGCTTGCGGCAATGGCCTTGGGTGCTGATGGTGTACAAGTAGGAAGTCGTTTTGTAGCTTCAATCGAATCTTCAGCACATGTAAATTTTAAGCAAAAAGTAATCGAAGCAAAAGAAGGCGATACCGAATTGATGCTTAAAAAGATAGTGCCCGTGCGTTTATTAAAAAATACGTTTTATCAAGAAATAAAATCGCTTGAAAATGAAAGGGCAGGAATTAGTCAATTGATTGGGCATCTTGGAAAAGGCCGTGCTAAAAAAGGTATGTTCGAAGGTGATTTAACAGAAGGAGAGCTGGAAATTGGCCAGGTAAGCGCTAATATCGATTCTATACTATCTGTAGCTGAAATTGTTAGAAATATGATTGAGGAGTATCGCGAACAATTGAAACGATTGCCTCAATTTTAATATTTCTAATCGAATAGGGAATAAATAAGAACATTTCGTTAATTTCGCAGCCTGCTAAGTGGGTAAGTGCTTGGGAGTAGCCAAAAATTTAATTGTCTAAAAATGAATATTATTATTGCAGGTGATGGAGAAGTAGGGTCTCATTTGGCGCAATTATTGTCTGATGAAAATCACAATATTACGGTCGTGGATCCGCATACCAAAATGCTAGAAATGATTGGTGCTCATACAGATGTGCTAACCATCGAGGGCGATTCTACATCGATAGAAATACTTGAAAAAGCCAAAGTTGATAATGCAGATCTTTTGATTGCCGTTTTACACGATGAGAATATCAATCTGGTTACCTGTATTCTGGGTAAAAAATTAGGCGCAAAAAAAACAATAGCTCGAATTTCAAATACAGAATACCTCGAAAATGGGAATGAAGCTTTGTTTGAAAATTTAGGCGTTGACCAAATGGTTTTTCCCGAACGCATTGCCGCCAATGAAATTATTGATTTGTTAAAGCAAACCGCAGCAACTGAAATTATCGATTTCTCGGAAGGAAAACTTCAGCTGTTTCTGATTCGTTTGGAAAAATATGCTTGGGTGGTTAATAAAACACTTAATCAAGTAGCTCAGGAATTTCCTCAGCTGAATTTCAGAGCCGTATCTATTCATCGCGATGGAAAAACCATTATCCCCAATGGCGATACTTATTTTCGCGAAAACGATTTAGCCTATGTCATTACCAAACCCGAAGGCATTGAAATGCTTTTGCAATTGGGTGGTAAACAGCCGTTTAAAATAAAAAATATTATGATTGTCGGCGGCGGAAGAATAGGTAAAAAAACGGCTTTAAGCCTGGAAAATGATATGAATATCAAATTGCTCGAAAAAGATCCGGTAAGAGCGGAGCAATTAACCTCCATCCTGCAAAATACTTTAATTGTTAATGGCGATGCCCGCGATATTAATCATTTGGAAGATGAAGGAATTCGCGATATGGATGCACTCATAGCCGTAACCAATAGTTCCGAAGCCAATATCATTACCTGCTTGCATGCGCGTAAATTGGGTGTAAAACGAACAATTGCATTGGTCGAAAATATTGAGTATATCGATATTGCTCAAAACATTGGAATAGATACGATTATCAATAAAAAGCTGATTACGGCAAGTCATATTAATCGGCACACCATGCGTGGAAATGTAACCAATGTAAAATGTTTGAGTGGAATTAATGCAGATGCCATTGAGTTGGTGGCTATGCCCAACTCTCCGGTAACCAAAAAACCCATCAAAAAATTAAAAATGCCTGAAGGTGCTATTATTGGCGGTATTATTCGAGGACATGAGTCTTTTATAGCCATTGGTAATTTGCAAATTCAAGCCAATGATAAAGTGGTTATTTTTTCGATGCCTTATGCCTTGCATAAAGTAAATCAACTCTTTTTAAGCAAATAAATATGCGATCAGCATTAAACTTCAAATTAGTCATCCATATTCTATCGTTTTTATTAATGATAGAAGCCGTGGCTCTATTGATAAGTGCTGCTATTGCTGCAATATACGATGTAAATCAAGTACTTCAATTCAATCTTTTAGATGCCAAGGGAGGTTTTTGGTCGCTAATTGTTAGTGCTGTTATAACGCTGATTATTGGTCTTTTAGGGTGGCGCTTAACCTTTGGTGTTAATAAATTGGTTTCTAAAAAAGAAGGGTATTTAGTTGTTGCATTTAGCTGGATTTTGATTTCGTTTTTCGGAAGTTTGCCTTTTTATTTGAGTGGATATTTTCCTTCTTTTACGGATGCTTTCTTCGAAACGATATCGGGTTTTACTACAACCGGCGCTTCCATTTTAACCAATATCGAATCTTTGCCAAAAGGATTACTTTTTTGGCGAAGCCTCACGCATTGGATTGGTGGTATGGGAATAATTGTGCTGTCTTTAGCTATTTTACCTCTTTTAGGAATTGGTGGTATGCAGCTTTTTGCTGCTGAGTCGCCTGGCCCAACTTTCGATAAAATTCATCCCAAAGTTAAAGAAACAGCCAAAAGACTTTGGGCGATATACGTTTTGTTTACCTTTCTTGAAGTTGCCTTTTTAATGTTGGGCAAGATGCCTTTTTTCGATGCCGTATGTCATGCGTTTGCAACGATGGCTACCGGAGGATTTTCAACGCAAAACGCAAGTGTTGAAGATTATTCGGCTTTTATTCAATACGTTATCATTGTTTTTATGATTTTGGCCGGAACCAACTTTAGTTTACACTATTATTTACTGGTTGGCCGTGTAAAAGACATCTGGAAAAACGATGAATACAAGTTTTATTTGGGGATTATTTTTTTCGTTACTTTAATTATTAGCACGGGATTGTATTTTAAAATGGGTTTCGGTGTGGAAAAAGCTTTCCGCGATGGTCTTTTTCAGGTAGTTTCTATTCTTACAACTACAGGATTTGTCACCGCTGATTATCTTATTTGGCCGCCGATACTTTGGTTTGTTTTATTTCTATTGTTTTTTATTGGAGGTAGTGCCGGCTCTACCGGAGGTGGAGTAAAAGTAACGCGTGTATTGCTTTTATTAAAAAACAGTCTTTTAGAATTAAAGCGCCTAGTGCATCCCAATGCTATAATACCGGTGCGTTTAAATGGCAAACCGGTTCAACAAAATATTGTTTTTGTTGTGATGTCGTTTTTCCTGATTTACATCTCTATCTTTGCTTTTGGCGCAATCATTTTGGTGGGTTTGGGTCTCGATTTTATCTCTGCCATCGGAGCTTCTGCTTCTTCGCTGGGAAATATTGGTCCTGCTTTAGGTAGTGTTGGTCCTATCGAAAACTATGCTCATCTGCCTTCAATCGCTAAATGGTTTTTGTCTTTTTTGATGTTGTTGGGTCGTTTAGAGTTATTTACAGTCTTAATTATTTTCTCTCCTACTTTTTGGCGAAAATAAAGTCTAAATTTTTTAATCTTTCTTTATCAATCTTTTAAAGCAAAAATAGATTTCCTTAGCTTTGCAAAAAGCCATCGGAAAAAATGAAGCCTAATTTTGATAAACGAAAACTTGTGATAATCAGTATTTTTCTGGTCGTTGGTATCGTTTATATAGCACGATTGTTTTATGTTCAAGTTTATCAAGATAAGTATATTTTATCCGCTCAAAATAATGTCGTACGAAAAAGAGTAATCTATCCTTCAAGAGGATTAATTTACGATAGAAAAGAGCGTGTTTTAGTCGCCAATGATGTGGCCTACGATTTGATGATAACGCCTAATCAGTTGGGAAATATCGACACGAATCGTTTTTGCAAATTACTGAATATTAGTAAAGACGATTTTATCAAATACTATAATAATGCACGGCATTATTCGCCTTACAAGGCCTCTTTGTTTATCGGACAATTGCCAAAAGATGAGTTTGCTTATCTGCAGGAAATTCTCTATGAGTTTCCGGGTTTTTTTGTACAAAAAAGAACCTTAAGACGCTATCCTTATACTGTTGCTGCATTAAATTTAGGCGATGTTGGAGAAGTAAATCGTTACGATTTAACGCATAATTCGTACTATGCTTTAGGCGATTATATTGGGAAAAGCGGTTTAGAGAAATTCTATGAAAATGAATTGCGCGGTAGCAAAGGGGCAGAATATGTGATGGTTGATGTTTTTAATCGCATAAAAGGGAGCTATAAGGATGGCAAGTTTGATACTTTAGCCATACAAGGCAAAAATTTATATACCGGATTGGATCTGGAATTACAAGCCTACGGCGAAAAATTAATGACCAATAAGATAGGAAGTATCGTTGCTATTGAACCATCAAGCGGCGAAATATTGAGTTTGGTTTCAAGTCCAACTTTCGATCCAACAATGTTGGTGGGAAGAAAAAGAGGCGAAAATTTTAATATACTGGTAAATGATAGTTTAAAACCATTGTATAACCGTGCCCTAATGGCTACTTATCCTCCCGGATCTACGTTTAAACTGATTAATGCTTTAGTGGCTCTTCAAGAAAATGCTATCACAACAACAACACAATTTGCTTGTAATGGGCCTATCAGCGTACCGATTAAATGCACACATAATCACATTACTCCTTTATCCTTAATCTACGGAATACAAGAATCGTGTAATCCATTTTTTTGGCAAACGTTTAAAAGCACGCTGGAAAATTCAAAGTATTCGAAAACTAGAGATGCATATGAAGCTTGGTATAAAAAGGTGAAAAGTTTTAATTTGGGCGAAAAATTTGATTCAGACCTGATGTACGAAAGTCGGGGAAATATTCCATCGCCCGAATATTACGATAAGCTTTACAGAGGTCGATGGAATGCTCTAACGGTAAGATCGCTGGCCATTGGTCAGGGTGAAATTTTAATATCACCTATTCAGTTGGCAAATATGACGGCCATTATTGCAAACCGAGGTTATTTTTATTCGCCTCATTTGGTTAGAGCCATTGAAAGTCCTGAAAATTTGACTGAATCTGCACGAAAAAAGCATAAGGTATTGATTGATAGTGTTCATTTTAAAACCGTTATTGAAGGCATGGAACGGGTGGCAAAAATTGGAGGAACAGCTTGGCGCGCCGCACTTGATTCGATAGCCGTATGCGGAAAAACCGGAACGGTGCAAAATCCACACGGGAGAGATCATAGTGTTTTTATCGCTTTTGCGCCCAAAGAGAATCCGAAAATTGCCATTGCTGTTGTTGTGGAAAATGCTGGTGATTATGGTGGAACTTGGGCAGCTCCAATTGCCAGCTTGATGATGGAAAAATATTTTTATGGCGTTATTAAGCATAAAGAAAAGGAAAAACGAATACTAGAGGCCGATTTAATACCACGCGAATGAGAAGACGAAAAAGTATATTTCATAATTTGGATTGGTGGCTGGTAATACTCTATTTATTGCTTGTTTCAATAGGCCTTTTTAGTATTTATTCAGCAGTCTATAATCCGGCATATCCTTCGTTATTCGATCGCTCACAACGCTATGGCAGCCAGTTTATTTGGATACTAACTGCTTTCGTTTTGGCTTTTTTGGTCTTAATGATCGACATGAAGTTTTTTACTTCTTTTTCGTATATTATTTACGGAGCAAGTATGCTGCTTTTGCTTTTTGTTTTATTGTTTGGTAAAGAAGTGGCTGGCTCCAAATCGTGGTTAAATTGGGGTGGATTTTCTTTGCAACCGGCCGAATTTGCCAAGATAGCTACTAATCTGGCATTGGCTCGTTACCTTAGCGGACTGAATATCAATCTAAACAGATCGAAAAATGTACTGATTGCAAGCAGTCTCTTACTACTACCTATTGCTTTAGTCTTGTTGCAAAACGATACCGGCTCGGCTCTTGTTTACGTTTCTTTTGTTCTTGTTTTATACCGCGAAGGGTTTAGCGGTAATTTTTTACTTTTCGGCTTTATTACCGCGGTATTGTTTATTTTAACATTGATGGTAGGTAAATATATCGTCCTCGGTATACTATTAACATTGGCAGTAATGATGTTTTTGATTATGCCCAAATTAAGGAAAAATATGCTTGTCCTTCTTAGTTTGTTTGTATTGGTATCTGCATTTGTTTTTTCTGTGGATTATGCTTTCGAAAATGTGCTGCAACAGCATCAGAAAACAAGGATAGAAGTATTATTGGGAAAAAAACAAGATTTTCAGGGAGCCGGATACAATGTTAATCAATCGCTTATTGCTATTGGTTCGGGTGGTTTTAGCGGAAAAGGATTTTTGGGGGGTACACAAACGAAATATAAATTTGTCCCTGCACAAAGTACCGATTTTATCTTTTGTACCATTGGCGAAGAATGGGGATTTGTTGGAAGTTCAACAGTTATAATCTTGTTTTTATTTTTATTGATTCGATTGATATTTGTTGCCGAACGACAACGCTCCACTTTTAGTCGGATATATGGCTACGGTGTTGCCTCTATCTTGTTTTTTCATTTAGCTGTAAACATAGGAATGACTATTGGACTAGCGCCTGTTATCGGAATTCCTCTTCCTTTTATAAGTTATGGAGGAAGTTCGCTTTGGGCTTTTACCATTTTGCTTTTTATTTTTATTAAAATGGATGCCTTCCGATTGGAATTATTGTAAGCTATTTTTTATTGTAAATTCTGGTTTGACGTGCAATAGATTCTTTATGCACTAGTTCCAATACTTTGGTTAAAAACTCCGTATCTACACCTAAATTTTTTCCATTTTCAAGCCGCTCTTGAATGATATTCGACCAGCGTTTGAGTTGTAAAATGGTGATATTGTTTTCTTTTTTGTATTGACCAATTAAATCAATAATATCCAGTCGTCGCGCTAAAATATTAATCATTTCTGCATCCAATCGGTCTATTTCCGATCGGTATTCTTCCAGTTTAGATTCAAATGCAACATCGCCTTTGCGCTCCCTGATTATAATATGGTTTAGTAATTCTTGCAATGCTTGGGGCTTTATTTGTTGCTTGGCATCGGTGAGCGCTTTATCCGGATTACAATGCGTTTCAATCATAAGTCCATCCATTTCCAGATCAAAAGCTTTTTGGGCAATCTCTGCCAATAAACTACGCTTTCCTGAAATATGACTAGGGTCGGTAATTATGGGCAATGTCGGAAATAAGCGTTTAAGCTCGATAGGAATTTCCCACATGGGCGCATTTCTAAAAGCTGATTTTTTAAAGAAATCGAAGCCTCTGTGGATGGCGGCTAATTTTGTAATCCCCGCTTCATTTAACCTTTCCAGAGCACCAATCCAGAGTGCTAAATCTGGATTTAATGGGTTTTTTACCATCACAGGAATGTCTACACCCTTTAGTACATCTGCAATTTCCTGAACGGAAAAAGGATTTACAACAGAACGGGCACCTATCCAAAGTACATCAATATCGTATTTAAGAGCGAGTTCAACATGTTTTGGGTTGGCAACTTCAATGGTTGTTTTTAATCCGGTTTCTTTTTTTGCCCTTTGCATCCATTTTAGTGCTTTTTCTCCGTGACCTTCAAACATATTTGGTCGAGTTCGTGGTTTCCAAACACCGGCTCTAAATAATTTAACAGCATCAATTTTTGCCAGTTCTTTTGCTGTTTCAAGTACTTGTTCTTCCGATTCGGCACTGCAGGGTCCGCTGATAATCAGCGGTAAATCACTTGGTTTTAGCCAAGCATTTATCGAATTTATTTTCAACGTTGAAGTCATCGTGCAAAAATACAATTTTAGCGAATCCAATGCGCTTAAAGCAAGGAAATGAGCGGAGAATAAAATAAATAAGCAGCTTATGTAAAAAGCGAAGAGGATAAAAATTTTTTCTGATGAAAAAACGTACCTTTGTTCAAGATAAAATACAATGGAAAAACGCTGGGTAATAAAAGAAAAAGGAGATGCCGAAATTATAGAAAGGCTTTCGAAGGCGCTTGATATAAGCGAACCTCTTGCTAATTTGTTAGCTCAGCGAGGAATAAAAACCTTTGAGGAAGCACGCACATTCTTTCGTCCGGATTACAGTCAATTGCACGATCCTTTTCTTATGAAAGATATGGACAAGGCGGTTGCCCGAATACAGAGAGCGATCAAACTAAAAGAGAAAATTTTGGTTTATGGCGATTATGATGTCGATGGAACAACTGCGGTAGCGCTCGTTTATTCCTTTTTAAAAAAGATTGGCGCTCAGCTTGATTTTTATATTCCCGATCGTTATGCCGAAGGTTACGGCATATCTGTTCAGGGCATCGATTATGCTGCAGAAAATAATTTTAAATTGGTAATTGCCCTGGATTGTGGCATAAAAGCCATTGATAAAATTGAGTATGCCAAATCAAAGCAGGTCGAATTTATTATTGGAGATCATCATCGACCAGGCGATGTTTTACCCGATGCTGTTGCTGTTTTAGATGCCAAACGCGATGATTGTCCGTATCCGTTCAAAGAATTATCGGGCTGTGGTGTTGGTTTTAAATTGGCACAAGCCTTGGCTCAAAACAAGCAATTGCCTTTTAAACAATTGGAAGAATACCTGGATTTGGTGGCCATCAGCATTGCTGCTGATATTGTGCCAATTACAGGCGAAAATAGAGTTTTGGCCTATTATGGTTTGGAAAGAATTAATAAAATGCCAAGAAAAGGCGTAGAAGCCATCTTAAAATATACCAGCGTTCGGAAAGCGCGTCCGCGAAACTTAAATCAAGCCCAAAATATATTCGATAAACCATTGGGAATTAGCGATTTGGTTTTTCAGTTAGGGCCGCGCATTAATGCTGCCGGCCGCATCGAAAGCGGAAAAGATTCGGTGCGCTTATTGATTAGTAAAACGCAAGAAGAAGCGGATGTTATTGCTGATCAAATCAACGATTTAAACACAGAACGAAGAAGTTTAGATAGTAAAACTACCGAAGAAGCCTTAGCTATTATCGAAAACGATCCCGAACAAAAAAATAAAAAAGCCAATATTGTATTTAAACCGGATTGGTCGAAAGGCGTGATAGGAATTGTTGCCTCGCGACTCATAGAAAATTACTATAAACCAACGGTTGTTTTTACTAAATCCAATGGTTTGCTTACTGCTTCTTGTCGGTCGGTGCATGGCTTTGATATTTATGATGCAATTGAATCGTGTAGCGAACATCTCGAGCATTTTGGAGGCCATACTTATGCCGCCGGACTATCTATCAAACCTGAAAAATATGAAGCTTTTTGTAACTGTTTCGAAAAATATGTTCAGGAGCATATTACCGAATCATCGCTTGTGCCTCAAATCAAAATTGATTTAACACTTAGCTTAAACGAGCTGAATCAGAAATTTTATCGAATATTAAAACAATTAGCCCCTTTTGGACCCGGTAATATGTTACCTGTTTTTCAAGCCGAAGAGCTTATTGATACCGGTAAATCGCGAATTGTTGGCGAAAAGCATATCAAGCTTGATGTTGTACATAAAAACACTTCAGGTTTTCCAATAGCGGGGATTGCCTTTCAACAAGCCGATAAATTTGGCTTAATCAAGTCGGGAACAGATTATTACAAAAAAGGGAATACGGATAAGCAAAGCGTTTTTAATCTGTGCTTTACACTGGAAGAAAACAATTGGAATGGCGTAAAGAATTTGCAGCTAAATGTAAAAGATATCAAAGCTTTTAAATCATAATAATATCATCCCCATCGTCGTCTAAGGGGTCGATATTCGGCGGATCATTAGGTATATAATCTTTTTCTGCTTTACTCAGCTTTTTTAATAAAATGGAAAAATACAACATGCCAAATCCGATTATAAGTATCATAATTCCAAAGAGTTGGATAAGAATGCCCATAATCATTTCGGAAAAGAAAATAAGTAAAAAGCCTAATAGAATAGTTGCAAATCCATTTATTTTATGCCAGGTTTTGCCTTTGAGTTCAAGGGTAGAATTTAAGCTTACCGAAAGTTGATAAACACCCAATACAATAGCCCATAAGCCTGCTAAAATCAATAAAAATTTAAACGATGCTTCGGGATAAAACATAACTACACCGCCAATAAGCAGGTTAAATAGTCCCTGAACCATCCAAAACAGCATATTCTTATTTTCTCTGGCGTAATTAAAAGCGCCAAAAATCAATATAAGACCAACAAAAGCAATAATTATTCCGACGACAAACACCAGATTTTTAATGGTTTCGATAGGAACAATTAATAAAATCAATCCAAAACTAATGACGAGGATAGCGTTAATTAAAATCAGTATCCATTTTTTTGATAACAGTTCCATAGTATTGTTTTTTCAGATTTATATATGCGCTCAACTCCAAATGCGAAAAAATTTCGGGATAAAGTTCCTTTTATACAAAGCTAAAAAATTTTATATAAGGGTTTCATTAAATCAGGAATATAAAAAAAGGCAGCCATCACGACTGCCTTTTTTAAAATCGTTTTAGACGATTAAATCTAGTTACATTTAAGCACTTCTTTAATCTGAAATTTAGCGGCATCTACATTAGGGCCATCAGTTACTTTTTTATAAGCAGCACAGGCATTAGCCTTGTCTTGTTTTCCTTCAAAAGCTTTTCCCAACTCAAAATTAACTGCCGAAACATCAACACCGGCAAGCGTTAGCGCTTTTTGTCCGGCTTCAATAGTAGCATCCCATTTTTTCATTTTGTTATTCGCCAAAGTAAGCAAATAAAAGGTGTTTGGAGAACTTTGCGAATATTTTAAAGCTTTATCTAATAAGGCAACAGCTTCTGTATTATGCTCAATTTGCAATTCTGTTGCCGCTTTTGCTTCAAACATTTTCTGCGCAGCCTCTTTAGCGCTTTCTACTTTTTTGGCAGCTGATTTATTAGTAGCCCCAAATTTAATAACTTGATCAAATGCTTCTGATGCTTTATCCAATTGATCCATTTCTTTATAAGTCATTCCCTTACCATAAAATGCATCCACACATTTAGGATTGTATCCAATTGCTTCATCAAAAACTTTTAAGGCACCATTATAATCTTTTTTAACCAATAAACTCAATCCTTTCGAAGAGTAAATTTTTGGTATATAAGTACTTGCTTGTTTAGAAGTTTTGGCATCGCCAACTTCGTCTGCATTTTTAACTGCATTTTTTAATGCTTTGGCAGCATCGTCAAATTTCTTCTTTTTATAAAGGGTAATTCCTTCTTTAAAATAAGTATAAGCCAATGGTTTTTGCACTGTTGCTTTTAACTGATCGGCTTCAAATCCAATTTTATTGCAAATAGAAATACTTTCTTCCCAGGCTTTAATAGCTCCACTATAATTTTTTGCTTTATCTAACTCTAATCCCTCGTTAAATTTTGCTCCCGCAGCGTTAAGGTCTTGGCCGTTCACTAATGTTACTAATCCTGTTAAAAAGATCAATAAGGTAAATTTCAGTTTATTCATTCTTAAAATTTTATCTTTATTTGCATTATTTTATCGGGGCAAATATATAAAAATCAGTCGAAAACAAAAGCGACTTAACATTTTTTCAGAGAAAGAGGGCGTTTTTAATTTCGAAACATATGAAATATGCTTTATTTTTGTTTTGTTAATATAAAAACGATGATAGATTTAAAAATTACAGAAGCCACAAAAGGCAGTCGACCTAATATAAGCTTGCCTCATCCGGGAATTTTAGAATTCTTAAAAGAAGAAGGCGTTAGAAAACTAGTAAGCGATCATTACGATAAATTAAGAACAAGCCGGATAAAACATTTATTTCCTGCAGAAGAGGTGATGTTTGAAGCGGCGAAAAATAATTCAGCCGATTTTTTTGTTCAGATATTGGGAGGGCCGAATTACTACAACCAAAATAGAGGTAATCCGATGCTTGTTCGACGGCACAATCCTTTTTCAATCAATGCCGAAGCAAGAAAGATATGGCTGGGGTTTTATCAGGAATTGTTGCCTGAATTGGGATTACCCGACGAATTATTGCTTTCGTATTGGAATTATCTCGAACAATTTTCGATTTGGATGATCAATTCGGATTGATTTTTATAATTTTTTTAGTGGATTCTTATCTGCATCTTTCCACTTGATATTGCATCCCGAACTGGGCAATTGATTCTCGCTAGGTGTTCTGCCTTGGATTACATCTTCAAGTGCTGCACGTAAATGCTCACCGTTTACCGGCAAGCCATTTTGTGGGCGAGAATTGTCTAATTGGCCACGGTAAATGCATAAATCATTGATGTCAAATAAATTATAATCGGGGGTGCAGGCGGCTTCATAGGCTTTGGCAATTTCTTGCGATTCATCATAAAGATAGGGAAAGGTAAAGTGATGCTCTTGGGCAAAACGTTTCATCAATTCCGGCGAGTCTTCAGGATAATTCTGAACATCATTAGAGCTAATAGCAACAAAACCAATTCCTTTCTTCTGATATTCGTTGGCAATGCTTACCAATTCTTTTATCACATGAATTACATACGGACAATGATTGCAGATAAACATCACTAGAGTACCTTTTTCGCCCTTAATATCATTGAAATTAAACCACTTGCCGCTTATCGTGTCGGGCAATTGAAAATCGGGAGCCTTAAAGCCAAGGGGGATTTTTATTGTATAGGTTTGAGCCATAATTTGTTTTTTTTATTGAGAGCTAAAAATAAAGATTTTTAATCTAAAACAAAATAAGAATGTTTTTAGCGCTTAAAATGCTCGTTTTTTATAACCAAGATTCATCTTTTATGATCCAAAAATCACTCGCTATTTTGTCGCCTTTTTTCCTTAGATTTGTTCACAAAACAAATGCAATTATGGCACTAACTATAGAAGTTGTTCGAAGTAAAAAACAAAAAAAGACCTTTGCGTATTTACCTTTCGAAATATATAAAAACATGCCCTTATGGGTTCCTCCAATAAAATCGGATGAGCTTAAAGCTTTTGATGTAACACATATTCCGGCGATGGAATTTTGCGAAACCGAATTTTGGGTTGCTTATCGCGATGGCAAAGCGGTTGGCCGAATCAGCGCCATAATCAATCCACAATACAACGAAAAAACAGGGAAAAAATATGGCCGATTTTCTAAACTCGAATTTATCGACGATAAAGAAGTTTTCCTCTTGTTGATGGATACTGCTATTGCTTGGATTAAAGAGCGCGGTATGGAATTCGTTCATGGCCCTTTGGGATATACCAATCTAGACAATCAAGGCATGCTTATCGAAGGTTTCGAACATCTTCCATCTGTGGCTTCGGTTTATCATATGCCTTATTATAAAACGCATTTAGATGCTTATGGTTTTGAAAAAGAAATTGATTGGATAGAATTTCGTTTAAAACTTTCTGATCATGCCAACGAAAAAGCCATTCGTGGTGCAGAAATTATACGCAAGCGCTATGGCTTTAGTATAGAAACTTTTACCGACAATAAGCAATTGCTCCCCTATGTAAACCCGATTTTTGAAGTTGTTAATGGAGCATTCAGAAAGCTGCATTATACCATAGAGTTTAACGATAAAATGGTAGAAGAATACAAGAACAAGTATTTTAAATTAATCAATCCAAAATTTGTTTTTGTCGCTAAAAAAGAGGAGCAGGTTATTGGTTTTATGCTTGCTGTGCCTTCTTTATCAGAAGCCATGCAAAAAGCCAAAGGCAATCTCTTTCCTTTTGGTTTTTATCATATTCTTAAAGCGATGAAAAACCCGGAAGTACTCGATTTTTTCCTGATTGGCACTATGCCGGAATATGAAAGATCGGGAGTAGCCGTTATTTTATTTGATGCCTTGATGGCGGAGATGAGAAAACAAGGCATTTATCACATGGAAACTACCGGAGTGTTTGAAACCAATCATAATGTGATTAGTAATTGGAAAAATTTTGATCCTATTCAACATAAAAGAAGACGCTGCTTTATTAAATCGATTTAGTTATAGATTTTAAACGGTAGCTCCCTCTTTTTATTAAAAAAAATGCTATGCCTGACAAGAAAAAACTTTTTCTGCTCGATGCTTATGCCTTGATATACAGAGCGTATTATGCGCTCAATCGAAATCCACGTATCAATTCAAAAGGACTAAATACTTCCGCAATATTGGGCTTTGCCAATTCGTTATACGATGTATTGTCGAATGAAAAACCCGATTATATTGGCGTTGTTTTCGATCCAAAAGGACTAACTTTTAGAAACGAAATTTATCCCGAATACAAAGCACAACGCGAAAAAACTCCGGAAGATATCAGCCTATCTATTCCCTATATCAAAAAGCTGATCGAGGCCTTTAATATTCCTGTTGTTTTGGTCGAAAATTACGAAGCCGACGACGTTATCGGAACATTGGCAAAGCAAGCGGAAAAGCAAAACCTGATCACGTATATGATGACTCCCGACAAAGATTTCGGACAACTGGTTAGCGAGAATATAAAAATTTATAAGCCTGCTCGCATGGGAAATAAGGCTGAAGTTTTAGGCGTAGCCGAAGTATGCGAAAAATTTGGCGTAGCACAACCGGAACAAGTCATCGATTTTCTGGGTTTAAGTGGCGATGTTTCGGATAATATTCCCGGAATTGCCGGTGTAGGACCTGTTACGGCTAAAAAACTGATTGCTCAATTTGGTAGTGTCGAAGAAATGGTTTCGCGAAGTGCGGAAATTAAAAACCCAAAATTGCGCGAAAAAGTAGAAGCCGCTAAAGAAAATGCTTTATTATCGAAAAAGCTGGCCACCATTGATATCCATGCACCGATAAGCTTTGATATCAAAAGTTTTGAAATTGAAGAACCAAATACTGAGGCCTTAAAAGAAATTACCGGCGAATTGGAGTTTAGAACCTTTGCTGCCCGAGTTCTAAAACAAAGTCAGTCGATGCAATCAGATACGCTTGCTCAAGGCAATAGTGAGGAAGATGGTTTTCAAACCGATTTATTCAGTTCGGCCGGTGTGGAAATAAAAAGTGCAATAGATTTTAAAACACTTGAAAATCAACAGCATAACTACGAATTGGTCGATAGCTTAGCTAAAAGAAAGGCGCTGATTGAAACATTGGCTACTTGCATGGCTTTTAGCTTTGATACCGAAACTACCGGCTTAGATCCAAATGTCGATGAGTTAGTCGGCGTGTCGTTTTCATTTGGTCATCATACAGGCTATTATGTAAACTTGCCCGAAAATTTTGCTGAGGCAGAGGCTATTATGCAAGAATTTAAACCGATTTTCGAAAATGAATCGATTGGGAAAATTGGCCAAAATCTAAAGTTTGATATCGCCTTTTTAAAATGGTATGGTATAGAAGTAAAAGGCCGATTGTTTGATACCATGATTGCGCATTATCTTTTGCAACCGGATATGCGTCATGGCATGGATATTTTGGCCGAGAATTACTTGAATTATAAGCCTATGCCAATAGAGCAGCTCATCGGCAAAAAAGGAAAAGGCCAAAAAAATATGCGTAGTGTTGCCTTGGATTTAATAAAAGAATATGCTGCCGAAGATGCTGATATTACGCTGCAACTCAAGGATGTTTTTGAAACACAATTGCAAGAAGCCGGTTTATTGGAGCTTTTTAATGAAATTGAAATTCCATTAATTCCCGTTTTGGCCTCCATGGAAAGTGAAGGGGTGAATCTGGACTCGGAAGCGCTTAACAATTTTTCTCTTGAATTAGGTGAAGAAATTCTAAAACTGAATGATCAAATTCAGGATATGGCTGGTGTTCAGTTTAATGTGTCATCGCCCAAACAGTTAGGTGAAGTGCTTTTTGTGCGTATGAAAATTGTGGAAAAAGCAAAGAAAACAAAGTCGGGACAGTATTCAACCGGCGAAGATGTACTTGCCAAACTGGAAAATAAACATCCAATTATTCGGGCTATCCTCGATTATCGTTCGCTTACAAAACTAAAATCAACCTATGTCGATACTTTGCCATTATTGGTAAATCCTCGTACCAAAAGGATACATACAAGTTATAATCAAACGGTGGCGGCTACGGGCCGATTGAGTTCCACAAATCCAAATCTTCAGAACATTCCTATCCGTACGGAAAAAGGTAGAGAAATTCGGAAAGCTTTTGTGCCACGCAACGCCGATTATATTCTTTTGGCTGCGGATTATTCGCAAATAGAGCTGCGCATTATTGCCAGTATGAGTGGCGATGCAGCTATGATGCAAGCCTTTCATGAGGGAATAGATATACACACAGCTACGGCATCTAAAGTGTATAATCTTCCAATTGAGGAAGTTACAAAAGATATGCGACGAAATGCTAAAGGGGTAAACTTTGGAATTATCTATGGCATTTCCGCATTTGGCCTTTCCGAAAATATTGGGGTTTCGCGCAAAGAAGCCGCAGAAATTATTGCCAATTATTTTGCTAATTATCCATCCATTAAGCGTTTTATGGAGGAATCGATAGCCTTTGCTAAAACCAATGGATATGTCGAAACAATTAAAGGTCGCCGCAGGTATTTGAAAGACATCAACTCAGCCAACGCCATAGTTCGTGGTTTTGCCGAACGAAATGCAATTAATGCACCTATTCAGGGATCTTCGGCCGATATGATTAAAGTAGCGATGATTCGTGTTCATCAGCGTATGTTAGAAAAGAAAATGAAATCGAAAATGATTTTACAGGTGCACGATGAATTGGTTTTTGATGCCCACCGCGACGAAGTGGAAGAGCTTAAAATACTGGTAGAAAAAGAAATGCGTGAAGCTGTTTCTTTAAATGTTCCGATAGTGGTGGATATAAATACAGGCGAAAACTGGTTAGAAGCACATTAAAATATGCAAAACGAAAAAGCACTGCGTTGGGCTATTAATATAGCCGCTTTGGTTGTGTTAATGGATCTTTCGGCCGTAAATATTGCGATGCCGGAAATGCGTGCATATTTTGGTTACAGTGTTTCTTTTATTTCTTTGGTCTTAATGATTTCGATGCTTACGGCTACAAGTTCCGCTTTGATTATCGGAAAAATAAGTCAATTGTTTTCACCAAAAATATTATTGATTATTGGATTTTCCATTTTTGGACTGACTACCTTTTTAAGCGGTATAAGTCACCATTTTTCTTTCCTTTTGGTTTTGCGTTTTATTCAGGGTTTTGCCGAATCTACCTTGTATGTTGTTGGTCCCGCACTTATAAAACGCTATATTTCTTCTAATAAACAAGCGACAGCTTATGGTCAGTGGATGATGAGCACGGGTATTGGAATAAGTATAGGGCCTTTAATTGGAGGTTATCTGGTAGCTTGGTTTTCCTGGTCGGCTGTATTTTTTATTAATATACCTTTTGTACTTTTGGGTCTTTGGTTTAGCACTAAACTCAAGCTCGATATACCCAAAACAATAAAAGAGCAATTTGATACAATCGGCGCTTTTTTAAGTTTTGGTTTTTTGGGAAGCATTATTGCTGCTGTTAATGTCGGTAAACAAATGGGCTGGGCTATAGCTATTCTGTTTTTAGCGCTGGCAGTTTTCTTTTTTATCGCTTTTCTTTACCGCGAAAAAAAATGTAAATTCCCAATTTTGCACCTGAATTTGTTTCGCTTGCGCAATTTTTGGCTGGCAAGTTTTGGTTTTTTTTTATTCTTTGTGGTTAATGTGGGTTCGCGCTTCCTGCGTCCTTTTTATTTTGAGGAAGGCCGAGGTTTTGATTCAGAATTATCAGGTTTACTTATGGTTATATCTCCTGCTGTTATGGTTTTACTTTCGCCATTTACCGGTTATTTTCAGCGATTATGGGGCGTAAAAAATGTGGTTATTTTAGGCAATCTTTTCCTTTTTATTTCGATGATCTTGTTTAGTTTTTGGGCTCAAGACAGCAGCCTGCAATTTTTGATTATTTCTATGCTTCTTTTAGGTATTGCTATGGGATTCTTTTATCCGGCAGCTACCACCATAGGTATGCAGGCCTTATCAAATGCAAATTCAGGCATGGGATCGGCTGTAATTTCTTCGTCGAAAAGTATGGGGAAATTAATAGGAGTGTTAGTTTTTGCTTTTTTGTTTAGTTCTTTCCTCGAAAAATTACATATCAATATCGATACGGCACTTATTCCGGAGCGTATAGCAGCCATTCAATTTGTTTTTCAAATTGCCGCCGGAATATCATTTTTGGCCTTGCTTTTTTCCTTTTTCTTTCAGAAAAACAAAGCGGTTTAACAATGGGTTTTACAGATTGACTTGTTCAATAAAAGGCTTTGAAAAATGCATCGGAAAGCGTATATTTAGCAATCGAAAAAAACACTAATTACAAGCTTTTATGAATCGATTAATTCCAGCTTTTTCAACCGATATTCCACAACTTAGCAGCACCAATTTTGTATCATGGCACGATGTTGATTTTGGTGGGGTTTTAAGTACGTATTCGCTGTTTAATTTTGCGCAGGAAACAGCGTGGAAGCATGCCGAAGAATTGGGATTTGGCTTTGATAGTTTGGGTACGCAAAATTTGGCCTGGGTCTTATTTGGAATGCGAATAAAAATGATGGACAGCTTGCCCAAATGGCAAGAAGAACTTATCATTCAAACCCAACCTAAAGGCATTAGCGGTATGTTTGCTAATCGCGATTACAGGATGTTGAACGCACAAAATAAGCTTATTGCAGTGGGTTCGTCGAATTGGGTAATTATCGAAACAAAAACCCGACGACCCCAGCGTCTGGATCATGTTTTTGATTCATTGCGTTTTTCAGAACAAGTAGAGAACTTGGTTTCAAGGTTAAAACCGCGAGGCGAGTTCCCTTTTTTATTGAATACCTATCAGGTTAAAACCAGTGATATAGATTATTACGGCCATGTGAATAATGCCAAATATATAGCCTGGATTTGCGATTTGTATACTCCCGAAGCACTTAAAAGCTTTCCGCTCCAAGAAATTTTAGTCAATTTTTTGCAAGAAACACGCTTTGGCGATGAAATAGAAATCTTTGCCGATAAAAAGGAAAACAGAGCCAAAGTGCGCTATAAAATGCAGCGTAAAAGCGACGAAAAAATAATTTTATTGGCGGAAGTCGATTGGAAATAAAAGAAAAGATCTATGCTTAACAAGAATGCTGATCCTAGTCTGTATTTTTCCAACAGCGCTTTTTTAGCAAAGGAGGTAAATGTTGGAAAGTTAATTTTGGGAGGAAATCATCCGCTTGTGATTCAGTCTATGACGAATACAAATACACTGGATACGCCGGCTACGGTTGAGCAGGCCATTCGTATTATTGAGGCCGGAGGAGAATTGGTACGGTGTACAGCTCAGGGTGAGGCCGAAGCTGAAAATCTTAAGGAAATTAAAAAAGAATTGCTTACAAGAGGATACGATACGCCATTAGCTGCCGATATTCATTTTAGTTCGAGAGCGGCGGAAATAGCAGCGCAATATGTTGATAAAGTAAGGATTAATCCTGGAAATTATGCCGAAAGAAATACAAAAAGCAATTTTTCCGAGCAAGAGTATCAAACTGCTTTAGCAAAAACAGCCCAAAAACTTAAACCCTTAATCTCGCTTTGTAAAAAACATAAAACGGCTATCCGAATAGGTGTTAATCATGGCTCGCTATCCAATCGGATTATGAGTCGATATGGAAATACACCTCTAGGCATGGTGGAGTCGGCTATGGAATTTGTGCGTATTTTTGAAGCAGAAGATTTCGATCAAATCATTATTTCCCTTAAATCGAGTAATGTTTTAAGCATGTTGCATGCCAATCGTTTATTGGCTTATCGCATGGTGCAAAATAATCGCATTTATCCAATACACTTAGGGGTTACCGAAGCCGGAAATGGAATCGAAGGCAGACAAAAATCGATAGCCGGAATAGCTGCTTTATTAGGCGAAGGAATAGGAAATACTTTGCGCGTTTCATTAACCGAAGCGCCTGAAAATGAAATTCCTATAGCAATTCAGCTGCGCAGTTTTTTAATTAATAATAAAGAAGAAAAAAAGTCGGTGGAATTTGTAAAAAAATGGACAGATCCTTTTACGTATTCCAGAAGGGCTTCGGTACAAGTAAATACAATTGGAGCTAAAAACCCACCCCTTGTTATCGCAGCAGCAACACAATCTTTTAGTTGTAAAGTACCACGTCCCAAGCGCGGCGAAACTTATCCGGAAGCCGATTTTTTATATATAGGCAATGAAAAGCCGGTGTTTTTGCCTGAGGAAAAAAATTATATCCAGGATTTTGGAGTTTGGAATCAAGCCTTTTCCAATTGTTTTCCGCTACTCAATGCTAATGATTTATTACAGCATCAAAGCTCGATTGAACAAATGTTTTTTGTTCGTTTAACACCTGTAGAACTTCATTCAAACAAAATTATAAAAGCGCTGGCAAAATTTTCTTTAGCTGTACTTGTGCTAACGGCCAATACCGAAAATCCGATCGCTGAATGGAGAAATGCATTTTATATTTTAGATCAAAATAAGTTGAACTTGCCTGTTATTTTGCACCGAAAATTTGCAGTAGAACAGGTAGAAGATTTACTTATAAAAGCAACGCATGCCTTTGCGTCGCTTTTGCTTGATGGTTTTGGCGATGGCATATGGATTGAAGATGCGGGAGGAATACATTTATTTACGCAAAGACAGATGGCTTTTGGAGTGCTCCAAGCTTGTCGATTGCGTTTATCACAAACCGATTATATTGCGTGTCCTTCTTGCGGTAGAACTTTATTTGATATCGAAGAACGCCTGGAAGAAATTCGTCAAAAAACAAAGCATTTGAAACATTTGAAAATTGCGATGATGGGCTGTATAGTCAATGGTTTAGGCGAAATGGCTGATGCGGATTATGGCTATGTTGGCAGTGGTGTTGGAAAAGTAAATCTATACAAAGGAAAAGTGTTGAAAAGGAAGAATATTCCGGAAAAAGAAGCTGCCGAAGCTTTAGTTGATTTAATCAAAACAGAAGGTGATTGGAAGGATCCCGACTGATATTGAATTGTGCCTTTAGGAATTTGAGAAGACCTTGAAAAAAAGGCCGTCTTAAAAATCTCTTCAAGACGGCCTTTTCCTATTTATCAAAGAAATTTACTGTTTTATAAATTTTTGTGTTACAATTGCTTTTCCATCCCTAACTCTGATAAAATAAATTCCTTGTTCTAAATCGCTTAAATCGATTTCAGTTTTCGTAGTGTTGCTTATGGTTTCATAAACACGTTTTCCCATTACGCTATAGACTTCAATCTTAGTGTTTGAATCAAATCCGCGACCTAACAAAATATAGAATTTACCTTTATTTGGATTAGGATAAATGCTTATCTCCGCCAGGTCGATATCATCTATTCCTAAAGCTGTTCCGGCAATATGAGTTCCTAAATATTCAGAATCAGAAGCATTGGCATTTGCTACTTGGGCAAGACTTACTTCTGTCCATTCGCCGCTACCATCCAAAACACTCATTGCTGTATTGCCTGTTGTAACTGTAGATTTACGGTAAAAGCTCTTTTCTGCACCCCAGGTTCCTTCTGCATATAAACAGTCGATGCGATTTCCCCAGGTATTGCCGCCATTCATTAAAGCTATAGGATCATCGCCATTGAAATAAGTAGCTGTAGTGCTTGTAACTGCATTTGCAACAGCATAAGGAGGATTTTCTGCTGAAGCATTTTTATACAGCAAGGTTTGTCCGGCTGCTATCGTTCCGCTTAAAGCGGAGCCATTATCATAACTATCATTCTCATCCGGATTTGAAGTATTACTAAAACGACCCAAATAATAGCCGCTTAAATCGACAGACTCGCTTCCAAGATTCGTTATTTCTATATATTTATCGTTGCTGGCTCCTTCGTAATATTGCGAAATAATAACATCCGATTGTTCCGGAGGATCGCTGGTAGTAAACGTAATAGTGCTCGCCGAACTTGCATTGTTATTATCATCTTCAACCGCATCAAAAGAAATAAAATACACTTGACTGTATTGTAAATTGGATGAGGTAGTTAATGTAATCACTTGCTTCGTTTCATTAATTGTGGCCGTAAAATCAACAGCAGCGCCATTACTGTCTGTTTCTTTAAACTGGATCAGATCGGCTACATTGGCATCTGTTATTTCTGAGTCGTTCAGGTTGCGGACCGCTTCATCAAAAGTGATTTCAGGCGAAACATTTATGGCCACATTGCTAGCGCCATTTGGAGGATCAAATTCGATAACAGGAGCTGTTATATCCGCTTCTTCGGTAGTAAAAGTGATTTCCGTAAATGCCTGTACATTCTCGTTTTCATCTTCTACCGCCGCAACGGAACTATAATAGATTTGATTGTTTTTCAGAGCGGAAGAGGGAGTGAGTGTAATCACTCTTTTATTGTCGTCGATACTGGCCGTAAAAGCAACATCGGCACCGTTGCTATCCGTTTCTTTCAGAACCAGTAAGTCGGCTACATTCGCATTGGTAATTTCCGAATCATCGCTATTTCGTATGGCTTGACTATATACATAGCGGATGCTCGTATTAACGGAAACATTGGTTTCGTTATTTTGTGGGAAAGTACTAAAAGCAGAGGTCCACACCAATCCTTTATTATTTCCCCAAATGTATTCGATCAATTCAGGATGATCGATATAGGGATTTCTGTTGTGCTGAAATTGGGTGTAAATAATATCGTTTCTATTGCGTTCCCAATCATCAACAGGATCTTCACGATTCCATTGAATGAGCGTTGATAATCGTCCATGAAAAGGGCTTTGATCACTTGCTGATGGTAAAGATTCTGTCATTTGCAAATCAGGCTCGCCGTTTTCTCCTTCGTAGCGTGTGGCCATATAAAAAATCATTCGAGCCACATCTCCTTTTACGGCATCGCGAGGTTCGAAAGTCCATTCATTTTTATCGATATATGAGCCCGTCCAAACGCCATTGTCTATAACTTGCTCGCAGCTATTGCAATTATCGAAAGAACGATTATTGCGAATTGTGTTGACTTCATTATCTTCTGGCCGTAAGTGATGAGCATCCGTTCCCGGACCCATTTCTGTACCAAAATCGCCACGCGATTTAGCCCAAACGTGCTCGCGAGTCCAACCGTTTCCGTTATTGTATTCTTGTGCCGCATTTACCGATGTTCCGGAATAAAGCAAAATAACATTGGCCGAATTGTTAGGGTCTTTGTCCGTTTGTTTAAGCATATCCCAAACATCGGTGCTGCTTGCCGTGTAAGGATATTCGGTTTGCCCCTTAATAATATGATATAAAGCTGTTTTTAGTGCTTCATCTTTTAATCCTTCTGCATTTTGATAATAGTCGCCATAAGACGTTTGGCCAAATAGTATGGATGACCAAAGAAGTAATAATAGTCCAATAAATTTGCGCATTTCTACTCTTTTTTGAAGTGGCAAATGTACAATTTTTGTGCAATTCATAATACTTAATTGCTATGACGAACTTCTCTTTAGGGCGATTTGTATTTCAACGAAGCCTTTATTTGTTTGCAATACCTATAAAAGAAGCGTTTTATTTGTAATCGAGCGTTCGAAATCGATCCACCTTTAAGCGAATAAGATCAGAATTTAGTAAAGAAGGTGTAAAAACTGATGTAAATACTTTCTAATCAGCTAAAAATAACCTATCTTTGACTGAACAGATACTAAACACAATTTTTTAAAAGCAATAACCACTTCGCTTGAAAACAGATTTCAATACGTTGAAAAAATATTAGCTCTTAAACCATGAAGGATAGCAATAGGATAATTCAACTTGAAGAAAGGATTCGTTTATTGGAATCTCAAAATCACCTATTGAAAGAAACTTTAGAAAAAGAGAAAAAGCCTATCCAGTTTCCTGAAAATTTAAGTGAAAATACAGAAAGCGAAGCGCGTTACAAGGCATTGGCTGATGCGGCATCCGAAGCTGTATTTATTATGGAAAATGGATTTTGCATCGATTTAAACAAAAAAGCCATTGAAATTTTTGGCTATTCACGCAAAGAAGCTTTAGGATTGCCCATACTCCATCTTATTGCACCTCAAAGTAAGGCTTTAGTAAATGAAAAATTTTCGCTCGAATATGCTGCGCCTTATGAAGGATGGTGCCTCCGCAAAACAGGCGAAATTTTTCCTGCTGAATTGCGAGGAAAAGATTTTACTTATTTAGGAAAAAAGGTTCGTATTTCTACTTTTCGCGATATTAGTAAGCAAAAACAAGCCGAATTACAATTGGCTAAAAGTGAAGCAAAATTCAGAGCTTATTTCGAGAAAAGTACCGCTATAAATCTACAAATTGATTCTGAAAATTTTCAGATTCTCGATGCCAACCAGGCTGCAATTAAATTTTACGGCTATTCAAAAGCAGAATTACTGAATATGAAAATTCACGATTTGAATATGCTTTCTAAGGAAGAAATTAAAGAAATTACGAATAAAATACGGAATAAGGAGCAGAGCGATTTTTCGATTGCACATCGTTTAAAAAATGGCGAAATCCGCTATGTTCAGGTTCATTCTTCAGCTATCGAAGTGGATGGCAAATTATCTTTATTTAGTAGTATTCAAGATATAACCGAAGGAAAAAAAGCACAAGAAGAACTAAAAAGTAGTGAAGCGCGCTTCCGGGCTTATTTTGAAAATAATACAGCGGCTATGCTGCAAATCGATCCCTTAACTAAAAGAGTGATCGAAGCCAATGATGCAGCAATACATTTTTATGGCTATAGTCACGAAGAATTTATTAAGCTAAATGCCTATGATATAAATATTTTGCCACGGCACGAAATTGATCAAAAAATGAAGCAAGTTATGCGTTCTTCATCTCAGGCTTTTGTTTTTCAACATCGCCTGGCAAATGGAGAAAGCAGGGAAGTAGAAGTAAATGTTTCGCCTATTGTAATTGCCACAGACCAGCAATTGTTTATTACCGTTTACGATGTTAGTGAACGCGAAAAGAACAAGCGCTCTTTGCAAGAAAACGCCAGAAAATTATCGGAAGCTCAAAAAATAGCCAAAATGGGTCATTTCGAATTCGACTTGCAAACGAAGGCCGCCGATTGGTCCGACGAAGTCTGTCGGATATTTGGTTTCGACAAATCGATTAAAAACCCTAGCTATCAGAAATACCGAAATCAAATACATCCAAAAGATTTAGCATATCAGGATGCCGAATTTAAAAAAGCCTTAGAAGAGAAAAAAGAATACCAAATAGTTTATCGGATTTATACGCTTGATGGGCAATTAAAATATATCGAAGAAAAAGGTTTTTTTGAGCTTGATGAAAATAAAGAACCGATTAAACTCATTGGTACTCTGCAAGATATTACAACCAGTTATCTTATAAAAAAAGATTTAGAAGAAAGCAAAGCACAGTTGGCCATTATCAATAAAACGCTTAAGGAAAAGGTGCAAAAAGAATTGGCCAAGAGTAGGGAGAAAGACCATTTACTGATACAGCAATCGCGCCATGCAGTGCTTGGCGAAATGATTGGGAATATTGCTCATCAATGGCGACAACCACTGAACGAAGTCTCAATTTTAGTTAACGATCTTGAAGATGCGTTTACTTTTGGCGTTCTGAATAAGGAATATTTTGAAAAAACGATGAAAACGGTGTATCGTCGTTTAAAATTTATGTCGAATACCATTGACGATTTTAGTAAAATGTACACCGACGATTTTAAAAAAGAAACCTTTAGCCCTAAGGAGCTGATCGAGAAATTGATAAAATTTATCGGAGGCACTACAAAGCGGAATAAAATTCAGGTTCGGTTTATGTATGACGAAGATTTTGAGGCTGTTGGATATCCCAATATGCTTTCGCACGTTATGTTGAATTTGCTCAATAATTCGCGTGATATTTTGGTTGAGCGAGAAATAAAAAAACCGGAAATATGGATTAAACTAAAAAAATATGAACACAGCTACTGCATCCGCGTGCTCGATAATGGCAAAGGCATCGACGGGGAGATTGTGAATAGAATATTTGATCCTTATTTTACAACAAAAACCACAAAAAAGGGGAGCGGTTTAGGCTTATTTATGGCTAAATCGATGGTTGAAAAACAAATGGATGGACGTATAGAAATTCAAAATCAATTGGAAGGAGCAGAATTTAAAATCACTTTAAACTTAAGGATTGATTAAACAATGGAAGATAGAATCAGTATTTTAATTGTTGAAGATGAACGAGAAGTTTTACAGTCGCTTAGTAATATTATTGGCCGGCGCTATTCCAAAGTGTTTACGGCAAAAAATGCGCAAAATGCCTTGGCTATTTTTCGAGATAAAAAAATAGATTTAGTGATTACGGATATTCGTATGCCCGGTATGGATGGTCTTACTATGCTTCATAAAATGAAGCTTATAAAACCAAATATACATCGCATTGTAATGTCGGCTTATTCTGATGCGGAATATTTTCTTCGTGCCATTGATTTAGGTGTTGATGGCTATATAATTAAGCCTTTTCTAAAAGATAAAATTATAGAAGCCATAGAAAAATCGGCGCAAAACATTGTTAACGAACAGCTTGCCTTGCAAAGCAAAATGCTGTTGGCGAAATCCGAAAAGGAAATGCGCGAATTAAACGAAACAAAAGACAAATTTTTTTCTATTATTGGTCACGATGTTAAAACACCGGTCTCTACCATCGCTTCCTATTCCAGTCTTCTGCTTGATGAATACGAAGATATGGATAAAGAGGAAATAGCTCAAATTTTACAGATTATCCAAAAATCGTCGCTACGCGCTATCGAATTGCTTAAAAATTTATTGGAATGGGCAAAAGTGCAAACGGGTTCTATCGCCTTTAACCCCGAAAAGGTAAATATTTGCGATACCATAAGTGAAGAAATTGATTTTGCCTCAAATTTATGGGAGAAAAAGAAGATAATCATTAAGTACAAACCAAAAAAAGACAATTATATCTATGCCGATCGCAATATGGTACGTACTATTTTCAGGAATTTGTTTTCAAATGCAATTAAATTTACGCCGGAAAACGGAACTATTCGCCTGATAAGTGAGCGCATGAATGCGGATAAAGAATACATTAAAATAAGCATAGAAGATAGTGGCATAGGAATTTCGCCCCAAATAGTACCCAATTTGTTTAGCGTTAAAGAAAATTATTCGTCGGTAGGTACTGATGGAGAAACAGGTTCGGGTATGGGCTTGTTGTTTTGTAAAGAGTTTGTCGATATACAAGGAGGTAATATTCAGGCTGAAAGTAATTTAGGAAAAGGATCAACCTTTAGTTTTAGTCTGCCGGCAGCCAAATAATTATCGTTTCGAAAACGATATGGCCAGCAAAGAAAAAACGTCGTTTTAGGTAATTATCTTTACTTTTGTCCTATGATAGTAGTAACCGGAGGAACAGGATTTTTAGGTGCTCACTTGTTATATGATTTATGTCAAAATCATTCGCATATCAGGGCTATAAAGCGCCAAAATTCTGATATAGAGTTGGTTCGCAATACTTTTGCTTATTATTCGAAACAAGCAGATGCTCTTTTTCAAAAAATTGAATGGGTTGAAGCCGATGTTTCCGATTATTATGCTTTAGAAAACGCTTTTAAAGGAGCAAGTCAAATTTACCATGCTGCCGCTATCGTTTCTTTTCGCGAGGAAGATCGAAAGAAAATGATGGAAATGAATGTGCAGGGAACAGCTAATGTGGTGAATGCGGCATTGCACAACAAAATTAAAAAACTCTGTTATGTAAGCTCTATTGCTGCTATAGGTCGCGCCGAAAATAATCAATTGGCCAACGAAGATACGCCGTGGAAAGAATCGGATAAAAGTTCGCCTTACTCGCATAGCAAATACAAAGCCGAACTGGAAGTTTGGCGCGGTATGGCCGAAGGGCTTCCTGCGGTAATCGTAAATCCAAGTATAATAATAGGCCCGGGAAAATGGAATTCCGGAAGTGCATCGATGTTTTTAACCTTTTGGAAAGGACTTAAATTTTATACGCCGGGCATAAATGGCTTTGTGTATGTTCGTGATGTTAGTAAAGCGATGATAATGCTTATGGAGCAGTCGATTTCGGGTGAGCGATTTATTTTAAATGCAGAAAATATTGGTTATCAAAAGTTGTTTAATGAAATGGCGATAAAACTAGGCAGACCAAAACCATTAATTCCGGTAAAACCTTGGATGAGTGCGTTGAGTTGGCGATTACTTAAGCTACTTTCCTTTTTTACCCGAAAAGATCCGCTTATTACAAAAGCAACGGCTCGGTCTTCTATGCAAATATGCAGATATAGCAACCAAAAAATCAGGAATACCCTGGGCTTTGAATTTGTTGGCATAGAAGAAATGGTTGCGCTAACTTCAAAACAGTTCTTAAAAGAACACAAAATCATCGTCAAATAAATTTGTTTTAAAAATGAAGCCAAATACGCTGGAAAGAAAAGACATAAAAGGGGAATATAAATGGAATTTCGAACATATTTATCCAAATTGGGATGCTTGGCAAAAGGATTTCGAAAAGCTTAAAAAAGAAGCCGATAAATTAAAAATATTGCAAGGAACTTTAGGTAAAAGCGCTGAAAATCTGTTAAATGTATTTTTAAAAGATGAAGAAGTTGAAAAACTTTCGCATAAAGTTTATGCCTATCCTGCCTTGCAAAAAAGTACAGATAATCGAGAAAATATTTTTCAGGAAAAGCTTCAGGAAGTGATGCAGTTTTTTGCTGTTATGCAAACAGCAAGCGCCTGGATAGCTCCGGAAATTATGAAAATTCCTAAAGAAACCTGGATGCAATGGATAGCAGAAAATGCTGCACTCGAGCCTTATCGCTTTGGTTTGGAAAATATGCATCGCCAAAAAGAACATATTCTGAGCGAAGATAAAGAACGTTTGCTTTCTTATTTTTCGCCCATGGCGTCAACAGCGGCAAATACGTATACCAATTTAACCACTGCCGATGTTCAATTTCCTGAAATAGAATTGCAAAACGGCGAAAAATTAAAGCTTACCCACGGAAATTATGCACATCTATTAAATACATCCAAAATAAGAGCAGACAGAAAAAAAGCATCAGAAGCCTTTTATCCGCTCTATGCCAATCAGAAAAATACATTGGCATCGCTCTATAAAGGCATTTGCGATAAAGATTTTGCTTTTGCACAAGCACGTAATTTCAAAACAAGTATAGAGGCAAAACTCGAAAAAAACAATATTCCGCTTAGCGTTTATACCAATCTGATAAAAACAGTAGGCGAAAATACGCAAGCCCTTAAAAAATACCATGCACTTAGAGCCAAATATCTCAAACTAAGTGGCGATTACCATAGCTACGATAGTCGGGTGACATTAATCGATTTTGATAAAAAATACGATTGGGAAGAGGCTAAAAAACTGGTGCTTTCTTCGGTTGAACCTTTGGGCGAGAACTATGTTCAGCAATATAAAACGGCTTTGGAAAATGGTTGGATCGATGTTTTTGAAAATGACGGAAAATCTTCGGGCGCTTATTCTATGGGCGTTTATGGTGTGCATCCTTTTATATTGATGAATTATAACGAAACGCAAGACCATGTTTTTACACTTGCTCATGAAATGGGACATAGTTTGCATACGATATTAGCAGAAGAAAATCAGCCCTTTAGCACCCACGATTATACCATCTTTGTGGCTGAAGTAGCTTCAACATTTAATGAGCGCTTACTGCTCGATTATATGCTCGAAAAAAGCACGGATAAACGAGAAAAAATTGCTTTATTGCAACAAAGCATCGAAAATATTACAGGTACTTTCTTTATCCAAAGCATGTTTGCCGATTTTGAATTGCAAGCCCATCAGGCTATTGAAAACGGAAAAGCTTTAACTGCCGAAAGTTTGACAAGTATTTCTGAAGCTTTGGATCAAAAGTATTATGGAGATGATATTTTTACACGCGATCAGGCCAATATTTTTTGGGCCAGAATTCCGCATTTTTATCGCTCTCCTTTTTATGTTTATCAGTATGCAACCAGTTTTGCGGCTTCGGCAAGTTTGTATGAGCAGGTGAAAAATGGATTAAAAACGGGCGACAAACAGCCCTTGGAAAACTACCTTTCTTTATTAAAATCGGGAGGAAATAACTATCCTGTTGAACAACTAAAAATGGCTGGGGCCGACTTAACAGAATCAGCAACAGTTCTTGCGGTAATTAATCAATTAAACGAATTGGTTGATGCTTTAGAAGAAGCCTTAAAGAGTTAGAAAAGCATTCTAATCTCTTTGCTTAAATTATTTTGAGCTTTTTAGGTGTTTTTGAGCTTTGGTGGCGAAAGAAAATTAGCCACTAAAACGCCAATTCACTAAATTTTAACTTCGTTGAGAGCCAATGCCGTTCAAGAAAAAACAGAAGGTAATGAGCGCCTGTTTCAACTAAATTTTACTGGGTTTTTTAATATGAATTTAATAATTCAGCCTTATTTTTTAAGCATAATCCGAAAAGTGCTTCCCTGATTGATTACTGAATTTTTTACAAAGATTTTGCCTTTGTGATAATGCTGTATTATCCTTTGAGCCAGTGATAAACCCAAGCCCCAACCTCGTTTTTTGCTTGTGAATCCAGGACGAAAAACATTCTTAAAATTGCTCTTTGGAATTCCTTTTCCGGTATCACTAATATCAACAAAAACATGCTTTTCGTCTTCGCTTAGTACAATTTCTATGCTGCCGTTTCCCGACATAGCATCCAGTGCATTTTTACAAACATTTTCGATGACCCAGGCAAAAAGTTGGGCATTGAGTGGAATTTTAGCTTTTGTTGAATCTTTTATATCTGCACGCAAATAATAATTCACCTTTTTTGATGATCGTGTTTTAAGGTAAGTAATAACCTCGCTAATCACTTCATAAATAGGCAGATATTCTAGTTTTGGTGTAGATCCTATTTTCGAAAAACGATCGCTAATTATTTCTAAACGGTTTAAATCTTTTTCAAATTCGACCAAATGCGCTTGTATCGATTCATTGCTTCGGAGCAATTCAACCCAGGCTAACATCGAAGATAAAGGAGTTCCGATTTGATGCGCCGTTTCTTTTGCCAAACCAGCCCAAAGTTTATTTTGAGCACTAGTTTGTGCGGTATGAAAAGCCAAATAGGCAAACATCAATAATAAGCCAATGGCTATAAAAATAATAATGGGATAATAGGTCAACTGTGTCAACAATGCAGAATCGCTATAAAAGATGTATTGCTTTTGACCTCCGCCCAATTCGATTTCTATGGGCGTATTGCGATTTTGCATTTTTATCAACAAATGCTGAATATAGAGCGAATCGCTATCTTTTTTTGATGCGATATTGCCCGTATACAATACTGCTTTCCGACTGGAATCTGTTATTATAACAGGAACAGAGGAAGTATTTGTTAAAACTTCATTGATGAAAGATCTATTTAAATCTTCGAGCATTTTTTGTGTTTCAGTAAAAATGCGACTGTCTTTATAGTATAAATAAAATTTTTCGTTGTTGAAATAATCCATTTCTACAGGCGGATATTGACTAAAAGAAGCAAGTAAATCGCCGTTCAGGATTTTAATACTGTCCAAATTATCTTCCACATTCATACTACCCAGAATTTCTTTATTTCTATTGGTTTGTATAACCGGAATAGTGGTATTGCTGGTGATAATATCGAAATAGAAAGTCAGATCTTCGTCTAAATCTTTTTTATTGATTCTTTTATGTGCCTCAGCCAATAAGGCTACTTTTTTTCGCTCTTCTACTTGCAGTTGCGAAAAGAGTAAGTCTGTTGTTTTTACTAAATCAGCACGTTTATGAACAGCTCTGGCCCAAAGTCGGATATTTTCGCGTTCGCGTTCGCGTACATTATTTACCAATAAATTAGAATACCATAAAGAGCTTAAAATAAGGATTACACCAAGGAGTGATAAAATAAGTTTCCATTTATTTTGTTGGGTGTAAAAATCCATAATCGCGTTGTTTGGAAAAGTAAATGTACAAAATCCAATGAGAAGAAAGCGAAAGTAGAACGCAGATTGAATCGGTTTAGTATGGATTACGCTTTTTGATCCAGTTTTTGTAAAGCAAAAGCATAAGCTCCCAAAGCCACGGCAATAGAAGTGTCTAAAACACTTGTTGCAATTCCCGTTTTTTTGGTTTTATCGTAAGTTATTGTTTTATCGCTATAAGGAATCTTTATTTGTGCCGTGTTTGCCTTGAGAAAAGCTTCTTTTTCTGTTTCGTCGTTCAGGTTATAGGCGCTCACTTCCATTCGGTCGAGTGAATCGCCATTTAAAGTATGAAAAGGACGATTCATTTCTTTAACAAGGGTTGGCATAAATAAATCGGCCGCACCTGAAAGTCCGCCGCCTATTACAATAATTCCATCGATTAGCGTATTGGCATCAGCGGCTGCATTTGCCACAGCAATTCCTAAATGTTCAAATGCCTTTAAGGCTGCTTTCCTATTTCCTTTTGCCTCGTTTTTTGCAATTTTGTAGATTTCGAAAGGATTGGGACAGTGTTTTAAGTCTGTATTTGATGCTTCGGAATAAACGCGTTTAACAGCCCGAATACTCACGCTATCTTCAATACTCGTTTCGGGAAACAAGTAATTGCGCATTCTGTTTATTTCGGCTTGTGCTGAATTATCACCTGTAAATAATTTTCCGTTGGATACAATGCCGGCTCCAAAACCTGTGCCTAAAGTTAAGCCCAATAAATTTCGGTATTTTTTCGGATTGCCCGCCTTTTCTAAGGCAAGATTGATTTGAGGTAATATTCCGCCAATAGCCTCTCCTAAAGCAAATAAATCGCCATCGTTATTGATGTATACCGGAACCTTGAAATGGTTTTGTAGAAAAGGACCCAAAGCAATGCCGCCTTTAAAAAGCGGTAAATTTTCTAAATCTCCGATAATGCCTTGCTCATAATCAGCCGGACCGGGAAAAGCAAAACTGATAGCACTTGGAGCTTGCTTGAGTTGATCGATTAAGGATTGAAAACCCGCCACGATTTTGTTTAAAATCTCCTCTAAAGTATTGGCTTTTGAAGGCAAATGAATCGGATTTGCAATGCTATTTCCGCTCTGAATAGCAGAAAATCTAAAATTAGTTCCACCTGCATCTAAAGTAAGCACTATTCTTTTGTCTTTTCTCATTTCGATAGCCAGTTAATTGGATTAAGTTTAGTTGTGTTTTTCCAAAGTTGAAACTGAAGTTTTGTACTTTGATCGGAAGGCTCTTTGTAGATCTCACCTAAATTTTGTCGTGCTTTTACTTTCTGTCCGGGACTTACTATAGCTTTGGTTATATTAGAATAGAGTGTAAAATAATTGCCATGTTTTATTAAAATGGCATAATTAGGTGTTCCGGGAACAGATATGATACTGCGAACTTCACCATCAAAAATAGCTCTGGCCTGACTGCCTTCGTCTGTCGCAATATCGATACCGTCGTTTCTTATTTTTATGCCTTTAATATAAGGATGCGCATGTTCGCCAAAGGAGCTAAAAAGGACTCCTCGTTCTACCGGCCAGGGAAGTTTTCCCTGATTGTTTTCAAAGTCACCACTTATGCTGAGCTCTTCCGGTGTAAGTGCAAATTTCTTCGTTTTTTCGGCCTCATTAGCTATTAATTTTGCTATGGCTTTTTTAAGGGCGTCTTTTTGCCGTTCTTTTTTTCGCAGATCCGATTTAAGTCCGTTTTCTTTAGATTTTAATCGGTTTAAACTGCGTTGTTGTTCAATTTTTTGCTGATTTAATTTTTCTTTTGTTTGGGTTTCTTTTAAACGAAGGCTTAATTTTTCGGCTTTGTTTTTTTCAAGTTGCTTGATGTCTTTATCCAAGGCTTCCTGACGTTCGTTAATCAGCTTAACCTGATTTTTGCGATAATGACTATATTGTTCAAAATATTTTAATCGCTTATAGGCTTGATTAAAATCTTTCGACGAAAAAAGAAACATTAGCTTATCGTAGTTTTCGCGGTTTCGATTGGCAAAGTAAATCATTTTGGCGTACTCTTCTTTGAGTGCAGCAAGTTCAGCTTGTTTCTTTCTGATCTCTAGTTGTTTGGAATCAATATCATGGCTAATATTATCGATTTCTTTTTGAATAGAACCCAATACTTTTTCGTGTCGACTTATTTGACGAGCAAGTAATTCGATTTTATAATACGAATCGTCTTTGCTTTTTAATGTCGTATTTAAGAGCTCGTTGGTATAAGCAATTTCTTTTTCGAGCAATAAAATTTGATTGTTGAGTTCGGTTTGCGTTTGGGCAAAACCCGTGTACACAAATAGGAAAAAAAGTAGCGTTAAAGCCGATTTAATAGGAGGATAATATGTCGACTTTCGCCAACTCATAATTGAATGGGTGAATATTTTGATGATATACTAAAAGGAAATCCCACTTTTTCGTCAAGATTGATTTTGTAATAAACCATTTCTAAAGTCATGGCTTTATCGCTATCAAGTTCAATATCGATAGAATAAGGGATTAGCTGCTTGTTATTTGTTCTGTATTGCTTGTAAAACGCAATTATTTTTTTATTGTCCTTTCCCAATTCTGTTATTTTAATGCGTTCAATTTTAAACGTTTCCGGATTAATCCATAAACTTTGATAATATATAGCATCTACAAAATTAGTGATTTTTGACTGTTTTTTCAATTCATGTCGATTTGTCGATTCCACTTGATACAATCGGCTATCGAGTTTTACTTTTAAATCTTGATAATCGTACCACGAAAAATCTTTAGCTGTTAATAAGGCTTGTATTTTAAAATAATCAATTTCGGTATCTATCAAGTTGGAAAGGAAATCGTAATCGCCCACAAAATAAGTTTTGTTTAAGCGGTTTACAAATTTAACGGAGTCTTTGGTAAGCAATAATCGAGCTCCTTCTACGCCAATTCCGCTCGAAACAGAAATCCAAATGGCACTGTCGCGCTTGATTCGAATTTGAGCGGTGAAGGGTGTTTTTTTCTTTCCTTCGATAAAATCGGCTTTGGCTTTACCGCTAAACCATTCGAAAGTCGATTGTTTTTCGTGCATTTGTGTCAGTACGTAATCCGGCCCATAGAGCTTGATGGGTTTTTTGTTTTTGGCTCTTTGACTACGGCAAGATGAAAAGACTAAAATAAAGAGGAGCAGGCTTGTAAAAAGGAGTAATTTTTTATTCATCTTATAATCCATGGTCTAATTTGTTGTTAAATTCCGGCGTGTCCAATCCGTTTTTCTTTGCTTTCTTCCAGAATTTTTTTGCTTTTTTTGTATCTCCCAAACGAAAATACACATCTCCCATATGATCGAGTACTTCGGCGCTTGGTTTTTCATCTCCTTCAATAGCCATAGCAATGTATTTGTAAGCTTCGTTATAATCGCCCAATTGATAAAGCACCCAGCCATAAGTGTCTTGGTTCGTAGGATTTGGATCGAGCGATATCGCCGTAAAAGACATTGTTTTTGCTTTGTCGAGTTTTTCTTTTCTTAAGGCAAGATAATAAGCGTAATTATTTAACACAAAAGTGTTTGATGGATTTATTTCCAGACATTTATCGTAGGCTTTAAATGCTTTTTCAGCTTGATTGTCTTGATAATATGTATCGCCCTGATACATATAAAATTGTTCTAATAACTTGGTGTTTTGGGCTAAAGGCGCTCCTTTTTCCAAACTGAGTATTGCTTTTTTTGTGTCTTTTTCGATAAGATAACCAATGGCATTAAACAAATAAGGAATAGGCTCTTTGGGGAATAGATTGATGGCACGTTGACTCACATTTACGATCTCTTTGTTTTGCGTAAGGTTGTTCAGACTAAAAAGCAATTGTTCCCAAACCACATAGCGACTGCTATCCCTTTTTATTACTTCTTTGTACTCTGAAGCAGCTTGGGAATAAAGGCTATCGCGAAAAAGCAAATCGGCATAAATGGCATGCGAACCCGGTTTTTCGGGATGAATTTGAGTTAAAGTATTTGCCAATTTTAAAGATTCCTTTCGAATTCGTTGTGCCGGAATGTTTTTTAAATCAAACAATCCCACCAATACTTGAATCTTCGTTTCTAAATCTAATTTTGGGTTTTTATAGCCCGCCTGTAAATTTTCAAAGGCTAAATCAACATCGCCTTTTTGTTGGTAATAATCGGCTAAAGTTATCCGAATATAGGGATCATCAGGATTCATTTCCAGTACCTTTTGATAAAACAAATAGGCTTTGTCGGGTTCTTTATTTCCCATGTACATTTCGGCAATCATGCTGATATACTGACTGTTATCAGGGAATTTATTGGAAAGTTTGATGAGCTCTTTTACTGCATTATCGAATTGATCATCATTGATATACAGATCTCTTTTTAAAAAACTTAAACGCTCATTTACGCCCTCTTGTTTCTCGAGTTTATTGTATGTGGCTATGGCTTCTTCCGTATTTTCTGTAATCGTATAGAGTTGTGCCAAATCATTTAAATAATCGCTATTTGCCGGATCTTTAACAAGCAGATTTTTATAAACGTCGATGGCCTCATCATACTTTGCATAATGCTTGTATAAATCGATCATTAATAGCGAGTACATTTCGTTTTCATTATCGCGCTGATAAGCTTCCTGGGCCAACTTAAAAGCCTCATCTACATTGTTTTTCATCAGATAAATACGCGCGAGTTGGAACATGGCCGGATCAAATTCAGGATCGATTTCCAAAACTTTTTGATAGGCATTAAAAGCTTTATTATATTCATCTGCCCTAAAAGCGTTTTCAGCTTCGAGGTAAGTACTTAAGGCTTTGCTGTTAATCGCTTCATCTTGCGCGTTTACCTGTCCTATAAATAAGATGATGAAGAGGGAAAAGAGAATTTTTTTTAACATGAGTGCTGCAATTTATTTCTTTTATTTATGACCGGTAGAACCAAATCCTCCGGCTCCTCTTTCAGAGGGATTTAAAGTTTCAACTTCTATCCATTCTGCTTGCTCGTGACGTGCAATAACCATTTGTGCTATGCGTTCGCCATCATTAATGGTATAAGGATCTTTGCTTAGATTTACCAAAATCACTTTTATTTCTCCGCGATAATCGGCATCAATCGTTCCGGGAGCATTTAAAACACCAATTCCATACTTAAAAGACATCCCGCTACGCGGACGAACTTGTGCTTCATATCCAACAGGCAATTCGATAAATAGTCCAGTAGGAATTAATTTGCGTTCGAGCGATTCTAGTGTAATCGACTGATCGAGTGAAGCGCGTAAATCGAGCCCTGCCGAAGCAATGGTTTCGTATGTTGGTAAAGGATGTTTGGAATGGTTAACAATATTGATTCGCATGGATACTTTATTAAGTTAAAATTTCCGACAAAAATAGCTAAAAAAATGGTGTAAGCTTTTAAGGGCTTATCATTTAAGACAATTTAACTATGAAATACATTTTTGATTGCGTTTATATTGCTTCGGGTTTCTTTTATTTTGTTCGATAATTGATAAAGTGGATAAAGGACAGAAAAAATACTTGTCGAAAAAACTATAGCCAAAACGAGAATAAAATCCAATGCTTTTATCTGAACAGGATAAGTATCCACCACAAAATTTCCTCCATTTCCTAAACCGATAAGGCCAAAATACTGTTGTATCCAGGCAATTGATCCGCCAATAATCAATCCGATTAGGCCTCCGGATAAACTAATGAGCAATCCTTCCCAGGCAAAAACGCTTAAAATGAATTTTCGGCTTGCCCCCAAAGCATGAAGCGTAAAAATATCTTTGGTTTTATCAATGATAAGCATACTCAATGATCCTATTACATTAAATGCAGCAATTAGAAGAATAAATCCGAGGATTAAAAAAATAGCCCATCGCTCAGAGCGCATCATTTTAAGTAAAAACGATTGTTGCTCGCCACGTGTTTTTACAATATAATCTTGCCCTAAAAGTTTAATTAATTCATTTTTAATGGTTTCGGGTTCGTTGCCTTTAAAAAGTCCAATTTCAATACGGCTTACTGATTCGGGTAAATCGAGTAAATCGCGCGCAAAACTTAAAGGAACAAACACATATTTTTCGTCATAATCTTGTCGAACACTAAAAAAACCGGAAGGAAATAAACGGGCGGTTCTAAAATTGGTGTTGAATCCTGCACCTAATTTTTTCTTTTTATCCGGTAAATAAAATTGAAGTGGATTTTCAAAATCATTCAAGTTTGCCTGTAAATTATAAGCAACACCATAGCCCAAAACCGCATAGTTCGACAGCTCTTGTTCGAGCAGGAAATTTCCCTGCACAATGGCCGTATCCAAATGGTTCATAGCCGTATAGTTTGCCTGCACGCCTTTTATGCGTACTATGCTTTGCTTGTCTTTGTAACGAATAAGCACATTTTCTTCGAGTACTGGCTCTATATACTCCACGGCGCTTAAAGCGCGTACTTTTTCGCTAGGAAAATCGCTTATTAAAAAAGTTTTTCCTTTGGCAGGAACAATTAAAAGTTCAGGATTAAAGCGGTTAAAAAGCGAAAGCACTAAACCTTCGAAACCATTGTACACAGAAAGCACAATAATCAATGCTGCCGTACTAATCATAACACCAACCATCGATATTAAGGAGATAATATTGATAATTGCGTGCGATTTTTTTGAGAACAAATAGCGACGAGCAATAAATAGATTTGTTTTCATAAGCTGATTGGCTACAAAACTAATCAAATTAACAGGTTTTTAACCGATGTTTTTGTACTGAAATAAAAAATGAGTGTATTTTTATGCAACAAAAAAGTGCTTTTTTCGTTTGATGTTAAAGTAATTAACAATTTTTGCTAAAAAATAAGCCCTTTAAACCAAATTGTATTGCTGATTATTGTAAATTTACTTGTTGAAAAATAGCTTTGAGAGAAAAAGTATTACTAATTAAAATTTTATAAAATGAAAAAATTAACTATTTTGTTGTTGGCGTTTTTGTTGGGCGGAAGCGTTTATGCTCAATTGCCAAGCTTCGGTATTAAAGCAGGAGCCACTACAGCCACATTAAACACATCTGATTTTACTGCAAACAGCGATCCTGATAATGTATTGGGATATCAAGCGGGTGTTTTTATGAGACTTAAATCAGGAAAATTTTATTTTCAACCCGAAGTGGTTTACAATAACCGTAAAAGCAATTTCTTTGATGGTCTTAATGCAGAAAAAAGATTTGAAACCGGTACATTGGATATTCCAATTTTAGTTGGGGTAAAATTGTTAGATGCTAAAGTGTTTAATGTTAGGATATTTGCTGGTCCGGAAGCTTCGCTTGTATTGAATGAAAAAGAATTGTCTGATGGCTACGAAGTAAATAAAACCAACTGGTTTATGCAAGCCGGAGCCGGTGTAGATGTTTTGTTTTTAACCTTTGATATTCGTTACGAAAAAGGTTTGAACGATTTCATTAGCGACGCTGAAAGTAATAACTTTAAAAACAATGTTTGGGTATTCAGTCTTGGATTGAAATTTATGTAAATTAAATAACCCTAAAGTTTAGAAAGTCCTGCATTTGTAGGACTTTTTTTATTTTTGCCAAAAAATATAGCTATGCGATTTTCTGTTTTGCGAACACTGGTTTTATTGCTTTTCAGTTTGGTTTTATTATCGGCTTGCAATAGAAATTCTTTTGATGTTGATGTTTCGGATATTCCTAAACCTAAAGTGCATATTAGCGATTATGGCAGCGCTTTGTTTTCGATAAATCGCGATAGCCTTGCTAAAGGATTGCAAACCATCCAAAATAAATATGCCCTCTTTTTAGGTACAGATTCCTTAAGCGATGAACAAATCAATCAATTGAGTAACTATGTGAATGATCCTTTTTTAGATGAATTATTTGCAAGCTATAAAATCAAGTTCCCCAGCTTACTGCCTTTGGAAGATGATTTAGTTGATGTATTCAGGCACCTGCTGTTTTATTATCCAAGCAGCAAGATTCCTGAAGTTTATGCTTATATATCGGGTGTTCAGGGTCCGCTTATTTATCAAGACCATATTTTAGTTTTAGGTTTGGATAATTATTTGGGCTCCGATTTTGAAACCTATGCCAAGATGGGAATTCCGCGTTATAAAATTAGAGCCATGTCGCCCGATTATGTGATTAAAGATGTGGCACTTGCTTTAAGTATTGACAAAATTACAGCACCCAACGCCGACGGTACCGTATTGGATTTTATGCTTTATGAGGCAAAAAAACTTTATTTTGTAAAAAGCATGTTTCCAAAAATTAAAGATCAAATCTTACTAAATTATACGGAGGAACAATTGCGCTGGTTCGCTAAAAATGAAAGCGAGCTCTGGAAATATTATATCGAAAATGAACTGCTTTTTAAATCGGATTTTGAAAGCATTAATAAGTTTATCAACGACGCTCCATTTACATCGGTGTTAGGTAACAATTCGCCATCAAGAACAGGAGTATGGTTGGGCTATCAGATTTTATTGCGTTATGCAAAGAATAATGAAGTTACCTTGACGGAAATTTTAGCGAATACCCAAGCGCAGGAAATATTGAATCAATCGAAATACAAGCCACGCCGATAATTTATTTGTGAGCCTCAATTTGCTTTTGAATTTGTTTTTCCATTTTAGTTGTTTCTTCTTTATTAGCAAACCACTCGCCAATTTTGGTTCGGGTTTGTTTGAGTATTTCTTCACTAATGTATTTATACAAATGCGAAACGGTGGCTAAGAGCAGACTTAAATCGTCGGTATAACCTAAAAAAGGAAGAAAATCCGGAAGCCCATCAAAAGGAAGTATAAAATAAGTAATTGCGCCCACGATTAAGGATTTAGCTTTTAGGGGTACATCATTACTTTTAAACAAATAATACAAAAGCACAACCGGATAAATAACTTTCATCCCTACGCGGCGAGAAACCTTGTTTATTTTTTGCCAAAGATCAGTCTCTGAAAAAGATTTGTTTTTACTAAATCGCATATTTTAGGCGTTTTCTATCCATAAACCGTATTTCATTTTTTCTATTTTGCGTAGGTTAATTAGGTGTAATTCAATATCTTCTAATAAGATATCCAAATCTTTTACACGATCGGCAGGAATATTCATGGCCGCCTGGAGTATTGGAATTAGCCTAAGATTTTTTAATAATTCGCGTTGATAGGCAGCTTTAATATGCTCATCGATCAATAAGAAATAATCGAAATTTCGAAAATCAGAAAGCGCTATTTGTCCTTTGCTTTTATTCGAAATCAAATAAAAGTTAAGCTGTTTGTCTACATTGCTATAATGATAAAATGAGAAATCGCCAATTTTTCCGTTTTTATCGTAAAGCGGAAGATCTTCAAGTTTTCTAAAAGCAATACCTAGCGATTTACTTGCAAAATAAAGCAGACGATAATCGTTGGCCAAACAAGACAAGCCAATAAGGCTGTATGGATGACTTGCTGATTTCGAAACACTTAATTTTTTTGCCACAACCGTTAATTTTAAACAGCTAATTTACAAAGGAAAATAGGATAGTAAGTAATTTCCGACAATTATATACAACATAACCATTCAGACTAATCTCCAGATTGGACCGTCAACAAAATTTAGTCTGCCATGCTCAGCTTAAAAAGTACTCAAGCGGAAACCTAACAGGTTTTCAAAACCTGTTAGGTTGGCTCTACTTGTCCTATCTCCAGATTAGCTCGTCAATAAAACTTAGTTGTTGATTGAAAAATGTTCAATAGACTACAGATTGAAATAAATCTTATTCGGAATTTAATCTTAGCTTAAAAAACGCACTCAAGCGGAAACCTAACAGGTTTTTAAAACCTGTTAGGTTGGCCTCCCACAAGCTCTGGCTTCAAGTTAGCTCGTCAATAAAAGTTAGTTGCTGACTGAAAAGCGGTCAGTAAACTACAGATTGAAATAAAACTAAAATCGGAATTTAAGCTCAGCTTAAAAAACGCTTTCAAGCAGAAACCTAACAGGTTTTCGAAACCTGTTAGGTTGGCCTCCCACATGCTCTGGCTCCAAGTTAACTCGTCAATAAAATTTAGTTGTTGATTGAAAAGTGTTCAGTAGTTTAAGAATTATAATAAATCTTAACTGGAGATAAAGCATAGCAAAGGATAGCTGGCAATTTCCGCAAATTATTCACGGCGTGGCTTCAAGCCACACCGTGAATAGCATTAAAATGCCGCGGTAAATAATTGATAATTAGTATTTTGAAAAAAGTTGAAAAATAATCCATTTTTTTGGGTAATGTTTTGGCAAAATCGACCATTAATAATGTAAATCCTCCTTTTATTGGAGCATAAAAAACCACTTTAACATAGTATTCATAAATTAACGCATGATGAATTTTATTAAACGACAAGAGCGATTGGCCTACTTAATAGAATTATTAAAGCAAGGAGCCGTAAGCTCTCCTATGCAAATTGCTCAGAAATTTCAGGTAAGCGAAAAAACTGCTCGTAATATGATTAATACACTAAGAGAACAGGGCAATGCTATTTTTTATTGCCATAAAACAAAAAAATATACAATAAAACAGTAGACGGCAATTTTTTTACCGTGAGAACTGTTTTCTTTGTGAAGGTATTATTCACTTATTTAGTATTTGCATGAAAAAATTATTGATTCTAATATTACCTTTTTTTATAATTAGTTGTGGTAAATCATCTAATGAATTATTTGATTATGAAAATTCTATTTTTGATCCCGAAATATCGATATCCAATGATAATATTCAAAAGATTGCTTTAGAACATATAAATGAGATAACCTTAAAAAATAATAGTAATAAATCAATTACCATAGTTCAAATCGATACCACGTTCAAAATTAAGGATAAAAAAGGTCGAAATGCTATTAACATATTCAAATATAAAAACAATAGTGGGTGGAATATTATTTCTGGTGACAATCGTCTTTATCCTATCCTAGCATATAATAACAGTGGAGACGCTGAACTTGATACAAGTCAAAATCCAGGATTGAAATTTTGGGTAGAAGACATTATCCAACAAATTGATTTTATGGATAAAAATTCTATAAAACAGGATGATAAAATCAAATATCAATGGGAAAAACATTTAAGGATTAAAAAAAACGCATCTAATTTAAAAAAAGAACCTATTTCAACACCATTCTGTCCTTCATCAAATACTTACTGGGCAACCTATCATCCAGAAACATATTCATACGAAGGATTAACTAATTTAAAATGGGGGCAAACATCTGGCTATAATTATTATATGCCGTATGATAATTGTGATCCTTTATCCTATTATTGTAATAAGTATCCTGCAGGATGTGGTCCTGTGGCAATAGGAATGCTTATGCATTATTATAAGAAACCAAATGATTTTATATTTTATGGCGAACAAAGAGTGATTGGCTACCATTTAATGCCACAAATTATCTATTATAGCAATGTAAACTGTAATTATCCAAATTCAGGGCAAGAGGAGTTAGCCGCGCTACTTCGATTTGTATCAGGTAAACATGCCGATTTATGGTGTTTCTCAGTAAGTTTACCATTTTATTATTCTGGAAAATCTGTAACAGCACTCTATACAGATAAAATTATTCAAACATTTGGTGATTGGGGTTATTCAAACTCAGGGGATAAGATAGATTATTATGAAAACCCTAATCATACTAGATTGATTCAAAATTTAAAACAAAGAAAACCTGTAATCTTTTCAGGTAGAAAATGTGATCTATGTTTATCGGATGCCCATATTTGGTTATGCGAAGGATTAGAAGAGTACGTAGATAATATGTGTTCTACATATCGATGGATATACATGAATTGGGGTTGGAGTGGATATGATAACGGATGGTATGTTTTAAGCTCAGGTTATACAGGAGGTGGAGTTACCTATAATAACGCAAATATGAAGATTGTAGTTGATATTACTCCCTAGCAAATATTGAAAACTTTTGAATATATTTGAAACAATAAAATAATTATCAATAATAAAAGATTTAAAAATAGCCCTAAAGAACATCTAAATGAAAATAATCAAACCGACTAGGCGATTAATATTTGGCCTATTTAATATTCTTATTCTAACTTTTGCTATTTCTTGCCAAAAGCAGACTAGTGGGCGCTTTCAAGAAGAAGTTATCAATCTAGCAGGTGTTAATACCATTTATGATGACTATAATTCAACTTCCTCAGTAATCAATACTGCATTTTTATTTCATTTCTCATCAAATAGAAATAGCACAGGCAATGATTTTGATATTGTAGGAAGCAATATGAGTATCTATTGGAATATTAATAAAGGAACAATAAATGTCGAGTCATTTTCAACCAATTTTGCTGTAAATTTTTTGGACACAATGTTTGATTCTATAAATACTCCATACAATGAATTGGGCCCTAATTCTTTATGGTATAATAAAAATTCAATTTCGTCAAATGATACTATGATTGATCTTATGATGTATGCGAATGACAGTAAAGGTAATTTTGACATAAAGTTTGTGTATGGCGAATTTATTGGCTCACCAAATTATGCGTTAACAAATGCAGTATCAGTAAACGATATCGGCTTTTTAAATACATCAGCCAATGAATTATACCCCACGTTTTATGGGAAAGAATTTCAAAACAATGAATCTTTTGGACATGTAAATACTGAAGAAATTGAAAAAATTATTTATTGTTCCGATATGGAGGGGGATTTCGATATGTATGAGGTAAATATTTCACCAACTTCATCTTTAATTCAAACACTTCTGGCAGATATTGAAACGAATCCTATTAAACTAGCAATTAATTCAGATTTTGAAGATAAATGTCCTTTTGTAAATAGTAGTTTACTTGTTTTTGCTTCTAACCGGGATGGCGGATTTGGTGGATTTGATTTGTACTATTCTTATTTCAAAAATGATAGCTGGTCTGAACCAATCAATTTTGGCGATAAAATTAATAGCGAATTCGATGAATACAGACCCATAACAGTAAAAGTTAAAGGCTTTTCAAATAATCTCATGGTGTTTTCATCTAACAGACCGGGGGGAATGGGTGGATTTGACTTGTATTACGCAGGAATTGAACAATTGATTGAATAATAAAATAAATCCGCTTGTAAATAACTGTAAATGATTCATCTCCATGTGTATAGTTCTAATTGGTCTAAAAAATTAGATCCGGAAGATTTTTTACAAACTAAGTTCGATGCAAATTATAGCCCTATATCAAATAATATGAATTTGGTGATTGTATGGAATGGTGGTAATTAACTAAAAATTAAAAAACATGAAAATAAATTTACCTAACTTTTTGATTTCAATTCTTCTGTTAGTAGTGCTTATACTAAATTTTGTTGAAAATGGAATTGGTGAAATAGATACCTATGAGCTTATTAAAATTATTTTGATTGTGAGTGCTCTTATTCTATCAATTAGCTTATTTATAAAAAATACATGGTTTAGAAAAGGCTCATAAAAACCAAAGATTAGGGATAAACTAGATGTTTATCCCTAAATTATTTTTAAACGCTTTGTAAGCTTACATTATCTGAATTAATTTATGAAAAAAAGCATATCAGAACTATATGATAAAATCAAAGAAGTTGTTTCGACAGTTTCAATCCTGCTCTATGTAACTTTTTCTTCTATTTTATATTTTGTTGAAGACATGCGCTATTTCTTCATTCCTCTTATTTTATACAGTGCAAATTTCTTAATGATTATTGAAATGTTCATTCTAAATTTTAAAAATCCCATACTAAAAACAAAGAAAAATTTTTTATGGTTAATCATTCAAGTTACAGCAAACCTATTGGGCATGGTGATATCTTATTTGGCTTATAAATACAAGTAAAATGTCTCCGCTCAGTTTAAAAAATGCACTCAAGCAGAAACCTAACAGGTTTTCAGAACCTGTTAGGTTGGCTCCACTTTGACCTAATCTCAAGCAATGCCTAATCTTTCGCCGTTAAGCGGACAGGCAAATTAAGTCAAAGCATTATTCCGAAAAGCTGATAGGGTTTTAAACTGCGCGGAGTTAATATCACACTTTTTAAAACGCACTCAAGCGGAAACCTAACAGGTTTTCGAAACCTGTTAGGTTGCTCCCGTTTGATCCTATCTCCAGATTAGCTCGGCAATAAAATTTAGTTGCTGACTGAAAAGTGTTCATTAAACTACAGATTGAAATAAAACTAAAATCGGAATTTAAGCCCAGCTTAAAAAATGCACTCAAGCAGAAACCTAACAGGTTTTCAAAACCTGTTAGGTTGGCCTCCCACATGCTCTGGCTCCAAGTTAACTCGTCAATAAAATTTAGTTGTTGATTGAAAAGTG
>JAFGHU010000115.1 GCA_016929955.1 Bacteroidales bacterium | reverse complement strand
TCAAATCCTATAGAATCTTCCACTTCAAAACCTGCACAGGCAAAATAGTTACACGCAAACTGGGAGCGTGCTTGTCGCCAGTTTTTATTTCCTAAAGGAAGCATAAATACTTTTGGACGTGGATTTTTTAGTGAGTACAAATCTGTTTTTTGTCGAATACATTCTATTTTCTGACTTAGTCGGGCTTGCTTTAAAGTTCTTATCTCTGCATGTGCTGAAGTTAAATCAAGCGGCTCAAGAATATCGGGATTTAACATATCGTTGATATGCTCATTAAAATTTGGGTATTGATTGCTTCCCAAAATAATTTCGCGTCGTGTGGCTAGTTCTACGCGACTTTTTGCTGCTTCTGCTTCAACAATCTCCTGTATAAATCCACTCCGCAATGCAGCAATATATCCACCTAATTTATCAATCCTTAAAAATAATTTCCAGGCTTCCCTAACAAGAGCATCTGTTAAACTTTCGATATAATACGAACCGGCCGAAGGATCAATAACCTTGTCTAAAAAGCTTTCTTCTTTTAACAATAATTGCTGATTTCGGGCTATTCTTTCCGAAAACGCGCTAGGTATTTGATAAGACATATCGTAAGCCGTTAGGCATAAACTATCTGTGCCGCCAATAACTGCTGACATGCCTTCTGTTGTTGTTCTTAATATATTGACATGGGCATCGTAAATGCTTTTATTCCATTCAGTAGATACAGAATGAATGTGCATTTTTGCGTGCTGTTCATTTTCCATACCAAAAGCAGACAAAGCCTGAGACCATAAAAAGCGTGCTGCTCTTAATTTGGCTATTTCCATAAAATAATTTGATCCTACACCAAAATTAAATTTGATTCTGTTCGCTATTTTATCGGCCGATAAGCCTAAATCGATAAGACGAGAAACATACTCAACCCCTTGCGCCAATGATAAAGCGAGTTCCTGTACAATGGTAGCACCCGCATTTCTAAGATTATGTCCGTGAACAGCTAAAACCCGAAAATTTGGCAGCGATTTAACGGCATGCACCAATTGTTTAGAATGCGTAAAAGCATATTCTTCGGTTTGGCATAATTTTCCACGAAAAGTGAACGCCATAAAGGGATCGAAATCGACAGATCCGAGAATAAGCTCCGGATTTCGCTTGTATTCAAAAACCAATTCTTCGTAAATAGACAAAACTTTATGCGAAGCCGGACCACACATAAAGTTAACTTCGAGCTCTTCGGCATTGAGATTGTCCATTAAATGCTCTATATCTTTAACCGTAGGCTGAAACTGATCTGAAAATAAAAATCCAATTGCGTTTACTCCCTTTTTTGTTAATTCTAAAGCTTTTATATTGGCATTAGCAATAGAATCGACAATAATATCTTGACGAATAAGCCAGTTACTATCTGTTTTATTTTTGTTTAATAAGGGTACTATTCCGTATCCGGCTAATGGAAGAGGAAGATTTTCTATATCCTCTTTGCGATAAAAAGGCTTTATTCGAATACCTTCTCGTGTATTTGTAAACAAAGTCTTTTCGTAATCAGCTCCTTTTAGATCCTTTCTTAGCTGATTTTCCCAGGCTTCTGTCGATACCGGAGGGAATTCATCAAAGCGTTTTTTTTCTTTTATGCTTTTCTTCATTTCAAATTAAATATTAAAATAATTGGCTCTGCAAATGTACATCGAAATAAATGGCTTGCAAAGCGAAATTGTTAATAGAATAACAATATAAAATCATTCTAAAAGACAACACTTTTTTAACATGTCAGGAACCTTGATTTTATACCTGCCCCAATTCTATCCAAAGAAAAGCATTACTTTTGAATTGTAAAAATTATATGTATGGATTTAGCTGAACTTCATCTTTTTGGATTGCGTTTTATGTATCGCGAATTGTCGGCAAACGGATTTGAGGTCTTATCTGTTGAGCCTGATTTAGAGACATTTCCTCAAATTGTTGCAAAAAAAGACGAGCAACTTTATTTTATTGTTGTTCAAACATCGGCCTATCCTTTGGTGGGTGATTTGCCCACAAATCATCAAATAAAATTAATAAACGAACACGCAAAAAAGCATAAAGCCCTAACAAAATTTGCAAGTTTGGGTATTGCCAATGGCGAAGCCAAGACCGAAAAAGAGAAATCGATACTTAAAAAAGGGAGCGAGTTTTTAATAAATTACAGTGGTTTAAAAGAGCTTATCCGCGTTTAATTTTCGCTAGGCGGCAAAATATATACTTCGAGAAGCTTTGCTTTATTCAAGGGTTTCAGCTCTATTTTAGTAGCCGATGCCGGAAGTAAAACAGTTTCGCCTGCTGTAACCAACACTTTGTCGTGAATGTTATCATCCACTTCAAATACACCTTCTGTACAGAGATAGATGACGAAAGAATCCAATTCCGTAAAATCCTTTGCTAGGGCCATATCCAAATCGAGTAAATTGGTAATAAAATAATCGCTTTTAACTAAAGAAACCGTTTCGTTTTTCTTTGCTGTATAATGGTTTTTATAGGAGTCTGCCAATTCAAAATCGATAGCAGCCATGGCTTCCTGCAGATGCAATTCGCGT
>JAFGHU010000114.1 GCA_016929955.1 Bacteroidales bacterium | reverse complement strand
TTGTTTCGGATGGGTGATGTGCCTTTTAATAACCTAACAGGTTAAGAAAAACCTGTTAGGTTTGTTTCGGATGGGTGATGTGCCTTTTAATAACCTAACAGGTTAAAAAAAACCTGTTAGGTTTGTTTCGGATGGGTGATGTGCCTTTTAATAGCCTAACAGGTTAAAAAAACCTGTTAGGATTGTTTCGGATGGGTGATGTGCCTTTTAATAACCTAACAGGTTAAGAAAAACCTGTTAGGTTTGTTTTGAATAGTCCAACTTTTTTAAATCGGGAAGAAATATTAGAACTAATTGAAGATAAAACGAAATTTGTTTTTGTACATCGCAAAAAATAGCTGTTTATAAAACGCTTAAAAACATGGCGCTGAAATAAACCCAACAAGTTAAAACAATTCCAATTGTTGTGGAGTTGGCTCATTGACTACGGGCGCTCGTCCCCAATAGTTCATAATATTGCCATATTGTTTATCGGTAATGCGCAAAATACTGATTTTACCTAAGTTTGGTAAAAAACTTTTAACACGTTTTTCGTGAGCATCCGCACTTTCGCTGCTGGCACAATGGCGTAAATAAACAGAAAATTGCATCATCGTAAATCCATCTTTCAATAAATATTTTCGAAATTGAGAAGCACTTTTACGCTGTTTTTTTGTTTCGGTTGGCAAGTCAAAAAATACAAATAGCCACATAATACGATAAGCATTTAATTCCATAATCGGGGGTAATTGATCTTTTTTTGTTTACTGGCAAAGCATTGTTGTAAACTCGATGCTGTATAGCTCAATGCAACCATTAATGGACTTTCGTAGTTTTCAAAATAAACCGTTTTAGTTAAAACTTTTAAAAGTTCAGCCTTGATCGGTGTTGTTAGTTCTTGATCTTCGTAGTTCGCCATAATTTCAAGAACCTGCGCATCAACTAATGGTCTGAAAGGTTCCATAATATCGTCGGCCAAGCAAAAAGCATTGTATCGGTTATGATGATGTATGCCTAAAGTAGGCAATAAACCGCTTCCGCTTAAAGCTCTGGCCACAGCGGCTCTTAAAACGATATAGCCATAATTTAAAAAAAGATTGGGATATTCCCCATTACGTGCTCGGCTAAATTTAAAATTGAAAATATTTTTCCAATAGTATGCCGCAGCAGCGCCCTCACGATTGTCCGTATCGCCACTTAAAACTTTGGATGCGTAATGTGCCAAAGGATGACCCTTAATTTCCTGTATAGCTAATAAATGCGCTTGATTGGTTATTTTTGCCTTAATAAGTTGTTGCCAAAGCTGTTTTTTTAGTGGCTCGCTGGCATTGATTTGTTGTCGAAACAGTTCTTGCTGTAAAAAATGAGTGCTTAAATTCAAAAGCATAGATACCGGCATATGCTTTTCATCACAAAATATTACTGCCACATTTTTATCACTAAGTTTTGTTAAAAGGGGAATAGAAATATAGGTTTCGGGATGCTCAATCACAAGAAATCCAATATCCTCAATGGGTACAGAACTTGTTCTCGTTTCAGTTTTAATTAAAAGCTGTTCATTTTTTGTCGTTAAAGCAGCTTTGTTTTCAAAGAATAGGGTGCGTTTAATCATCTTTTTTGCTTAAAAATAGCAAATAAGGAGCTAAAATGCAATAAGTTAGTGCTTAAATGAATTTAGGCGTCTAAAATTTTACTTGTGGGTCGCAGTTAAGATAGCTGTGCCCGTCCAAAAATTTATGTAATCACAGACAAGCGAAAATGGCAAAGTGAGTAATTTATTTTGAGTCCGACCAACACAAAAATCAATTAGTCTAATTCCCGAAATGATGAGCTTTAGCCAAAAATTCCGAATGATGAAAAGGGCGAAATAACCCCATAAAAAAACCCATTTCTTGGAATTCCCTTGCATACACTACCAAGAAAAGGGTTTGTCGGAATTGTTAACCGGAATTAATTGTTTTCGTCGCTTGTTACTTTACCACCACCCGCATAATCAATAATAATGCGGGCGTTTTTATACTCGTTGTAAAAATCTTCGTGCATAAATTCAAAAGGGGCAATCAATACATCAATTTCCTCTTTCAACAGTAAGTCGATGGCTGCAAAAGTTTCTTGAATATGCTTCGTGGAAAGCTTACTTGTTCCAACAGCAATGCGCTTTTCAGGAATGGCTGTTTTAAACTTTTCCAAGATGGATGCCAAACTGTCAAAGCTTTCTTGCGTTAAAAAAAAGCGCTCCAGGTCGAGTTTTAAAGGTGTAGCCAAATTTAACAGCAAGAGTCCAATATCATATAAGATGGGATCACTTGATCGTGTTAAACTCGAGGCATTGTAAGATGCTTTTGTTTTCAGTACTTCGTCTTTGTTAATGGCTGCATAAGCCTTTAAAACACTATTAAATTGAAGGATTAATTTGGATAAATCGACCCGCAATTTGGATTTATTTAACGTTAAACCGGTACTGTCAACTTCTTGTACTTGTCGGTATTGCTCAATCAAGAGCAGCTTGTTTTTTAAATTTTCGTGAGCAGCCAGGAATTCGGGCAAGGCATTTACCAAGTCGCTGTGGTTGTCTAATACAAGATCGCAAGCGAAATACATACGACTCTTGTTGATCTGATTTTTATTCATGATATTATTTATAAGTTAGTAAATGATCCTAAATCAATAAACCGGCTTAATATAATACTTCCTAATACTGAGGGAATTTGTTTTCACCAATGAATAGTGTATGTCAGAAGAGAATTGAAGCGTTTAATTTTAAGCAGTTCATCATTTTGGATGCTTTTATTATACAGCCCAAGTTACAAATTATTTTTATACAATAGTATCATATTTAAATAGTTATCCACCAAAAGTTAAAAAATTTTCCATTTTTTTAGCTTCGCCTTATTCTTGCGTTAGCAATATAAAAAGGGCATTGTTTAGCAGCGCTATTATGATTTTGGACACAATTAAGTCTTTGATTGATATAAAAAGCTTATAAATTGATCCAAATTGAGCTTTGAATGAGGTAAAATAGGCTTTGAATGAATGGAAATGTACTTTGAATAAGGTGAAATGGACTTTGAATGAACTTAAATGTATTTTGAATGAGGTAAAATAGGCTTTGAATGAATGGAAATGTACTTTGAATAAGGTAAAATGGACTTTGAACGACCAGAAATATATTTTGAATGACCTAAAATGAACTTTGAACGACCCAAAATGGACTATGAATAAGCAAAAATAGGTATCGAATAAGCAAAAATGAGTTTTGAATAGCTCGGTATGTATCTTGAAGGCTAAATAATAGAGTTTGATTATTCCATATTGCGTTGTGTTTAAATGAGAAGAGGCGAGGAGTGGCACTCGCGCAAATTATCGAGGAGATTTTTTTAAAGGCATTTTTGATAAGCAAAGCTATCGGTGGCGAATCCGACAAGGCTATTTCTGCTGCGTTTCTGACCGACGGAAAGAATAGTAAATCAGGCGGGGCAGCGGTAAGTGCTCTGTTCGGATAGAAATGGGGACAGGCTTTTGCTAAGAAAAGGGAAGGATCAATCATAAATTAGCACATTAAGCGTATCTTTGCCGAAAATTATAAAAACCTTATATGAGTCATAAAGCCGGTTTTGTTAATATTTTAGGCAATCCCAATGTAGGAAAATCCACCTTAATGAATGCCTTAGTAGGAGAAAAATTATCAATAATCACTTCCAAAGCCCAAACCACACGTCATCGGATTATGGGTATTGTTAGTGGTGATGATTTCCAGATCGTGTATTCCGATACGCCCGGTATTGTTGATGCAGCCTACAAATTACACGAAAGCATGATGAATTTTGTGGAATCGGCTTTAATCGATGCCGACGTGTTTTTGTATCTGGTAGAGGTAAAGCAAAGAATTAAAAACGACGCTATTTTAGAAAGAATCAATCAATCGGGTATTCCAACCATTGTATTGATTAATAAAATCGACTTATCAAATCAGGATGCCGTAGTGGAAGCCATGGCTTTTTGGCAAGAAAAAATGCCGGGAGCTGAAGTCATTCCTATGTCGGCATTGAATAATTTCAATATCGAAAAGGTGCTAGACACTATTTTGGAAAAGCTGCCAGAATCGCCAGCTTATTTTTCTAAAGATGAATTAACCGATAAAACGGAGCGCTTTTTTGCGCAAGAAATCATTCGCGAAAAAATCCTATTGAATTACCAAAAAGAAATTCCATATTCTACTGAAATTGAGGTTGAAGAATTTAAAGAGGAAGAAAAAATTATTAAAATGCGCGCCAATATCTATGTGGCACGCAACACGCAAAAAGGCATTATTATTGGACATCAAGGTTCTATGCTTAAAAAAGTGGGCACAGCTGCACGCATCGATATGGAAGCCTTTTTTGGAAAAAAAGTTTTTCTCGAGCTCTATGTTCGTGTTCAAAAAGACTGGCGCAATAACGAGCGCGACCTTAAACGTTTCGGCTATTTGCAGTAGTCTCCCAGTCGCTCGGTCATACCATTTCGATAGCTATTCACATTAATAAGGTTGAAATTGCTGTAAATACCTGGACTACTAAGGTTAGTGAAAAAAATAAGGTTTCGCTCCATCTCTCCATCTCTCCATCTCTCCGTCTCTCCGTCGCACCCTCGCTAATTCGCCCAATCGCTCCATCACCTTTTCCCTCAGTCTCTCAGTCTCTCAGTATCTTCGTCTCTCCATCGCTTTTTCCCTCAGTCTCTCAGTCTCTCCCTCTCTCCCTCGCCTTAATGTTAACTAAACCTTAAGTATTTTCTTTTTTTCAAGGTTATTCTTAACAATCTCTTAAAGTGGTTTTAATTTATAGGTAGTATTAAGCCCATTTCTTTGCAGCGTAAAAATTAAACAAAGAAATTATTTAAAACCAAAAATAGAACTAAAATGAAAAACGTTAATCTTAAATTGTATTTTATGTTTATTAGCCTTATCGCTCTTGGCTTTACTTCGTGTATTAAAGACGATACGACTAGTCCAGATCCAATTCCACCAACAATGAACGCTATCTCTATTAGTGGCAGTGGTAAAGTATTTGAAGCAACATTGCTGTTTAGCGAAGCTGTTTATAAGACTTCTACAGCAACTGGCAATTTAGATAACACAAGCTTTCAAGTAAGTGTTACCGGAGGAACCGGTACTTTAGAAGGCTACGAAGTGTCGCATATCGCAGGAGGAAACAGTGCTTTAATTACAGTAAACTTAAGTGATTATTCAGATGGTACAGAGCTCCTGGCCATTTCTCCGGCTTCATCTAATAGCATTTACAACGCAGAGGGCGCTGCATTAGCAGTTTCGGAGCAGAAAACAATTACGATGAGTGGTACTTCTCACGAAACTATCACTATTGTTGACTCAGGAAATGGAACAGGAACAACTACCTGGACTGCGAATAATACCTATGTGTTGAGTGGTTTTGTATTCGTAAATAGTGGCCAAACCTTGACTATCGAAGCCGGTACGGTTATTAAAGGAGCTGAAGGTCAAGAAGCGGACGCAAGCGCTTTAATCGTTGCTCGCGGTGGCAAGATTATAGCCGAAGGGACTCCTGAAAAACCCATTATTATGACATCTGTTTTGGATGATTTAAATGGTTCGGTTACAATAACACAAAGAGGTTTATGGGGAGGCTTAATCGTATTAGGTAGCGCCACTTTGAACTCTTCTCCGGGTGTTTCAAATATCGAAGGTATTCCAACAACAGAGCCACGAGGCGAGTACGGAGGAACTAACGATGCTGATAATTCAGGAGTTATAAAATATGTATCTGTTCGGCACGGTGGTACAAATATCGGTGAAGGAAACGAGATTAATGGTCTAACACTTGGTGCTGTTGGTTCTGCAACTGTAATCGATTATGTTGAAATTATCGCCAATGCAGATGATGGAATCGAATTCTTTGGAGGAGCTCCTCAAGTAAAACACGCACTAATTGCATATTGTGGTGATGATTGTTATGATTACGACGAAGGCTTCCACGGTCAAGGTCAGTTTTGGTTAGCCATTCAGGATGTTAATGATGGTGATCGTATTGGTGAGCACGACGGAGGAACTGATCCGGAAACTGCTGAACCTTATGCAACACCTTATATCTATAATGCAACTTATATAGGACGAGGAGCAGACGCAGGAAAACGTACCATTACTTTCCGCGATAATGCAGGAGGATTTTACAGAAACTCTATCTTCTTAAATCAAGCAGAAGGTATAGATATTGAAAACTTAGCCAGCGCAGAAGATTCATACGCACAATTTGAAAGAGGAAACCTGAAATTAGAAAGCAATATCTTTTACAATATAGCAGGACAAACAAGTGGTGCTGATGCCGCTGCCAATGGAGCTGCTTTATTTAAAATTGCCGGAACCGGTGCAGATGCTAATGAATTAGCTGCATCCCAAGCTGCTTTTGCTGCTTATTTTGCCAATGCAAATAATGTGGTTGCTGATCCTGGTGTAACAGCAGCTAATCCTATTCCTGCAAATACAGTGGGAGGTACAATGGCTGATATTGCAGGTACAACAGCTAATTTCAATGCCGCTTTCTTTACTACAGTTAATTATAAAGGTGCATTCGATCCTGCCGGTGAAAATTGGGCAAGTTGGACTAAATATTATCAACAATAATACTCATCATAATTTCTTTAAAGAAGTTCCGGTCTGTGAGGACCGGAACTTTATCTATTTAAAAACAAAAAAACTGATTACAATAAATGGGGATTTATTTTAAACAAAGGAACAAAATGAAAAAAATACTAATACTCTTATTATTTAGCTTGATGATTGGGCCAATTTTTGGACAAGAAGCCATTTTAAGAGGGAAAATTACAGATGCAGAAACAGGTGAAGAATTGATTGGAGCCACCGTAATGATTGTTGGAACAACGAATGGAGCTGCAGCAGATTTAGATGGAAGTTATAGCTTGCCAAATATTCAAGCGGGTACGTATACGCTTAAATGTCAGTATATTAGTTACGAAGCACAAGTTATAGAAAATGTAACGTTTACGGAAGGCGAAATCAAATTAATCGATTTTGCGCTAAAAACAGTAGGTGTGGGATTGGAAGAAGTGGTTGTAGCTGCTAAAGCGATTCGTAAAACAGATGCTGCATTGTTGGCTGTACAAAAAAAGGCAAGCCAGGTAGTGGATGGAATTTCGTCGCAAATGATTAGTCGCTCCGGCGATCAAACAGCAGCCTCGGCCATTAAACGTGTAACCGGCATCACAGTAAAAGATGGAAAATTCGTTTATGTTCGAGGATTGGGCGACCGCTATACGGCCACAACCTTAAACGGTGCTGTAATTCCCAGTTTAGATCCCAATAAGAATGCCGTTCAAATGGATTTGTTTCCATCAAATTTATTGGATAATATGCTGATTTATAAAACATTTACAGCCGATTTGCCCGCTAATTTTGCCGGTGGCTATATCAATATCGAAACCAAAGATTTTCCTGATGTTTATACTTTATCTTTTGGTGTTTCATTGGGTTATAATACACAGAGTAGTTTCAACTCCAACTTCTTAACTTACTCTGGAGGTAAACTCGACTTTTTAGGTTTTGATGATGGAACACGTGCATTACCAGAAATTGCAAAAGGCGATTTGCGACCGTTGAGCCGAGAAGAGCTTACGGCAGCAACAAGTAGTTTAAGCAAAACAATGGGTCCGGAAAAGGGTCAGTCTTTACTCAATCAACGCTATTCTTTTTCGGTCGGAAATCAAATAAAACTTTTTGATAAACCATTGGGGTATATTGCCGGTTTTAGTTATTCCAACAGCTTTGATTCTTATGATGGAGGTTCAAAAGGTTTGTACAAACTATTAGGAAGTAGTGAAAATACATTAAACGAAGAACAAAATTATACAGATTCAAAAGGCGCTAACGAAGTTTTGTGGGGTGCATTGCTCAATTTATCTTACAAATTAAATGTGAATAATAAAATCAGTCTTAATCTTATGCACAATCAAAATGGGGAGTCGAGTGCGCGCTATATGATAGGAGAGAAGCTTTCGGATGAAATCGGTATGTTTATCGAAACTCGCACATTACAGTATTTACAGCGCTCTTTGAGTTCAGGACAATTGAAAGGGGAGCACTTTCTGCCAAATCTTTTTGAATCGAAATTGGATTGGTTCTTAAGTGCAAGTAAAAGTGCACAGGACGAACCCGATATGCGTTTCTTTACGAATAGCTATTATCCGGCCTTGGAAGGAAGTAATTATGCCTATGTAATTGAACCTTCAAAATACAAACTACCGGCTCGCTACTATAGAAATTTAAACGAATACAATTTTGATTTAAGTGGAAACTTATCCGTTCCTTTTAAAATTAAGGGGAATAGCTCCGAATTAAAATTAGGTGGACGTGCCATCTATAAAGCCCGAGAATTCAGAGAAAATCGTTTAGACTATAATTTTGATTTTTCCGGATCGGTCTACAATAATGATATCGCTGCTTATTTTGCGGATTCAAATCTTGGATTAAATTATCAAAATGCACAGAGCGGAAATCCGTTTGGTTTATACTTGCAAAATTCTATCAAAACAAATAATATCAATAGTTACGATGGCGAACAACTGATCTATGCTGCTTATTCGAGCACAAAATTAAATTTGGGTAAAATAGATTTGATTTTAGGTATGCGTTTTGAATATACGGGAATAAAAACGGTGAGTTTGGATAAAGATCAGGAACATGGTTTTATCAGCGAGTATGATTTTCTTCCTGCTCTTGGCGCAAATTGGCATATCAGCGAAAAATTCAATCTTCGTGCAAACTATGGTAGAACATTGGCTCGACCAACATTCCGTGAGCTTGCCCCTTATGCTTCTCAAAATTTCCAGGGCGGTGAAACCTATGTTGGAAATCCGGACTTAAAACGCAGTTTAATCGATAATCTTGATTTACGCGCCGAATATTTTATGAGTCCCGGCGAAGTGATTTCTTTGAGTGCTTTTTATAAGAAATTTACCGATCCTATCGAAATGGTAGATAATCCGGTAGCGGTGAATCCGGAAATAAGCTGGCAGAATACCGATAAGGCAGAACTGCTTGGCGTAGAGCTTGATGCACGTAGTAAACTTGATTTTATTCCTGCATTGCGTAATTTTAGTGTTGGTGGAAATTTCAGCTACGTCTATTCCTATGTTCAGATTGATGCTGCAGAATTGGAGCAAATCAGAGCAACAGACCCAAATCATTCAAGTACACGTACCATGTATGGCCAGTCGCCTTATATTGTAAATGCTTACCTGAGCTATCAAAATGATGAAAATGGTTGGAACGGAAATATCAGCTATAATATCAGTGGGCCTCGCCTTGATTTGGTTGTAAAAGGAGGAACTCCCGATGTTTTTGAAGAATCTATGCCCTTGTTAAATCTTAAAATTGGTAAATCAATCAACGAAAAATGGTCGGCTGCTTTTTCGGCATCAAACCTTTTAAACGCTGATTACAAAAAATCATACACGTATAAAGGCATTGACTATTTGTACTCCTCTTATACTATGGGAAGTACTTTCTCGCTAAGTATCAATTACTTGATTAAATAATAAAATAAGCCCTTTTGTTTATTTTCCCCTGAAAGTCCTCTTCGGAGGGCTTTTTTTAATGTCGTTCTTAATATTTAATTAACATAAAGGTAAACTAAGCTTAAGGCAAAAAAATAGGATGATAGGAGCTTCTCGATGTACATTTGCTTCATCAAATAAGAAAAAATAGAAATCATGAAAAATACATTCAAAATTATTTTAAGTCTTGCA
>JAFGHU010000113.1 GCA_016929955.1 Bacteroidales bacterium | reverse complement strand
TTTAGGTTGCAATTAAAAAATGGGTTCTGATGAATTTGAGCAGGCTTTACAAGCGATCCGTCGGAAGAGGGAGAGCTCAGTGCAGCTAAACGCGCGCGGGCGGGCAAAACCATCTGTGTTATAAACACGTGTTATAAACGAGCGCGCGCGGTGATTTTACTTTTTCTAAAATACACAATAGTCATAATAACAAAGAAAAGCATGCAAAGCCAGGCAAAATAATCTCCAAGAACAGAATAGACTGTTTTTTGTCCTTTTATAGGTATATCGGAGTATAGAATAATTTCATCTGTTTTAAAATAATCATTAGAAGATAGGAGCTCGCCCTTATAATTAAATGATGCAGATAAGCCCTTAAAGCTCGACCTAACCAAATTAAAGCCATTTTCGATCCCTCTTACAGAAGCCACAAAAGTATGGTAGGGCGAAATTTCTTGCCAATCGCTTCCGGGCACCAACATAATATCAATATCCATTTTGCCGGTTTGATAAATTAAGGATGGAAAATCCATATCGAAGCAAATGGCTGAGCCTATTCTACCATACGGCGAATCAAAATACTTTATAATTCCATCTCCGAAATCGCATTCGCCAGGATATGTGGGTTTTGCCTTATGATAGCTAAATAATAGTTCTCCTTCCGGAGATATCCAGGTGATTTTATTTTCCGGATTCTTATCAGGAAATTGTTGGGGTGTACTACGAATAGGTAAACCGAGGTAAATGGTATATTGTTTCGCTATTGACCTGGCTTTTTCAATAAAATCGTTTTCTTTATCATTAGGCAAACTGATAATTGTTTCTCGCCCGAAAACAATTTTCGCTCCTGATGAGGCTGCGGTTGCACAGTTCTCCAAAAATCTGTTGTTTGCTTTTTCAACCAGCGTATCATAATCAATAGTCATGCGATGACGAGCTTCCTCTTTGGTACTATTGATTGAAGCAATTCTTACTGTTGCTGTATCATCGCTATGCGCTAATCTATATTGTCCCCATAGTATTACCAAAAGAAAAGGAATTCCAAACCCTAAAAACGCAGCATAGATTTTTTTCTTCTCAAAATCATGGTCGCAAAGCCAATTTATAATTGATGCTGTCCAGGTAATCAGAAAGGTGACTCCCCAAATTCCGGTAATTGAGACGAGTTGTAATAAGGGCAACGACGACTGGGTATGAACCAAAGTGCCGTATGATCCTGATGGGACAGTTAATATGGTAATAAAATCCATTATCACATATGCAGAAGGAAATAGGAGTGTAGAAACCAGGCCTTTTATTTTTTGAGTATAAATTCGGTCTAATAAAAAGGAAAGGGAAGTAAAAACACTCATCATCAAAGTAACGAGGTAATAGAAAAATCCCGACATGGGCATCATTCCCTTCCAGACAAAAATATTGGATAACCAGCCGGCGAGAACAATAATCAAAAATCCTTTCATAGGTTTTTGAAACCGAAGAAAGCGAATTAGAAATAGGGGAGCGATAAAGGCGGCAATTGGCAAAATCCATTTCCCGTTAAAAAAGAAGAGCGATATAAATCCAATTAACAAATAGAGGAAGGCGTATTGTTTTTTTCTTTTAGCGTTATTTATTTCCATTTCTAATTGTTTATTTAAATGGTCAATTTACTTGTCAATGTCTTATTTAATATGCTTATTATCAATAAATAAAGTGGGATATCCGCTGCTTTTTTAAATGTATGATATACGTATAAAATTTTTTTATGCTATGTTTTCCCCATAACTATATGCAGTACAGTTGGCTCTCTCTGTTGTGGTATGATACGCTGTATTGTATGTACCCAAATATAAAAAAATTTTTAATAGTTAAATAACGCGAGAACGTAAATTCTATAAAGGAAGCCTTGTTAATATCCTGTTTTTTTTTCTTAATAATTTCACTCTCGAACGATAAAATCATTTAAATAATGCAAGAAATCAGGCGTTTATATTTAAGTACTCAAATATTTGATTAATTTTATCAAAAAATAATATTCAGAATTTATGATTTTAGGCCTATTAAAAGAATGCGGAGATGAAAACCGTATTGCATTATTACCCGAAAGCGTAAAAACACTTATCGATTTAAAAGTTGAAGTTCTCGTTGAAAAAGGAGCAGGTGAAACAGCGCTGTCAACCGATGCCGATTATTTAGCTGTCGGCGCAAAAGCACTTCCTCGCGATGAGGTTTTTAAAAACGCCGAAGTTCTTCTTCAAATTCAAGCTCCAGAAGAAGAGGATATAAAAAAACTGAATCAAAATCATATTTGGATAAGTGCTTTCAACCCGCTATCAAATATCGATTTGGTTAAAACCTTTAAAACAATGGGTTTAACTTCTTTCAGTCTCGATCTGATTCCTCGCACTTCGCGTGCGCAGTCTATGGATATTTTGTCGTCTATGGCTACAGTATCAGGTTATAAGGCCGTATTGGAAGCGGCATTAAAACTACCGACTTTTTTCCCTATGTTTATGACAGCTGCAGGAACCATTCGTCCTGCTAATGTATTGATTTTAGGCGCCGGTGTTGCAGGTTTACAGGCCGTTGCCACTGCTCGAAAATTAGGCGCTCAGGTGTCGGTATTCGATGTTCGCTCTGCTGTAAAAGAAGAGGTTGAAAGTTTGGGAGCCAAATTTGTTGAAGTTGAAGGCGCTACAGAAGATAAGTCTGCAGGAGGTTATGCAGTAGAGCAAACCGATGAATATAAGCAAAAGCAGCAACAGGCAATAAACGATACTGCCGCAAAAGCAAATGTTGTTATCAGCACTGCTCAAATTCCCGGACGCACAGCTCCAATTTTACTCTCGAAAGCAGCGGTTGAAAATATGAAAGCAGGGTCGATAATCATCGATCTAGCTGCTTCAACAGGAGGTAATTGTGAGCTTACAGTTAATAATGAAACAGTTGTTCATCAGGGTGTTACTATTATAGGACAATCAAATTATCCCTCTCAGATGCCTATTGATGCAAGTCGGATGTTTGGCAAAAATGTGATCAATTTCCTAAAGTTGATTATAGGAGATAATGGGGAATTGGTTCTCAATTTTGAGGACGATATTGTAAAGAGTACCTGCATTACTCACAAAAAAGAACTTTTTAACGAGCGTGTAAAATCACGATTAGAAAATAAATAAGCTATGGAACAAGTATTAGAATATTTTTTCATCTATAAAGAAGCAATTTTTATCATTGCATTATCCGTTTTTCTCGGCATCGAAGTAATCTCAAAAGTGCCGGCTGTACTCCATACACCATTAATGTCGGGTGCAAATGCAATAAGCGGCGTAATCATTATCGGCGGTATTATTTTGGTTGGTCATGCCGATCTTTCAACACTATCACTAGAGTTGATTTTAGGTCTCCTTGCCCTCATATTTGGAACACTAAATGTGGTGGGCGGTTTTGCCGTTACCGACAGAATGCTTGAAATGTTTAAAAAGAAAAAAAAATAAGCCATTATGGATAAAGTTATTGGAATTATCAATGGTAAAGGGTTTACTGTTGGAGACTCAATATTGGAATTAAGTTATTTACTGGCAGCTTTATTGTTTGTGATTGGTTTAAAACTATTATCACATCCTCAAACTGCTCGAAAAGGAAATTTGTGGGCGGCTGCCGGTATGGGTTTAGCCATGATAACTACGCTCTTATTGCATAAAAACGCTAGTGGCGATGGTATCCCACTTACAAATGTTTGGATAATTATGGCGGCTATTGGTGTAGGCTCTGCTATTGGGTGGTATGTTGCTCGGAAAGTTAAAATGACGGCAATGCCGCAATTGGTTTCACTATATAATGCCACAGGTGGTGCAGCTTCTGCATTGGTAGCCCTTTTGGAATATCCTAATGCAATCGCCGGAGATATTGCTTCGCTTACGGTTACCGTTCTCGGATTAATAATTGGTGCGGTAGCTTTTAGCGGCAGTATGATTGCTTATGGAAAACTCGACGGCAAGGTTGGCGATGTTATGAAGCCCTTTATGACCTATATTAATCTTGCTCTGTTAATTGTTACGCTGGGATTGGGAGTTTATATAATTCAATCATCGAATCTTCCTGCAGAAATGGCGTGGGCTATTTACACTTTGCTCGCTCTTTCGCTTGTTTACGGAATCATGTTTGTTTTGCCTATCGGAGGTGCTGATATGCCTGTAGTTATTTCATTATTAAACTCTTTTACAGGAATTGCTGCCGCGATGGCGGGATTTATATACAGCAATGAGGCCATGATTTTAGGTGGAATTTTAGTAGGAGCAGCGGGAATGATTTTAACCGCATTAATGTGTAAAGCCATGAATCGTTCCCTATTAAATGTAATTATAGGATCTTTTGGCGGCGGTGGTGCTGCAAGTAATTTGGAGCAAGGGACTATTAAAGAAATAACACTTACTGATTCAGCCATTTTGCTCAGCTATTCTAAAAAAGTCGTAATAATTCCAGGATATGGATTGGCAGTTGCCCAAGCCCAACATATTGCTCATGAGTTGGATACGCTGCTTGAAGGAAAAGGTGTTGAAGTAAAATTTGCTATACATCCCGTGGCCGGTAGGATGCCGGGTCATATGAATGTTTTGCTTGCCGAAGCAGACGTTCCTTATGATAAACTATTTGAAATGGATGATATTAATACAGATATGGCGAATGTAGACGTGGCTATTGTGATAGGTGCAAACGATGTGGTAAATCCGGCTTCTAACGATGATCCTTCCAGTCCGATTTATGGTATGCCCATTATTAATGCTCATTTAGCTAAAAATATTATTGTAATGAAACGCGGAATGGGAAAAGGATATGCCGGAATAGAAAACTTCCTGTTTTTCAATGACAAAACACGCATGTTATTTGGCAATGCCAAAGATACTCTTCAAAAATTGGTTAATGAGATAAAAAGTATGTAGTGATCGTATATAATTTTAAATTTCTTAATGATTCTCTCAAGAAAAAAAGCGGAGAGACAGGGATTCTGCCGAAGGCATTTTCCAAAGGAATCCCTTCGGGACCTTCGGTAGAACCCTGAGTTCGATTGCACGAAAACTTGAATTGAAAAAAGCGGAGAGACAGGGATTCCTCCAAAGGAGTGCCTTCGGTAGAACCCTGAGTTCGATTGCACGAAAACCTAAAATAAAAAAG
>JAFGHU010000112.1 GCA_016929955.1 Bacteroidales bacterium | reverse complement strand
GTGTGTACGCCAAAAGTGTACCGAGGGTTCGAATCCCTCTTTCTCCGCCATTTTTTTTAAACTAAATGAAAATAAATTAAATTTAAAGTTTTGTAAATAAATTGGATTATTATGAAAAAACTAATTGCTTTTTTAACATTGGCCGGATTATTATCTTTTGGTTTTACCAATATGGTTATTGCTCAAGAAGATGTTCAGGTACAAACTGAAGGAACTAACGAGGTTGTAGCAGAGTCTGATTCTGTAGAACTTGCTGTTGCTGATGAAGTTGCTACTTTGGAAGAAGAAGTTACTGCTGACAAAGGATTTCACCAAGTGCTGAAAGAACAGTTCATTGCTGGTAATGCAGGATTTATGGGAATCGTATTGTTAGCATTAATCTTTGGTTTAGCTCTTTCTGTAGAAAGAATTATTTATTTGAATCTTTCTACCACAAACACAAAGAAATTATTAAACAAAGTAGAAACTGCTTTGCAAAATGGTGGTGTTGATGCTGCAAAAGAAGTATGTAAAAACACAAAAGGACCTGTTGCAAGTATTTTTTGGCAAGGTCTTCACAAATATGAGGACGGCTTAGATGTAGTTGAAAAATCAATTGTTGCCTTTGGTGGTGTATTGATGGGACGTTTAGAAAAAGGATTATCCTGGATCGCTTTATTTATTGCACTTGCTCCTATGCTTGGTTTCATGGGAACAGTAGTTGGTATGATTGGCGCTTTTGCTGATATCGCCGCTGCCGGTAATATTTCCGCAACTGTTGTTGCTAGTGGTATTCAAGTAGCTCTTTTAACAACTGTATTTGGTCTTATCGTTGCCATTATCTTACAAATTTTCTACAATTATTTGGTAGCCAAAATCGACAGTATCGTTAACGATATGGAAGATAGCACCATCGAATTCGTAGATATTCTTTCAAATTATAAATCAGGTAAATAATAACTCATATGGATAATTTAATGAAAAACATATTTAAAGGTGTATCAATTATCCTGATGGTTATTGCTGCAGGTTATCAAATCGCAGTTTTTTATCAGGGAGATTCACCTTCGGATACTGTTCTAGACGGGTATTTCTGGGTGGCTTATATTGCCTTTGGATTATCTGCCCTATTCGCTATTCTCTTTCCTATAATTCAAATGGCAGCCAATCCTAAGGACGCGGTTAAATCACTTATCGTTGTTGCCTTTTTGGTAGCGCTTTGGTTTGTAGCCTATGCTTTATCAGATAATTCATTTACTCCTGCTCAGCTTGAGAAAATGGAAACTACTGCGCAAACATCTGTTTTAGTTGGTGCAGGTTTGATTTATACATATTTTATTTTTGGAGCGGCAGTAGTGGCTATTATTTATGCCGGTATTTCCAACCTTTTTAAATAATAATAAAATTTAGAGATTATGGCGGCAAAAACACCCGAATTGAATGCAAGCTCGATGGCGGATATCGCTTTCTTGCTATTGATCTTCTTCCTGGTAACTACAACTATGGATGTAGATACAGGTATTGGTCGCGTATTGCCACCTCCACCTGATCCAACAGTAAAACCACCGGATTTCAAAACAAGGAATGTGATGAATGTACTCGTGAGCAAAAGCGATCGTTTACTCGTAAATAATCGCCCTGGCGATATCAACACTTTGAAGGATGATGTTAAAGAATTCATCACTCCTCATATTCCTGACAATCCAGATTTCCCGGAAGTATATGAAGAAGAAATTCCTTTATTAGGCAAGGTTTACAGATCGAGAGCGCTTATCTCACTGAAAAACAGTCGTGGTACTTCATATAAAATGTATATTTCTGTTCAGGATAAACTAGCGCAAGCTTTTACAGAGCTTAAAGACGAGCTCGCTATGAAAAAGTTTGCCAAGCATTACGATGATTTAGATGATGATCTGAAGAAAGCGATTAATACAGCTATTCCTGCACGTGTATCTGAAGCAGAACCTGATGAAATTGGAGTTAAATAATTAAAGAAGGAGAAAAAATGTCAAGATTCAAAAAAAAGGGAGGAAAAGATACTCCCGGTATTTCAACAGCTTCATTGCCTGATATTATTTTCATGCTCTTGTTCTTCTTTATGGTTACAACAGTTATGCGTGAAACCGAATTGCTTGTAAAAGTATCGGCGCCAACCGCAACGGAAGTGCAAAAATTAGAAAAAAAATCATTGGTTAGTTTTATTTATGTTGGAGAACCCGTTCAGAACAGACTGGGAACAAATACACGTATACAACTCAACGATGCTTTTGGTTCTGTTGATGCTATTCCTGAGTTTATTGCCAAAGAACGTGAAGCAAGAGACGAAGCAGATCGTAAGTTTCTTACCACTTCTTTAAAAGTCGATCGCGATACTAAAATGGGTATTGTCGACGATATTAAGCAAAAACTTCGCCGAGTAGGCGCTTTTAAAGTAAATTACTCTGTTCAGAAAGAACAAGATGTAAAATAAAAGCAATTTTATAGATATGAAAAGCTATCCGTTTTGGGTAGCTTTTTTTTATGCCTTTATTTTTTATACGCCATTTCGTGGAGAAAAATCACCAATGTAGGCTGCATTTAAGTTCAATTCTCTCACTGTTAGACCTTTGCAAAACTAAAATTAGCTGTCATTCTGAACGAAGTGAAGAATTTTATTATGCTGTATATTAATATTATATGAGATCTTCCGCTGCATTCAAGATGACAAAAAACAGGGTTTTGCAAAGGTCTAACTGTACTATTTCAATCTATTCCAAAATCTATTCAATTTCTATGAGGTCATCGTTCCTGTCTTCCGCACTTTCTCCATAGAATTCTGGGAATAATTCATGATCTGATAGTAGGCCTATTCCAAATAAGATCCCGTAGGGATTGAATGTGGGTAGAAAATGTATTGAATCTGTAAATCTCGTCCTGTACGGGACGAAATATCGCATCTGCAAACTAACTTTCATTTCAGCGTGGCTGTCTTCTTGCCGAAAACAGGGGCTTCACTAGAGTGAAACCCTCACTAAATCAATAAAAGCAATAGCTTATTCGCGCTGAAATTTGGGTCGCTCTCGGTAAAAGAACATCAAACCGGCAATACTTAATGAAAGGCTCAAAACAATCAATAAAAACGAAGGAGATTCTTCGGAATTTAAATCACCAATTTGTAATCCGCTATCCACAGTTCCATAGAAAAAGCTATAAACAACGATAATTCCATTATTGATAATATGCGCAGCAATGGGAATCCACAAATTTCGTGACCAATAATAATAGTAACCAAATAAGGCGCCTAACAATAAGCGAGGGAAAAACCCAAGAAATTGTAGATGCATAAAGCTAAACAATGCAGCAGCAATCCAAATGCCTAAATGTGCGTTTCTAGTAATGCGAATAAACAAGGGCTGTACGATACCTCTCAATAGCAATTCCTCGCCCAAACCGGCCAATAAGGCCATCATAAGCAGATTTACCAATAAAGAGCTTGCACTATCTCCACTCAAGAACAGATTGGTTAATTCCGTTGCCTCCGCTTCCATCTGACGCATCCAATTTTCGAGCGACGCTAAGAAAGCGGGCAAATGGATATTCGAATTGACGTGCATCACCCAATCTAAAAAAGGCGAACTTACCAAGCCTATAACAACGGCAATGACTATAAGTTTTAAGCCGGGCAGTTTATCTAAACCCAAATAAGACCAGGGCTTTTTAGATACCAAATAAGCAAAAATAAAACTCGATAGGATAAACAAAGAAAGCTGACTAACGATTTGAAAATATTTAAGCAAAGCGATATTCTGCTCCGATGCGGCTGAGTTCATTTGCTGTAACTTGACAAAAATATCGCCATCCACAAAAGGAATAGCAATAAGAATGCCTAAGGGCGTAAGTATAAATACGGACGCAAGCAATACAATCAGTAGAATAAGAAGCTGTTTTGGGGCAGAATAACGTTCTATAAGAGCCATACAATTTTATCTATTAGAGCCTGTAAAAATAGCGAATCCATAAGACTAAAAAAAAGATAAATTCTTTTAACAGGTATTTGTGAAACTTTTTAGTGATCATGCGAACCTTTCCATGTATATTTACGTATTAGAAATATTCTAATATTTAGAATTAGTAATTCGTTTTTTTGCATTACCATGATAACTTGCAGAATATGAACGACTAAAATGCTATTTGATAATTTCTCAAATTTAGAAATTTTTAAACCTATGGGAAGCTTTAAAATATTTGTTGTTGAAGATGATAAAATCCTGGCCAGAAGGATGTCGTACGAATTGGAGTTAAATCCCGATTTCGAAGTTTCTACTTTTTACGATGGCGATTCCTTTTTAAAACATTTTAGAGAGGAATGCCCCGATGCGGTTACGCTCGATTATTTATTGCCCGATTCAACCGGATCAGACATTTTAAAAAAGATACTCGATTTTAAACCCAAGCTCCCTGTCCTCATCGTTTCCGGTCAGAAAGATGTGCTCACGGCCATTAATCTTTTAAAAGAAGGCGCTTACGATTATTTAGTCAAAACGGACGATATGATTAAAAAGCTCCGTAATATCATGGCCAATATTCGGGAAAAAGTTTTACTCGAAAGAAAGGTAGATGTACTTGAAAAGGAAGTCGGAAGAAAATACCGCTTCGACAACCTGATCAAAGGAAAAAGCAAGCCTATATTGGATGTTTTTGAGCTGATGGAAAAAGCCGTAAGAAGCAATATTACCATTTCCATTTCAGGTGAAACGGGTACCGGAAAAGAACTTGTGGCCAAATCTATCCATTATAATTCGACGCGAAGAAAACAAGCCTTTGTGGCCATAAACGTGTCTGCCATACCCAAGGATTTAATAGAAAGCGAACTATTTGGTTACGAAAAAGGAGCTTTTACAGGAGCCAATCAGAACAAAAGCGGGAAATTTGAAGAGGCACATAAAGGCACCTTATTTCTGGATGAAATTGGCGATATGACTTTAAATATGCAAACCAAACTATTACGTGTGCTTCAGGATGGTGAGTTTAGTCGTCTGGGAAGCAATAAGACGCAAAAAGTGGATTGTAGAATTATTATTGCCACACACAAAAATTTAGCGCAAGAAGTTAAAAAAGGCAATTTTAGAGAGGATTTATATTACCGTTTATTGGGATTGCCCATTTTCCTTCCGCCACTGCGCGATCGCGGAAACGATATTACCATTTTGGCTCAGCATTTTATTCAAAATTTTGCCGAGGAAAACGATATGCCTGTTAAAGAGTTAAGTTTAGCGGCCATTCAGAGATTAAACGAGTATCATTTCCCCGGAAATATCCGCGAATTGCAAGCGATTATCGAATTGGCTATGGTTTTGTCTAATAATGATATCATTCAACCAACAGACATTAATTTTAATTCGGTTGACGGTATGCACGACTTGTTTTTAAAGGAGTTGACCTTAAAAGAATACGATTTACAAATCGTAAAAATATTCCTCGAAAAATACCATAACGATATTCCTACCGTTGCCGAACGTTTAGACATTGGAAAATCGACGATCTACCGTATTCTGGCAGAAGAAAAGAAATCGCCTAAAGCAAAAAGCCTAAAAACGACTTAAAATACCATCGGTACTGAACAAATCAAGCAAGGTTTGCCCGGGTTTTAAGTAAAGGCTTTGCAATCCGCATTGTTTTGCTGCCGCGATGTTTACATCAAAATCATCGATAAAAAGAGTTTCTTCCGCGCGAAGTTGACTATCGTGCAATACGAATTCAAAAATTTTTGCATCCGGTTTTCGTAATCCTACTTGATGCGAAAAATACAGCCGCTCGAAAAGCTTATGAAACAGCTCATATCGGTTTTGCATTTTAAGCTCATTCATATAGCTTTTGTAGTGGATCTGATTGGTATTGCTCAATAAGTAAAGGCGATAATGTTTTTTAATTTCCAGTAGCAAATCCAGACGCTCTTTTTTAAATCCCAATAGTAAAGCATTCCAGGCGGCGTCTATTTCTGCGTAGCTAAGCTTTTCCGAAACCTGTCCGGCTATTGAGCTGCGAAAGGCGTTGGGTGTAATTTTTCCGGTTTCAAAGTCTTCGAACAATTTTGTTTGAACCGTATGAGCATATAGTTTATCAAAATCGTTTAAGCCCAGGCGGATAAAAGCGTCTTTAGATCGCTGATGATCGATATCGTAAATAACGCCACCAAAATCGAAAATAATATTTTTAATAGGTGATAGTTTTGTCATCTCTGATGTTTAAACCATTATAAAACGAAGCATTGGGGTATAAAAAAGTCTGAGCATGAAATCACACTCAGACATAAATTATAAAAAGTGAGATTAAAACTCTTTTTTAATCTGTTTTACCCAAGCTTGTATTCTCTCTTCGGTAAGTTCGTCTTGCTGATCCAGGTCGAGTGCCAATCCAACAAAATGATCGCCTTCCACCGCTAAGGAATCCGTAAAATCATAACCTTCTGTTGGCCATTTACCAATCAACTGCGCTTTTGCGGCAAGGAAACTACTATAAAGTGTTCCTAAGCCATCAACAAAATTTGCAGGCCATAAAACTTGATCGCCTAAACCAAAAAGCGCGACTTTTTTACTCGAAAAATCGTGGTTTTTAACTGTGGATAAGAATGCATTCCACGGACTATCGCTATGTGTTCCTTCCCAGGTTTCAGCACCTAAGGTTGAACCGCCCACAATAAAACGGTCGTAATTTGCTAAGGTTTCCCCAGTAACTTTAGTTACGGGCATTATGTCAATTTCGTTATATGCTTTGGCAATTAATTGAGTGGCTTGTTCTACATTGCCGCCTTCCGGCCAAAATATTAGAAGCGTTTTATTCATTATTTAGTTTTTTCAGGTTTAAAGCGTAAAATTAACAAAATTTTCCCTTATCGAATAAAAATATATCGATTAGATATAAAATAAGATTAAAGAAATAAAAGAAAGCTATACCGAAGGATTAGGAGAGCGTAGCAATAGTCGTTTGGCCACCTACAACCAAATCTTTTAATTTAACCTGAACTTGTGTTCCCAGAGGTAAAAACAAATCCACACGAGAGCCAAATTTAATAAAACCAATTTCTTCGGTTTGCTTCATTGTTTTGCCTTCTTGGGCATAACATACTATTCTTCGCGCCATAGCACCCGCAATTTGACGGACAAGAATAGAAGAGCCATTTGCCAAGCGAACACCAATACTCGTTCGCTCGTTTAAGGTTGACGATTTAGGATGCCAGGCTACAAAATGTTTGCCCGGATGGTATTTAAAATAGGCAATTTTTCCGGTAACAGGCATCCAGTTGATATGCACATTGCTAGGCGACATAAAAACAGAAACCTGAATGCATTTTTGTTTTAAAAATTCTTCTTCGAAAACCTCTTCTATGGCAACAATTTCGCCATCTGCTGAAGATAAAACAGCGCCGTCGACAATATCAAATTTACGTTTGGGTACGCGAAAGAAAAAGACAATTCGAAAATACATAAAAAGAGCAAGCATACTAATAATTACTCTTAACCACAACAATGAGGGAGCAATATAAAGGAGTATGGCAGCCAGCCCTAAAAGCACAATAAACGCTACTATTATAGTAACAAAACCTTCTTTATGAAGTTTCATGATAAATATTTAAAATACGATACTATACACGTTGCTATCTCATTATTAATTATTTATAAAGAAAGTAAAACTGATAGCAAGCTTTATTTTGCTTTTATTCTATGCGAGCAAATATAGAAAAAAAACAATAAAGGGCAAGGCAAAATTAGCGGCGTCAAAACGGTCTAGTACACCACCGTGACCCGGCATAATTGAACCACTGTCTTTTACATTTAAACTGCGTTTTAACATGGATTCCACCAAATCGCCAAAAATAGCAGTAGGTACAATTATAGCGGCAAGTATAACCCAGGTTCCTGGCGTAAGCGTTTGCGTATAGCTACCCAAAATCCAGGCAATTCCAAAGGTAGACAGTCCTCCACCAATTGTTCCCTCCCAGGATTTTTTAGGCGAAATCCGCTCAAACAAGCGATGTTTCCCCAGGGTGCTTCCAAAAAGATAGGCAAAGGTATCATTACTCCATATCAAAAGAAAAATCCCCACCAGAATCCAGGGTTGAAAATGATCAATAGTTCCTACCGGATATACGTTTATAAAATGATAGAGTCCAAATGGAATGGCCACATAAATAATACCAAGCAATTGAAGTGCAATCTGTTGAAAAGGACGCTCCGATTTTTGATACAATTCGACGATAAAAAGTAGAAAGAAAAGCGGCAAAATAAGTAAAACGGCTATACTATTTAGCCAGGAAAACGCAAATGCGGTTAAAAGGCTATATACGACAAGCCCTAAAAAAACACCAGTATTGTTTTTTCTGAGGAATCCGGTATCGGCAAATAAGCGATAAAATTCGTGCAATCCCAATCCTGTTAACAAAAATAATAAGGCAGCCAAAGCATAAGGATGCCAAAAAATAGAACCCAGCATCAGAAATGCGAATACGGCACCCGAAAGCGCACGAACGAATAGTGTTTTTAGCATAATGGTTTATTCAATGATGTCGTCTACAAAGAAAACATAAATTTCTTTAGGCCCATGCATCCCCATCACTAAAGTTTTTTCAATATCAGCGGTTCTACTTGCCCCACTAATTTGCGTAATCATACTGGGCAGGTGTCCATTGTATTTTTCGCGCATACCAATTAGTGCATCTTTGGTTTCCGGAACCAATTGCGAGGCATAAGCAACAACTATATGTTTTTCAGGATAAAAATTTAATCTTCTTCCGGAAGACAAGCCTGAGGAAACCATTACCGATCCAAAACGGGCAATTAAAAACTCACAACTCGTAATTGCACTATGCAAATTCTTAAAATCTTCAGGTTTATCCGAAAAGGGAATTTCAACTTGCCGGAGTATTTCTTTTAGTAAGGGTTCGTTACAAAATAAAGGCTGAATTTCTTCCTGAGCAGCAAAGGATTTAAGAATGGTTCTTAAGTCTTCTTCATCTTCGCAATAAATAAATTTACCCCCCAGGTTTGTAAACTCCTGAGCAAAATTCAAGGCAAGCGACTCGTCGAGTTCCGCATAAAATTTCGCTTCTAAATCGACATTCGCATTCGGATTGGGTGTTTTACTCAATAAAGCATTCCGAATACTTTTTAAAACTTTTTCGCGTGAAGTAGTTTCGTCCATAGCGCCTTATTCTTATTTATTCCTTTTCTTCAGCCGATGTCTCTTCTTCTTTTTTTACTTTTTTAACCGTTTTCTTTTTTGTTGCTTTTGGTTTTGTGGTTTCGGCTTCGCCTAAAGCTTTCACCTCTTTTTCTGCTTCAACGGCTTTTATATTACCATTTTCTCTTTGCAAACTGATATGTTCTTTGCCTTCGTCCCAGGGGCGCTCGCCAAAGACAGCCACAAGATCCTCGCGGAAAATAACCTCTTTTTCGATTAAAACTTGCGCCAATTTACGCAATCCGACTTCGTTTTCTGTAAGAATTTCTACGGCTTTAGCATAGGCTTTTTCGGCCAATAATTTAACTTCGCTATCAATCGTTTCTGCTGTTTTTTCGCTAAACGGTTTATTGAATTGATATTCTTGTTGTCCCGTTGAATCGTAATACGAGATATTTCCAATCTTATCATTTAATCCAAAATAAGCAACCATATTAAATGCTTGTCGCGTTACCTTTTCCAAATCGTTTAAGGCACCGGTTGAAACTTTATTAAAAATCACCTGTTCGGCCGCTCTGCCACCCAATGTAGCCACCATTTCGTCGAACATTTGTTCGTAGGTTGTTATTTGTCTTTCTTCAGGCAAATACCAGGCAGCGCCCAAGGCTTTTCCACGAGGGACAATCGTTACTTTTACCAAAGGATGCGCATGCTCGAGCAGCCAACTAACGCTGGCATGACCCGATTCGTGATACGCAATAACTTCTTTTTCGTGTTTAGAAATGATTTTATTCCGCTTTTCCAATCCGCCAATAATACGGTCGATGGCATCGTAAAAATCTTGTTTCCCAATTTCCTTTTTGTTCTGACGGGCAGCAATCAAGGCCGATTCGTTACACACATTGGCAATATCCGCACCCGAAAAACCGGGTGTTTGTTTTGAAAGCAATACCGAATCTACCTCTTTACTAATAGTAAGCGGTTTCATATGCACTTCAAAAATGGCTTGTCTTTCTGTTAAATCAGGAAGTTCGACATGAATTTGGCGATCAAATCGACCTGCACGTAGCAAAGCAGTATCTAGGATATCGGCACGGTTAGTGGCTGCTAAAATGATCACTCCGGCATTACTGCCAAAGCCATCCATCTCAGTAAGTAGCTGATTCAATGTATTTTCACGTTCGTCGTTTCCGCCTGTCATCGCATTTCTTCCGCGCGCACGTCCTATGGCATCGATCTCATCAATAAAAATGATACAAGGTGCTTTTTCTTTGGCTTGCTTAAATAAATCGCGAACACGCGATGCCCCTACACCAACAAACATCTCAACAAAATCGGAACCTGAAAGTGAAAAGAAAGGTACTTTTGCTTCACCGGCAACGGCTTTAGCCAATAAGGTTTTTCCGGTACCCGGAGGGCCGACCAACAATGCACCTTTAGGAATTTTTCCACCTAAATCGGTGTATTTCTTTGGGCTTTTTAAAAAGTCGACGATTTCCATTACTTCCACTTTTGCTTCTTGCAGTCCGGCAACATCTTTAAAATTTACGCTTACGGCTGATTCTTTGTCGAACAATTGCGCCTTTGATTTGCCAATATTAAAAATCTGACCTCCTCCGGCGCCGCCTTTATTCATCATACGCATAATAAAGAACCAAACGCCAATAAGCAAGACTATGGGAAATACCCATCCAAAAATATCTTTTCCCCAATCTTGTCGCGTTTCGTTGGTGATATACACAGGATCTTTTACATCCTGCTGTGCTTCTTGAACACGTTGTTCAAAGGTTTCTATCGAACCAATCTGATAATAAAAATCGGGGCTTGGAGCGCCAAAATTGGTGCTGTTCGATTTTTCGGCATCTTTACCCACATATTCGTCAAGCTTGTCTTTTTTGATATATATTTCGGCTATCTCCTTGTTCACAAGGGTAAGTTTTTCAACTGCGCCATCTTGCAACATGGTTTTAAGCTGCCCCCAATTTGTTTCTTTTGAAGAATCTGATCCTCCTAAAAATTGCAAACCAAGAAATAGAACGGCCAATGCTCCATAAATCCAATAAAAATTAAATTTTCCTTTTGGTTTTATAGGATTCGTATTTTGAGCATTCGATTTTTTCTCCGTGTTTTGCTTATTGTCTTTTTGTTCTGTCATTCTGTCTTATTCCTTATAAGTTTGTAGCTACTTAGTTCTGAATTGTCTGAATTTTGGCATCAGCCCAAAGGCCTTCAATATTGTAAAATCGTCGTGTCGATTCTTGAAAAATATGAACAACGACATCAATAAAATCGACCAAAATCCACTCTTTATTTTCTCTTCCTTCAGTAAAAGCAGGTTTTTCGCCTAGCTGTTTATACGTTTGTTCTGCTATACTATCTGCAATTGCATCCACTTGTGAGGAAGAGCTTCCGTGGCAAACAATAAAGTACTTACTAATTGCATTAGGCATTTCAGAAAAGTCAATCTTTGTTATTTCTAATCCTTTTTTTTCTAGTATTCCAAAAATAATGGTTTCAGCAAGCTTTTCCGCTGAAACTTCTTCTGTTTTATTTCTCATTCACTAATTTGAGTTAATAATTTATGCAAAAATAAGTAAAATAGACATTTAGCTGCTATTTATTGACTTTAGAAACAAATAAAAAGCCAAAAAGTTCAATTCGGACTTTTTAACCGATAATTTTTTGTCTTTTTAACAGGTTTTATCCATTAATGGACATCCATATCTGCCTTCATAAAAATAAGATGCTGCAAAGTGGTAGTAATTTCCTGCATATACTCTGCGACAGCCTTTGCGCTTCCGGGAAGTGTATAAATAAGTGCCGATCCTATTGTACCCGCAACTCCTCCGCTGAGTAAAGCATTGGGTTTTAAACTGCCGTATTTCATTCGAATATGCTCCATAATTCCCGGAATTTCGTGATCCAAAAGCGGTTTTACAACCGATAGTGTAATATCGCGTGAGCCTATTCCCGTTCCGCCCGTTGTAAAAATGATATCGTAGTTGTTTTGCGTTGCATGCGATATTTCGGCTTGTAATTGCTCCCGACTATCCGGAATAATTTTTTTATCGATGGCTAATTCCCATCCCAGTTTATCGAAATATTTAGTTAGCATTTCGCCAATTAGCTTGCCACTGACATCTTCGTAAATGCCTTTGCTGGCACGATCGCTCAAAGTAACTACTTTTGCTTTAAATACTTTTGGGATATAGTTTAGCCGATCTCCTGCCTGCAAAGTTCCTTGGCCTAAAACACGCATAAAAATACCCACCCGAGGCATTACATAATGACCTATTTCGCGAAATGAGGAGTGAAAGGGTTTTCCAACCTGACTGACTTCCAAGATCAAATCGTTATGAACAAAGCGATCAAAAGCTTTGACTTTAGTGTCGTTTAAGCCTTCCACCCGAATATTTTCGGCAAACTCGCCGGTTTCAGTGGATCTGCTCGAGGTTATTTTTTTAAACGTATCGATATGCGATTGGTCGATCATGCTTACCGGACGCGAAGTGTTGGCATGCACATCGCCAATCACGCCTGATTTAGCCAGTTCTATTTTATCTGCATGGTATTTTCGTCCCCTTTCAGCGGCTAAACTGACGGAAATAATTTTTAATTCCATAGTATAACTGATTCTGATTTCAGCATGCAAAAATAAGAAAATATAGTCGACAAAAGTTGATTTAGGCACTTTGCGGGATATAAATCATTTCGTCGCCTGCCTGAATAGTACCTCCTTTTATTACTTTGGCAAAAATACCTTCTTTGGGCATCACACAGGAACCAACTTCGCGAAATATGGCGCAATTATCGCCGTGGCATTTTTTGCCGATTTGCGTAATTTCGAGCTCCGTTTCGCCAATAATCAATCGATCGCCCGGTGTGGTTTTGTATAATACCAAACCTTCGGTGGTGATGTTTTCAGCAAATTCGCCATAAGCCACTTCGCGTTTAGCAGCCAAGGCAAATTTTTCGTTGCTTTCTTTAGCCAATAAACTAACTTGTCGATGCCATTTTCCGGCATGAGCGTCATTTGCTACACCGGTTTCTGTTAATTCAATAAAATCGACCGGAATTTTTATTGTGCCTTTTTTTTCGGATATATTTACGGATACAACTCGCATATTTTCTATTTTTAAGCGCACAAAATTAGGAAATATTATATGTATCTATTTAAATATTACAAAGAATCTTTCATTTTTTTGCATTTTTACCCTGCCTTAAATCGGCTACCGATTTGTGTATTTGAGGCTAAAGCTAGATTTTTTTGGAATAATTGATTGAATGTTTTACTTTCGTTAAAACTTAATGCAGTGGAGATTACTTTAGAAAAAGCGCAAGAGACCGTTGATCAGTGGATTAAAAGTGTTGGGGTTCGCTACTTTAGCGAGCTGACAAATATGGCTATTTTAACAGAGGAAGTAGGCGAACTTGCACGAATTATTAGTCGAACATATGGTGAACAATCGTTTAAAGAGAGCGATAAAAAAGCCAATTTAGCCGACGAAATGGCTGATGTTCTTTTTGTGCTGGTCTGTTTGGCGAATCAAACAGGCGTTGATTTAACAAGTGCTTTTCAAAAAAACATGGAAAAGAAAACCCTTCGCGATAGCGAACGACATAAAAACAATACTAAACTGAAATAAATTAAAAAACCTAAAACATGAAAAAAGTTTCTAGCATGCTTATTCTCGTGCTTTTTCTGGCATTTTCGGTAAATGCATTCGCACAAGAAGAAAAGAAAGAAAAAACCGAAGAAATAAAAACCGGTTGGAACGTAGGCGCTTTGCCTGTTGTTTCTTTCGATAGTGATATGGGATTTCAATACGGTGCCTTATCCAGTATCTACAATTATGGTGATGGAAGTCGCTACCCCGAATTCGACCATATGTTTTATGTGGAAGCCTCTAAATTTACCAAAGGAGGAAGTATTTTTCGTTTCGCTTATGAGGGCGATCAACTCATTGAAGGTGTGCGTCTAAATTTTGATTTGGGCTATTTGCCCGATGACGTTTCTGCCTTTTATGGTTTTAATGGCTACGAGTCTGTATATAATGCCGGTTGGGAAGATCAGGATTCTCCTGATTATCAAAGCAGAATGATGTACAAGCACAAACGTAATTTATTCCGCACAACAGCCGATTTTGTTGGCGATATGGGCATGGGCAAATTGCAATGGTCGGCCGGAATTGGCTACTACGATTTTACCATTGGTTCTGTTGATATTGCTAAATACAACGAAGGCGTAGATCCTAATGATCCCGATTATCTGCCTAGTTTGGATGAAACACCAGGACTTTACGAAAATTATGTCGATTGGGGATTAATTCCCGCTGCTGAAGCTGAAGGTGGTACTTTAGTTAGTTTAAAAGCTGGATTAACTTACGATTCTCGCGATAATCGTGCCAATCCAAACCAGGGAATCTGGACAGAAGCAGGATTTTTCTATTCACCCAGCTTTTTATCTTCAAGCGAAAACGATTTCTTAAAGTTTTACATTACACATCGCCAGTATTTTACGGCGGTTAAAAACCGCTTAACTTTTGCTTATCGCGTTGGTTATCAAACCACTATTTCAGGAGAAACACCTTGGTATGCTCAGAATTTGATGGTGATTACAGCAAACAGATCAGCCTTCTCCGAAGGGTTGGGCGGAAGCAAGAGTATCCGTGGAGTATTGCGTAATCGCGTGGTTGGCGACGGGATTGCTTACGGAAATTTCGAGGCACGTTTAAAAGCAGTCAAATTTAAGTTTATCAACCAAAATTTTTATATCGGTATTAATGGATTCTTAGATTTAGGAAAAGCGATTTCTTTAATAGAAACTACTGTTCCAACAGAAATTAATACAACTGATTATTTTGATAAAGGAGCCGAAGCTGT
>JAFGHU010000111.1 GCA_016929955.1 Bacteroidales bacterium | reverse complement strand
TCAAAAAATAATCAAGTCTGGATAATCCATGGATTTAATGGGAGCCCTAAATTAGCAAAACAACTGCTCGATTTAGGCTTTCATATTTCTTTTGGCTCTCAACTCAAAAATCAAAATTCTAAAGCATCAAAAGCGATTTCGGGCATTGCACCACACCGTTTATTTCTTGAAACAGATACTGCCGAACTATCTATTCAAGAAATTTACTGCTTGGCTTTAAGGCAATTAGAAATATCTATGGAACAATTAAAACGACAAATATGGATAAATTTCGAAACGCAGTTTTTGTGATTTTTAGTTTAAATAAAAAGAAGCAGTAAGCTTGGTATGTTTTTTGTGTGTATATGAAGCGTTTGCGATGATATTATTCATTATTTAGAAGGAATTTATCTTTGGTTTGAAAGCTTAAAAAGTCAAAAAATATTAATATTATTGCAAATTGTTTGTGCATTGCAAAATTGATTAAGAAAAAACAACAAAATAAGCTGATTTATAATTAATAGACATGAATATTCAAGATAATTTAAAGTACACAAAAGATCACGAATGGATTTTGATTGAAGGCGATGAAGCTACAATTGGAATTACTGATTTTGCACAAGGCGAATTAGGTGATATTGTTTTTGTTGAAGTTGAAACAGTTGGCGAAACCCTGGATAAAGAAGAGGTTTTTGGTACTATTGAAGCAGTAAAAACGGTTTCCGATTTATTTATGCCCATTTCCGGAGAAGTGATTGAATTCAATGAAGAGCTTGAAGCAACTCCAGAACTGATTAATCAGGATCCTTATGGAAAAGGATGGATTGTTAAGGTTAAAGTTAGTGATAATTCAGAGATCGATTCTTTGTTGAGTAGTGAAGATTATAAGAATATGGTCGAAGGTTAATGCTGTTTTGTTTGGGTTAAAATAGTTTTTTTAGTCCATACATTGCTGCATATGCAATTTATTAATAATTTAGCGGCTGAAAATTATAGTTTAGTAGCCGGAAAAAAATAAGATTATGGAACAAAGAAAATCCGACAAAGCAAATTTGGAAACCAAAAGAACAGTGTTCTTGGAAATTGGTTTTATTCTTGCTTTGGCTTTGGTGTTTTCTGCTTTTGAATACAAATCGTATGATAAAGTTGAGTATACCAATATCGAGCGCGCCGTAGATGATGTGCAAGAAGAAATTATTCCAATTACAGAGCAGAAAGTGAAACCACCCCCACCAAAACCTCCTCCATCAGTTACAATCATTAATGTTGTAGAAGATGATGTGGAAGTTGAGGACGATATTGAAATCGATATTGATTTTGATGAGGATGTGGCTATGGACGAATTCCAATTTGTTCAGGAAGAAGAGGAAATTGAAGAGCAACATATTTTCTTAGTCGTAGAGAATATGCCCGAATTTCCCGGTGGAGAGGCTGCTATGTATAAATTCATTGGAAAAAATATTGAGTATCCACGTATGGCTAAAGAAAGTGGAATTAGTGGCCGTGTATTTGTAACTTTTGTTGTTGAACGCGACGGAAGTGTAACTGATGTCCAAATCCTTCGTGGTATTGGCGGTGGTTGCGACGAAGAAGCTATTCGCGTTATTAAGATGATGCCTAAATGGACGCCTGGAAAACAGCGCGGAAAACCGGTTCGTGTTCAGTACCGAATGCCAATTAAGTTTACACTACAATAAAAAGATTAAACCTCGCAATTACGGGGTTTTTTTATGCTTTTATTTTTCTGCTTTGACTGTTTTTGTAGCCTACGAGCATCGGACACCCAAAGTTATATTAAACTCATTTTACTTCAAATAATATCCATGAAAAAAGAAAGAAAAAGCGCTTAAATATTTTGTCAAATTATTGACTTGTGTCCTTATTTTTAGTAGCTTAGTACTGTTGATTGCATTTTTGGCGTCCAAAACATTTCGATTATGGAAGCGAAAAAAACAGTAAAGGCTGATTTGGAAAATAAACGCTTTATTTTTCTGGAAATTGGTTTTGTGCTAACGCTTACCTTACTTTTTTTTGCATTTGAATATAAATCGTATGATAAAGTAGAATATGCCATCGTTGAAAAGACAATCGAGGATACGCAAGAAGAAATTATTCCTATCACCGAGCAAAAAGTAAAACCACCACCCGCACAGCCACCGCCTCAAATTACTTTGATCAATGTGGTGGATAATGATGTTTTGGTTGAAGATGATATTGAAATAGATATCGATTTTGCGGAAGATTTAGCCATAGAAGAATACAAATTTGTTGTGGAACAAGAAGAGGAAGAAATTGAAGAAAAGCAAATATTTCTGATTGTTGAAGATATGCCCGAATATCCTGGTGGTGAAGTTGCCATGTATAAATTTATTGGCGAAAACATTGAATATCCACGAATTGCAAAGGAAAGCGGAATTAGTGGCAGAGTCTTTGTTACTTTTGTAGTTGAACGCGACGGAAGAGTTACCGATGTTCAGATTCTTCGCGGGATTGGCGGCGGCTGCGACGAAGAAGCTATACGGGTAATTAAAATGATGCCTCAGTGGAGCCCGGGAAAGCAAAGGGGAAAACCGGTTCGTGTACAATACCGGATGCCGATTAGATTTACACTTCAATAAAATAGGGATGGACTTAGGCGTCTTTCGGATGAAAAAACGCAAATATAATTTCGGCTTTGGCCGGCCCCAAAACCGCACTTAATGCTGCTTTATCCGTTTTTTTAATCCTTTTTACAGAGCCGAATTTTTGAAGCATTAAATCGGCTGTTTGTTTTCCTATTCCTTTAATTTCGGTAAGTTCTGTTTTGAGCGTTCCTTTATCGCGCTTATTTCGGTGATGCGTAATTCCGAAACGATGGGCTTCATCGCGCATTTGCTGAATAAGTTTTAAGCTTTCTGATTTTTTATTGATGTATAAGGGAAGACTATCGTTTGGGAAATAAATTTCTTCCAGCTTTTTTGCAATGCCTATAATACTGATTTTACCACGCAAATCGAGTTTCTCTAAACTTCGAACCGCAGCACTCAATTGTCCTTTCCCTCCATCAACAATAATTAATTGAGGCAATGAGGCTTTTTCTTCGAGTAATCGTTTATAGCGACGAAAAATGATTTCTTCCATCGAATGAAAATCATCAGGCCCAAGCACCGTTTTTATATTATAGTGGCGGTAGCCTTTTTTATAAGGTTTGGCATTTTTAAAAAGAACCATGGCGGCAACCGGATAATCACCCTGAAAATTAGAGTTGTCAAAACATTCAATGTGTTCAGGAATTACATTCATGCTAAGATCTTCTTTTAGCTGTTTTAAGATACGACTGCTATGGCGGTTTGGATCAACCAAATCTTTTCTTTTTTGACGCTCTAACTGATAAAAACGTGCGTTTCTGGTCGATAAATCGAGCAGTTGTTTTTTATCTCCCTTTTGGGGAATCGTAATTTTTGATGCCGGAAAAGCAAGTCCAATTTTAAAAGGCAGAATAATTTCTTTGGCATAATTTCCAAAGCGAGAATAAAGTTCGGCCATAGCCAGCTCCAGAAGTTGTTCCTTGGTTTCGTCTAATTTTTTCTTTAACTCCACCGTGTGTGTTTGAACAATGGCACCATTAATCACTTTTAAAAAATTGACAAAAGCAGCATCTTTTTCGATTACGAATGAAAACACATCCACATTGTGAATTTTAGGATTAACAACCAGCGATTTCCTCCTGAATAAAGTTAAAGTATCAATTTTTTCTTTTACTAATTGCGCTTTTTCGAATTTCAAATCTTTAGCATAGCCCATCATGCGCTCCTTCAGGCTCGCAATTAAACTAACAATATCGCCTTTAATAATATTTCTAATCTCCTGAATACCTTCGAGATATTCGGCTTCGCTTTGCGCGCCAATACAGGGTCCAAGACATTTTCCTATATGATAATCGAGACAGACTTTAAATTTTCCTAAAGCAATATTTTCTTTATTTAGAGGGAGCTTACACGAGCGCATAGGATAGAGTTGACGAACCAGTTCCAAAACCGTATTCATCATCTTAACAGATGCGTAAGGGCCGAAATATTCGCTGCCGTCATTTAGTAAATGTCGGGTTGGAAAAATGCGGGGAAAAGGCTCTTTTTTTATACAAATCCAAGGAAAAGTCTTGTCGTCTTTGAGTAGAATATTATATCTAGGCTGATACTTTTTAATCAGGTTGTTTTCGAGTAGCAGGGCATCCAGTTCTGTATCAACAACCATAAATTCGATTCGGTTGATTTTAGAAACCAATACATGCAATTTTCCACTCGCGCTGTTTTCTTTATTAAAATAGGATGCGACTCTTTTTTTTAAGTTCTTGGCTTTCCCAACATAGATAATTTTATTGTCCACATCAAAATACTGATAAACACCCGGTGATTGAGGTAAGCTTTTTATCTGAAGCTTCAGTTGATCGATGATATCTTGTCGTGGGCTCATTTCAGAACATGAGTTTAAAATAAAAGCCTAAGTTTCGCGTGTTGTTTCCTTATTTTTTAGTCCATCCCAACCTTGGGCAGTTATCGGAATTGCTTCTCCTGAAGTCGAAATCAGATTTTTGCTGCTTACGGTATCCGTCATATAGCCGATAATATGAAATCCGGCTTGACCGTTAATTTTTTCAAAATCACTTTGACTTACGGTAAATAAAAGTTCATAATCTTCACCGCCATTTAAAGCGCAAGTTACCGGATGCATATTAAAAGTTTCGGCAACAGTAACCGTTTGAGGGTCGATTGGAATTTTTTCTTCATAAATTTGACAGCCCAATGTAGATTCTTCGCATAAATGAATAATTTCAGAGGCCAAACCGTCGGAAATATCAATCATAGAAGTGGGGTTTAAATTTAGATCGGCAAATCGCTCGACCATATCTACGCGTGCTTCAGGACGCAGTTGACGCTCTAAAACATAGGTATATCCTTCTAAATCAGGTTGAATACTCGGATCTTTTTCAAAGACTTCTTTTTCTCTCTTAAGCAAAAGTAAACCGGCATATGCGGCACCTAAGTCGCCACTTACCACAATTAAATCACCACTTTTGGCGGTACTTCGTTTTACAATATTTTTTTGAGGCGCTTCGCCCAATACCGTTATGGCAATTATTAAGCCACTCGTACTTGATGTTGTATCGCCACCAACCAAATCAACATTATATTTTTCGCAAGCAAGCAACATCCCGGCATAAATTTCTTCGAGCGCTTCAACAGAATAGCGATTTGAAACCGCAAGCCCAACCGTTATCTGAGTAGGCAAAGCATTCATTGCAGCAATATCCGAAAGGTTTACCATTATAGCCTTATAACCTAAGTGTTTAAGAGGCATATAGCTCATATCGAAATGAACACCTTCAATCAATAAATCCGTAGAAAGTAAAACTTGATTTTTTTTGAAATTTAAAATTGCAGCATCATCGCCAATTCCTAATACCGTTGATTTTTGTCTGGTCGCCACACTTTTTGTAAGTCGATCTATCAATCGGAATTCACCTAATTCTGAAAGTTCTGTACGCTTTTGTCTATTCTCAAACATGCTAAAAAATTTAGTTTGCAAAAGTACAAATAATTGTTGTTAGGCCATTTTATATCTCGATGCTAGAAAGGTGTTTTTCCGCGCATTCTTAGTTTCATAGAAATGCTTATAAGTAAGAATAACACTGCAACAAAGGCAGATAATCGGCCAATATAATCGCCATAGCGCACATAAAAAGTAAGGGTATTGTTGGCGTTTAGGGTTTCTTTTCGAGCATCGCGCACCCAATAATCGGTTTTGTTTAAAATATCGCCTCGTTGATTAACAAAACACGATATGCCTGTGTTTGCTGAGCGGGCAATACTTCTTCGTGTTTCAATAGCGCGTAAAGACGCAAACATCAAATGCTGTTTATAGCCTGAAGTATTTCCCCACCAACCATCGTTGGTGATTATGGCCAAAATTTGAGCTCCATTGCGTACAAATCCATTTGTAAACTCGCCATAAACCGATTCAAAGCAAACCATAGGTCCTATTTTATATTTCCCGTCTGCAGATATAAAAACTTTTCTTTCCGTATCATAACCTAAACTACCGACAGTTCCACCTAAATCAAAAGCAATTTGCTGAAATGGAGCCAGCAGCTTTTGAAAAGGCATCATTTCTGCTCCGGGAACAAATTTCGATTTATGGTAATGTTCTCTTTTATCAAATCGATTCAAGAACAAGGCCGTATTGTATTCATCGTAATAAGCACCTGAATTTGTTTTACGCGCCGTAATTGTGGGGGTCTTTAGAAACCGATAAGACGAAACACCAATGATTAAATTCAAGTTGGGATAATTGGCTAAAAACTTTTTTAATAAAGGAATAGAGATTGTGCGCGATCCCATACTAGTAGAGTAGTTAAAATCAGGTTCTTGCAAATGTTCTTGAATGGCTGATTCGGGAGCCAATAAAAAGGTTGTCGTTGAATCTATCAGCGGTGCGCTTAGCTCCATTATGCGCTGAATAACTTCCTGTGGTGGTGCTTCGTATTGCTCGCTGTAGGGATCCATATTGGGTTGAACAACCACTGCATTTACCGGATCGATTTTTTCAGTATAATTGTTGTAACGAATAACAGAAACCGTTAGTGGAACAGCAATTAAAACAAGCATGTAAATACCGGAAAAAACCGCCTTATTATACGTTTTCAATTGAAATAGAAGCTTATACAATCGGTAAAATTCGATGTTAATAATCAAAATCCAGAAACTTCCACCAAAGATACCGGTGTATTCGTACCATTGAATAAGCGAAGGATATTTGGCAAAAGCATTGCCAATATTGAGCCAGGGAAAAGACAAGGGCCAATCGAGATGAAAGTATTCAAAAGCAATCCAGAAAATAAGAAGTAAAAAATAGGCTGCAATTCTTTTTTGATAATAACGCTTAGAAAAGGAATAGAGACCAAATGTTATGGCCATAAAAGAAGCATTCAGTAAAATAGCCATCACGGCGCCATAATCAGAGGCATTCCAAATCCACCATACACTTATACTATGCCAAATAATAAAGGCCAAATATGCATAGCCCATTACCCGCCATGTTTTAGCGCTGTTTGCATCTTTAGCTATGTTATCTTCGAGTTTGAGCAAAGGTACAAAAGCCAAAAACAGTATAAACGGAACGCCATTGGGTGGCCAGGCAAGGCCAAACAGGATTCCTGAAAAAACAGAAAGGAGTAAGTTTTGGTATTTATTCATTTAAACAAAATTAGGGAAAAGGATTTAGAAAAATACACGGACTTGTTTTTTTGCGAGTTCATCCAATAATTTTTGAAATTCATCAATTTCGTCAGTATCTAAAATAAAGGGATTACCCGTGAGAAATATTTTTTGCAGACCATTTTTATTTAATAGACTAAAGGGAATTGTTTCCAGATTGTTTTCCTGTAAATCAATCTCGTATAAGCTTTCCATACCGCTCAGATCAGGAAGTGATCGCAAATTATTAAATCCTATATCAAGAATTTCTAAGTGTTTGAAACCGGTAATCCATTCCGGTAGAAATATGAATTGATTATGATGCATAAACAAAGCCCTGAGCTTTTGTAGATTGAGCAAACTTTCGGGTAATTTTGAAATTTGATTGTAGGATATAAAAAGCAGTTCTAAATTTTCGAGGCTGGCTATTTCTTTCGGTATTTCGCTTAAATTATTGTAGTAAAAATCAAGTTCTTTTAACTTTTTTAATTGAAAAACGACTTGCGGAATTTGTGTAAATTCATTTTTGTAAAAAATCAAATGTTCTAGATTTTTCAGTTCGCTAAAATCAGCCGGAAGTTCAGATAATTGGTTTTCGGCCAAATTTAAGTTCTGTAAATTTTGTAAAAGCGCTATGTTTTCCGGAAGAGAACCAATATTGTTTTTAGCAAGTTGCAATTGCTTGATATTTTTTAAGCGGCGAACCTGAGTTTTGTTCAACTTTAATTGGCAATCGTTTAGTTTTATTTCATGTAAACCTTCTATTTTGCCTATAAATCGAGGGATTTTTTTAATTCTGTTATTGCTCAAAATCAATACGCTAAGGTTTTTTAGCTTTTTTATCGAACGGGGAAAGCGATTGAATTTGTTTTTGCTTAAATCGATTGTATGAACGCTTTTATTTTTCGGCAAACGAAGCCTCTTTATTTTATTTGAACTCAAATCGACCGTTTTTAAGCGCTCATTTAAAAATAAGTATTTAGGAATTTTGCTTAAGCTATTGTTGCTTAATCTCAGGGTTTCTATTATAGAATAAGTCGATACATCTGGCAAACTACTTAAGTTCAGGTTATTCAAATTTATGATAAAACAAGAGTCTGGTTTCGTTTGCTTTAGTTTATCGAGAACTAATTTTCGATTATTTGTTATTCGCCTGTTTCTTTCTGCGTTTAAAGAATCTCTCACTTCAGTGAATGATTGACCGTAAGAGGTTAGAGCGACTAAAACAATAGCTAAAGAAAGATAGTTTCTGAGTTTCATTAGGTCATCTTTATCTGTGTAAATATACAATGAAATACAAAAAGGCCGGTAAAAAAAGAGCCTCTCGAAACCACTCGAGAGGCAAAACCAAAAAACCTAAATTATAAAACAAAATTTATTTAAGAAGTATGTTAATTAAATAACATTGTTTATGTAAAAACAATGCAAAAATAGCACCTTCTTTGTTATTTGCAAAACAATTCGTTCTTTTTTTTCAGGTATTTTTAATTATTAAGCGATTTAAATTTTATCGTTAAAAAAATAACAGGAGTGCGTCATACAGCGTCGCCTCACCGCCTGTGAAGCATATGTGC
>JAFGHU010000110.1 GCA_016929955.1 Bacteroidales bacterium | reverse complement strand
TCTTCCAGATCCTGTGCATCTGCCTGTTGAGCGTCAAAGGCCTTGCGTTTTGCATCAAATGCCTCATAAACCGCTCTGACTGTCTGTTCCATTTCCGCATTGGAAATTCTGCCTTTGGTTTTCAGGATTTTCTGGTCGTTCAGTTCCAAAATCTTGTCGACATTCTCCCTCCAGAAACTCGTATTTAAATCCTGCCGGTTTTTGGCGCGCAGTTCAGCCGTTTCCAGAAAGATGACGACCAATCGATTCAGGGTGTCTATTTCATCCTTATTTAAATAGTTCTTGGCAATAAAAATCTCACCACACTGCCCTGCCATGCCGTGAGCGCCATATTGGGCATATCGGCATCGGCCCGATTGACAATAATTTCAGCGGCGGTGTGCCGGGTGACGGCATAGAGTAGTTTGTTTTGTGTCTCGGCAAAAAACATTTGCGTCGCTTTGTCGGTTTTGTCGTAATCGCTGCTCAGAGCAAACAAATCTCTGAGTTTCTGGTAGAATCGTTTTTCCGATGCGCGAATTTCCCGAATGCGCTCGAGCAACTCATCGAAATAATCGGGTCTGCCGTCGGGATTTTTCAGTCGCTCATCGTCCATGACAAACCCTTTGATCATGTATTCCTTTAAATTTTGATTGGCCCAGATTCTGAATTGTGTGCCGCGTTTGCTGCGCACTCTGAACCCGATTGCCAGAATCATATCGAGCGCATAAAAAGTTACACTGTATCGCTTGCCATCAGCGGCAGTTGTTAAGTAATTCTTAACAACTGAATTTTCTTCTAACTCGTTTTCAGACAGTATGTTACTAATATGCATACTGATGTTTGGCACCGAGGTGTCAAAAAGTTCCGCTATTTGATTTTGGTTCATCCATACCATACCATCTTTCGCGTAAAGTGAGACAGAGGCTTTGCCGTCTATGGTATTGTAAATAATTATATTTTGTTTGTCTTGAGACTTCATTCAACAATATCCTTTATTCCCTCGCGGGTTTCTTCTTCCAGTGCTAAAATATCCGCTCGAATTTCTTCCAGACTTCGCAGTGGTTTGTATTTGTAAAAATATTTGGTAAAGTTTATTTCGTAACCGGTTTTGGTTTTGCTGTGGTCAATCCAGGCACCTGCCGATCCGTCGGGCAAGTCAGGGAAATGCGGCAAAACTTCTCTTCTAAAATAGTCTTCAATATCTTCTTTCAATGGGATGTTTTCATAATCCCTTAAATCGGAATCAGGGACGGGCTCGCCCTTTTTGTTGGTTTCAATTTCACCGTCATCATTCTTTTTAGGTCTTTCCACAGTTATGCGTGTGTATCCGAAATCTTCGTTGTCAAATATTTTACTGTATTCGCCATTCTCAAAGGCTTCGTAAATTTCTGTGATGGTTTTTATCTGGTCAGGCTTGCCATTCTTGGCATCGCCGATTTCTTTTCTTTTGTTTCCAAGGCTGCGCATCATCTTAACATAAAAGGGATTGTCTTTATCGCCGTTTTCCCAATCATTTCCGCTCGCGTTGATAAGCTGCACTTTCCCTTTGCGTTTGGTTTCTTTTCTGTTGGTAACAATCCAAATGTAAGTGGCAATCCCCGTATTATAGAATAGCTGGTCGGGCATGGCAATGATGGCTTCGAGCATATCCTTTTCGATAATCCATTTGCGTATTTCACTCGGTCCGCTTCCGGCTCCTCCACTGAAAAGTGGCGAACCGTTGAAAACAATCGCAATCCGACTTCCGCTTTTTCCATTTTGTTTCATCTTGCTTATCATATGCTGAAGGAAGAGCAAGGAACCGTCGCTGATTGAAGGAAGTCCTGCGCCAAACCTTCCAGCGAAACCCTTGTTTTCATATTCATCTTTGATAAATTTTTGCGCTTTTTTCCAATCGACACCGAATGGCGGATTGCTGAGCATATAATCAAACTTTTCATCTTCCAAACCATCTTGACTAAAGCTGCTTCCAAATTTTATATTTGCCGGATTTTGTCCTTTAATCAGCATATCAGATTTACAGATTGCGTAAGATTCGGGATTGAGTTCTTGTCCGAAAAGTTCCAGTCTTGCGCTTGCGTTTAATTCGTGTAAATATTCATCAGCCACAGAAAGCATTCCGCCTGTTCCGCAAGCAGGATCGTAAAGTGTTTTTACAATACCATCTTTTCTTAAAATATCTTTATCGTTGGCAAAAAGAAGATTAACCATTAAGCGGATTACTTCGCGAGGAGTAAAATGCTCTCCGGCGGTTTCATTGGAAATTTCAGCGAACTTTCGGATGAGTTCCTCAAAGATGTAGCCCATTTCCATTGGTTCGGTGACTTCAAACTTTTCTTTTGCATCGGCAAAATGTTTTATTACGAGATAGAGTAAATCATATTCATCAAGTTTTTTTATCTGATCCTCAAAGCTGAAATAATCAATTATTTCTCTCGCGCTGATTGAAAAACCATTAATGTAATTGCGAAGGTTTGCGGCAACATTGTTATGATCTTTGGCCAGTTCAGTAAAATCAAACTTACTTCTGTTGTGAAATTTGACTCTGGAAACACCATTGAGTATTGGTTCTAAAACCTCCGGTTTTTTATCTTTATGTTTTTGGTATGCTTCAAGCACTTGTTTTTTAGTTGGCTCCAAAACCATATCCAATCGTCTTAAAACTGTAAATGGTAGAATTACTTTACCATAATCTGCTTGTTTGTAATGTCCACGAAGTAAGTCTGCAATTGACCAAATGAAATTGGCTTTTTCTCTGAAGTTGTTCATAATTCCTTCTTATATATATTTCATAGTCATGAGATATTTTTATTAACGCACTAACGGCCTGGCTAACTGCGTTTTAAAACTAAACGACTACTTTAGTTGAAAAAGTGATTCCACCAAACTTGATTCTACCAAAAAAGGTCGCGTTTTAAAATCCAGTTCAGCCAGTTGTTATTTGCCATAAACGTTTTAAACGTATAATGTTACAGCACTATGATGAATTAATTCTTTGCACGATTAACTATGCTATTTTATCATAGTATTTTCATTTTCAATAATAATGATAAAATTAAATAAGATACAATTGGAATTATCCATAATGAAAAAGCTGAAACATAATAATAAAATAATAGTTTTTTATATTTTTCATTTTGGATATTATCCGTTTCATTCTTTATTATCTTTTTAAAGTCAGATATCATTCTGATTACATTATAATAATAAGGTTTATAATTCTTTTGTCGAATAACAATTATTATCTTGA
>JAFGHU010000109.1 GCA_016929955.1 Bacteroidales bacterium | reverse complement strand
TCTATTCCTAAAAAGGAAGAAGCAAAGCCAAAACCTGTGAAGCAAATTGCCATTAAGTAATGGATTTAAAGTGTCGGTTTTTTACCGGCACTTTTTTTTATTTTTCTAAGTTTCAAGTTTCTTTTTCGGACGCTCCAGCATGAGCATAAGCACAAAGAAAAATCCAAACAGTAAAACATTAAAATAAATCGACGTGTTTAAAAAGTAGCTTAGTGCATAAACAGCTACGGCAGCCAAAGGATAAAATACTATTCTTAAGACTTCGTAGGGAATAGGGAAATATTTTCGGCCAAAGAAATAGGAAAGCAATGTGGGCAATAAATAGGCGAAAAGCACCGACCAGGCCGCTCCATACATTCCCCAAAGCGGGATGAGCAAAATATTTGAAACGATGGCAATTGCAGCACCACTCAAAGAAAACCAGGCTCCATAAATGGTTTTGTCGGTGAGTTTATACCAAAACGACAAATTGTAGTAAATACCAAGTAATAAATTGGCCATCAGTAAAATAGGAACAATTCCCAATCCTGATCTATACGAAGACCCAATAAAATATTGGATTAAATCGAGGAAGAGCAAAGTCCCCAAAAAGATAAACGATCCGGCAATAACAAACCATTTCATTACTAAAGCATAGGTTTTTTGCGCATCTTTATTGTTGGCTTCGCCAAAGAAAAAAGGATCGGCCGCATAGCGAAAAGTTTGAATAAAGAGCACCATAATAACGGCAATTTTAGCATTGGCGCCGTAAATGCCTAAATAAGTCATCGCTTCCTCACTATTCGAAAACAAATGGGGAAAAAGAATTTTATCGAGCGAAACAGGAATTATTCCGGCTATGCTTACAACCAAAATGGGCCAGGTATAACGCAACATTTTTTTCCAAAGCTCGAAATCGAATCCTGCTTTTAAAAATTTATAGGTGGGCAACAAGAAAATAAGAGTAACTCCACTCGCAATTAAATTGGATAAAAAGATATAGCCGACAAGATACTCCTGATTAAAGAAGGAATTTACAAATCGATACATCATTCCGCCGTCGTTTTCTTTTATCACGCGGGTGCAGTAAAGAATAAAAAACAAGTTCAACCCAATGTTTAAACCAATATTTAAAAGCTTTAAAACGGCAAATCGGATTGCTTTTTCTTCGCGACGCAATCCGGCAAAAGGAATACTGGATAAGGCATCAAAAAACAAGATATAAGCAAACCAGATTAAATAATTCAAATGTGCTTCGTAACCCAAGCCGGAAGCAATTTTTGTTTTGAAAACAGAAAACAAAACAATAAAGAAAAGCGAGCTAATCAATAGGGAGATCAAACTTGTACTATATACTTTTTCTTTTTTTACTTCTGTTTCTGAAAAACGAAAAAATGTAGTCTCCATTCCATACGTCAGAAAGGCAAAAACAACGGCTACATAGGCATACAATTCAGTAACTGTACCATATTCTGCCGCAGGCAAGGTATAGGTATAAAGTGGAACGAGCAAGTAATTGAGCAAGCGCCCTATAATGCTGCTTAATCCGTAAATTGCTGTTTGCCCCAGAAGTTTTTTTAATGGATTCAATAGACTTGTTATTTATAACAAAGGTAAGGAATAGATTGATTTAATGAAGAATTTATGTATCGATTATAGCAGCACATTACTACATTAGCACATTAGCAAATCATCCCATTAGCACATTAATAGGCTCTTCCTACTTTTCCTTCTATATAATTGATAAAACTGGTATTCACAACTTTATTTCCTCCCGGTGTTGGATAATCACCCGTAAAATACCAATCGCCTTTATGATTAGGTAAAGCCTCATGCAGATCTTCTATACTTTGAAAGATAACACTTACTTTGGCTTTTACCTGTTTTGGTGTTACCAATTGTGCAATTTTATCTGAAATTTGTTGTGCCGTAAAAGGCTTATAAATGGCTTTTACATAATTAATTACTTCTTCTTTTGGCGCTTTTTCCTGTGCTTTGCATTTCAGATAAACTTCGTTAATTATCGATTCTTGTTTGCTTTCTTTTAGCAATTCTATCACGGCTTTGAAAGCAATAAAATCACCCAATCTTGCCATATCAATGCCATAGCAATCCGGATAGCGAATTTGTGGTGCCGACGAAATTACAATAATTTCTGTTGGTCCCAAACGATCCAGAATATTGATAATGCTTTGTTTTAGTGTGGTTCCCCGAACAATAGAATCGTCGATAATAACCAGTTTATCTTGTCCTGCCTTTAAAGATCCGTAAGTGATATCATACACATGGCCTACCAAATCATCACGTTGCTGATCCTGAGTGATAAAAGTACGCAGTTTCATATCTTTCACCGCCACTGTTTCGATGCGTGGCGAAAAAAGCATAATCTCATTCAATGTTTCTTTGCTAAGTTTATCGCCCAGTTCGAGCACTTTTTCCGTTTTTTGTTGATTGCAAAATTTGTTTAATTCTTCGACCAAACCCTGAAAAGCAACAGCCGCAGTATTTGGGATATAAGAAAAAACGGTATTCCGAATATCATAATCTATGGCTTGTAAAATTGCGGGTGTAATTAAGGCACCCAACTTTTTACGCTCTTTATAAATGTCTTTATCCGTACCGCGACTAAAATAAATGCGTTCGAAAGTACAAGCTTTTGGCGCAGTTGGAGTAAGAATTTGTACTTCCTCAACGCTATTGTTATGTTTTACGATTAAGGCATGGCCGGGCTTTAATTCTCTTACTTTTTCGCCGGGCACATTTAAACTGGTTTCGATAACCGGGCGTTCGGATGCGGCAACAACAATATCTTCATCAACATAATAAAAAGCCGGGCGTATTCCGGCAGGATCGCGCAAAATAAATCCATCACCATGACCTAATAAGCCGGTAATCACATAACCGCCATCCCAATCGCTCGAAGCCCTTTGCAATATGCTTTTTATATTGAGATGATCAGCAATTTGTGGTGTAATTTCTTTTTTTGAAAACCCTTCGTATTTGTACCTTCTGTACAATTCTTCATTTTCCTCGTCTAAAAAATGACCTATTTTTTCCAACATCGTAATGGTGTCTGATGTTTCCGTAGGAAATTGTCCCAACTCAACCAAACGATCGAAAAGTTCATTTACATTGGTCAAGTTAAAATTACCGGAGAGAATCAGGTTTTTGGTTTTCCAGTTGTTGGTTCGTAAAACCGGGTGAATACTATCGATGGAATTGATACCAAAAGTACCATAACGAAGATGACCCATAAACACTTCACCGGTAAAGCGATGGTTCATTTTTAAATAATTCACATCGTTTAAAAGTGTTGCGTTTTTCTTTTCGAGTTCAAGAAAAGGTTGATAGGCTCTTGTAAAAATATCTTTTAAGGGCGAATCGGTGTTTGATCTTTCGCGACTAATATATTTATGGCCGGGTGGCATTCCAATTTTTACATTTACTATGCCGGCACCATCTTGTCCACGATTGTGTTGCTTTTGCATAAGCAGATGCATTTTATTTAAGCCCCACAAAGAGGTCCCGTATTTGGCAAGATAGTATTCCAGAGGTTTTCGTAAGCGTAAAAAAGCTATTCCGCACTCGTGTTTTATCTGATCGCTCATGCTTTAAATCAATTGGTTGTTTCCATTTTTTAAGGGCGCAAAGTTTCGCATAAAAAACAGGATAAAAAACTTTTTTCGGTATTTATTTTGCTTATAAAGATAAGCATTTTCTGAATAGCTTGATTTCGCTATTTTGCCCACTTATTTTTACTGTAAAGCGCTCACTATGATGTGTGCTTTTTGGATTTACAAGGGATTTAAAGCTTTTTTTTATTTGATGCTTAAGCCTCGGCCTTATGCTTTGATGGGGTTTCTTGGCACCGAACTTGTCTTTTTATTAGTGCTTATTTATAACGCGTGTTATGCCCTCTTTTAATTGACTTTTATTAAAATTAACCAAGAGCCCTAGATTTATCCCGCTGATTTTTAGATAAGTTTTAAGTTGCTGCATATGTATGGGAGCTATTTGATCAACCGATTTCAATTCTACAATTATTTTGTTTTCCACAACAAGATTTGCCCTAAAACCAATACCCATTTTTACATTCTTCCAGACTAGAGGTAAAGCAACTTGTCGGGCAACTTTCAAGCCCTTGCTTTTTAGTTCATAATATAAAATTTCTTCATACACAGACTCAAGCAGTCCGGGACCAAGATCTTCGTGTACTGAATAGCAAGTGTTTACAATGATTTCGGAAAGTTCATCTTCTGATCTAGACATAATTTTAATGAGAAGTTTTGCGTTTAAAACATAAAGATAGGGAAATACTACAAATAAGTGCAATTTTTTTTTTGAATATTTATTAATGCTTTTTTTTGTCTTTATACACTGAATTATGAATTCGATCGAAAAAAATCAAAATTCGCTAAGGGATACGAATTATTCGATTAAATTAGAGCATTCAAAAAAAAGCATAATGATACAATCACGATTTATTAGTTTTCTGTTAATGATTTTACTGTTAAGTTCTTGTATAAACGAATCACCAAAGGGTATAATTATTGAAATGCAATCGCCCGATTTGCCCGATACTACGCAAGTTTATATAACGGGGAGCATTCCGCAGTTGGGCAACTGGAATCCGAATGCTATAAAAATGCAAGCGATGGGAAATCATGTTTGGCAATTTCGCATTACAGATTCTATTCCGAGTCTGATCGAATATAAATTTACTTTAGGTTCCTGGCAAAAAGAAGCCGCCGGAGCAAATGGTTTGCCTTTGCAAAATTGTGTTTTAAAAGCAAAAGGCGATACGCTGGTAAGTAATGCCATTTATTTTTGGCGCGATGGTAGGCCCAGATCGTTTAATGGAAAAATTACCGGTAATGTAAAATACCATCGTCAAATGCAGGGCCAAGGCCTTCTCGATCGCGATGTGATTGTTTTACTTCCGAATGATTATGACGCGAATTCTGCAAAGCATTATCCCGTGCTTTATATGCACGATGGCCAAAATCTTTTCGATCCGGCAACCAGTTCTTTTGGTGTGGATTGGCAAATTGACGAAACGCTGGATAGCTTATTAAAACTCGGAAATATCAATATACCAATTGTTGTGGGAATATACAATACCATTGAACGGACGCCTGATTATACGATCGGACAACAAAGTCAGGACTATATGATATTTGTTGTAGAAACTGTAAAACCCTTTATTGATAAGCAATACAGAACTTTGCCGCAAAAAGAATTTACATCCGTTGGAGGTTCATCTTATGGCGGTTTGATTTCATTTAAAATGGCTTGGGAATATCCTGAGGTATTTTCTAAAGCCTTTTGTTTATCGCCTGCTTTAAAAGTGCGAAATATTGATTATGTAAAAAATGTGCGTGAAGGAGGAAAACCCGATGTCGTTTTTTATCTCGATAATGGAGGCGTAGGATTAGAAGAAGAACTGCAACCCGGAATCGATGCTATGATTGAGGCATTGAAACAAAAAGGCTATATCGAAAATAAGGATTTCTTTTGGGTACACGATAAAAATGCCCGCCATTTTGAATCGGATTGGGCCAAGCGGATGCCGCATGCTTTTGAGCTGATGTTCTCGAAGAAATAGACGAAAGTGCGTGTTGCTAATTGAAGACGTTTTATTTTATTTAGCTGACGTTTAATGGGTCTAAAAAATTTTACTAATTTAGAAGCGCATATAATGAAGTATAAAACGCATTAAAAACACATGAAAGCGCAATTTATTATTCTCATTTTTCTATTTGCTTTTGAAACGCAGGCTCAAAGTTTAGTTGAAAGCGATCGTTTTTTTCTGAAAGCCGACTCGCTTTATTCGGAAAAGCTGTATCAAGAAGCTTTTGATGCCTACAAGCGCATTGAAAATAAGAATAAAGAATTGGATTCCATCCATTTAGGAAGGCTTTATTTAGGATTAAATGCGTCTTCGGAAAAATTACAAAACTATGCGGAAGCCATTACTTACCATCTGTTGTGGCGAAAATTTGTACCATTTCCAAACCAAGCTGAAAACCAATACTATTTGGATCGTGTTTCTCAAATTCTGCCTTGCGAAACAGACAGTCTTAGTCTGAGTAGATTGTACTATCGCTATGCTGTTTTATTATCAAAGGAAGTTATAAGAGACCAGGCCTTCGACTATTTTATTAGGGCATTAAATTTAGCCAAAGGATTAAAGCACTATGCCGCGGTGGCTACAATTGCCAATGAAATTGCAGGTGAATATTGGGATATAGGTGAAAAGCAGTTGTCTACCAACTTTTATAAAGAATCACTTGAAGCGGCTATAATTTTAAAAGATAGCACCCGAATTGCAGGTTCATATGTTAATTTGGCCGATAATTATATTCAAGGAGGCGATTTTAAACAGGGAATTCAGATGCATTTAAAAGCACTGAAAATAAAGGAATTGTCGCAGGATAAGGAGCGGATTAGTTATTTCTATCAAACAACGGCAGGAGCTTATTACGATGCTAGAAATTACGAGAAATGGCAAGAATATTTTAATAAAGCGTATGCTTTAAGAAACGATGAAATAGCTACTTCGCCTCAAGAAAAAGCAACATTATATATCGGAATGGGAGGCATAGCATCGTATAACAGAAACCTTGAAAATGCTATTTTGTATTACGATACCTTGTTGGTTTTAAGTAAAGAAATTGCCTATAATAATGGTCAAAAAATTGCGCTCGATAATCTGGCACTCTTGCATAAAGATATGGGCAATTATAAAAAAGCCTTGGATTTGTTTAATCAATCAGAAGCTTTTTTAACCGACAATCCTTTTCATCTTATCAGTCACAATAACGCGAAAGCAGAATTGCTTCAGCATCTTAATAAGCCAAAAGAAGCATTGGCTCTGGTACATCAAAACATAGCCAATAAAGCCTTAGAAAATTATGCCTCTGAAAAACTCAGAACATTTCGGTTATTGTATGAATTGAACACTAAATTAGCCAATTATAGCGCTGCTTTTAGATGGAATGATTCGTTGCGAAGTCTTGAAAATAAATTACGCGATGCCGATGTTAGAAAAGAGATTGCGGAAATAGAAACGCGCTATCAAACCGAAAAAAAAGAACAACAAATAAGTTTGTTAACTGCTGAAAATGAAATCAAAAATCAACGCATGCAACAAGCATTGCTCTTTATAGGCTTTTTGCTTGTATTGGTTTCGCTTATTTTGTTCTTGCTCTATTTTCGCCGAAAACAAGCCACTTTTAAGCAAAGCGAATTGCAACAACAATTGCTTCGCTCGCAAATGAATCCGCATTTCATTTTTAATGTTATGGGTTCAATTCAAAGTTATTTGTATAAAAACGAAGCCGATAAAGCCGCCGATTATCTAAGTCGATTTGCGGCATTAAGTCGTTCGGTACTGAATTTTTCAACGCAAGAAAAAATAGCATTAAAAGACGAAATAGAAATGCTGCAAAACTACATTGAGCTTGAACGTGCCCGATTGGAAAACCCTTTTGAAGTCACCTTTAATATTCCCGATGATTTGGAGTCTGAATTTATCGAAATATCACCGATGCTTTTACAGCCTTTCGTCGAAAATGCAATTAAACATGGCTTGCAAAATATTGATTATCAAGGACAACTCTATTTAAGTTTTAAAGAAATCAATAGATTTATTGAAGTAGAAATAATTGACAATGGAAAAGGTCTTGGGGCCGAGAATAAAGGCGATCATGAATCCAAAGCTCTGGCAATATTTAAACAACGGAAAAAAGTTATTGAGCATAAATTCAAAAAAGAGCTTACCTTTGAGTTTCAAGATTTGAAAACTATAGACGAAACGAAACAAGGCTTACGCGTATATTTACAACTCCCCATATTAAACAATGATTAAAGCATTTATTGTCGACGACGATCCCGGAATTAGAGCAACCAACAAAAAACTGCTCAACGAATATTTCCCCAATATAGAATTGGTTGGAGAAACAGATTCCTTAGATAGTGCTTATAAAGAAATACGGAATCTCGATCCTCATTTGATTTTATTGGATATTGAAATAAATGGTGGAACCGGATTTCAGCTTTTGCAAAAATTAAAACCCTATACTTTTAAGGTCGTTTTTATTACTGCTTTTAATGAGTTTGCCATTAAAGCAATAAAATTTCATGCAATCGATTATGTTTTAAAGCCGGTCAACTCGGTCGAGTTTCAACAAGCCATTCAAAGCGCTGTTGATTTGATTGAACAGGATTTATCAACCGACGAACAAACAGCGCATTTTGTAGAGAATTTTCAGCAAAAATCGCCTAAAAAAATGATGCTGCGTACTTTAAATGAGTTGCATTTGGTCAATATTTCGGACATTATTTATGCCAAAAACGATAACAGTTACACTACTTTTTATTTGGATAATGATGAAAAGATTATGGTTTCAAAAGGCGTTGTGTATTACGAAGAAATGCTCGCCGAATGTGGTTTTTTCCGTCCGCACCAATCTTATTTAGTTAATCTAAATCATGTAAAAAAACTCGATAAAACCGATGGTGGTTTTATCATTCTCGATAATAAAACGGAAATTCCCATTTCGGCACGTAAACGAAAAAGCCTAATCGATTTATTGGAGAAAATCTAACGCTTTCAAAGTCAAACCCAACGAATTCAAGTTAAGTCAATTCACATTGAATGTACTATTTATGTTTGCTATACCAAATAGTCAAGCATGGAAAAGCGTATTTCTTTAGTCACTCAGGATCAGATTCATTTATTGCTCCCAATCGATATTTTGTATTGCAAATGCAACTATACTTCAACCACTTTTCATTTGGTAAATAACGATTTTGTAGTCGTTTCTAAAGGAATAAAGGCAATTGAAAAAATGCTCAAAGGCGACGGATTTATTCGTTCGCATCAATCTTATTTGGTCAATATCAACCATATTATTCGTTTAGATAAAGCCGATAATTACAAGCTGGTATTATCGAATAATGAAAAGCTGCCCACAGCCATTCGAAGAAGAAAAGAAATGATGAAGACTTTAAAAATGGGCATATAAATAGAATGTGAAATAATACAGATAGACAAAACGAATTAGCAATGAAAAATTCAAGACTTAATTTCAATTTAAAAACGCTTTTGGCCGTTTT
>JAFGHU010000010.1 GCA_016929955.1 Bacteroidales bacterium | reverse complement strand
AGACCGATAAGGAATCGTCGAGAAGCCAAGTCCTCGACTGCACCCGCTATTGCATATGAGCCATTGTTATGCCGTCGTGTTTTTATTCTAAATCAATAATTATTTGAATATTTTCCTTCACTATGCTTGTCATATTTTTAGGTAAAGAACCAATTTTTTTCACTAACCTTTTATTGTCTATGGCTCTTATTTGATCAATCATTACATCACAGTCTTCTTTAAGGTTGGCCATTCCTTTTTCGAGATGAACTCTTAATATTTCTGATTCCTTTTTAATATTTGTGGTTATTGGACAAATAATAGTAGATGGGTGAGGGATTTTATTCAGCAGATTTGTTTGAACTATTAATACTGGTCTATTCTTACCTGGCTCGGTTCCGATTTGTGGGTTTAAGTCTGCGATCCAAATTTCAAATTGTTTAATCTGCATATTCAATCTCCTCAAATTCTTTAAGTATTAACAAAGAATCGGTTTTTACTAGCTCAGATTCTTTTCTAAGTCTTTTTTCAATTATTAACCTTCTTTGAAGTTGATTGTAATATTCAATTGCCTCGTTAATATATCTGTTGCGAGGTTTTTTCATTTTAGATAGAATCTTTTCGGTTTCACCGAATATAGAATCGTCTATTTTTAAAGATATTGTTTTCATAATTTACAAAATTTACCACAAAGATATATCAAATAAGTATATACTTCAAGTATTTTATTGATTTCTTCAACATGCGGCATAACGCGTTATATCCCAATAAATATAACTGTTTATTATTAATAGTTCCCCGATAAACCCCTTTTTATTTTTTTTAACGTCTTGAAAATTTAAATGCATAAAGTAAGAAATGTACGAGTGTAGCATTTTATTTAACGAACCTAAGCATTTATTTATCAAGCGTAATTTTTGTCGTTTTTTTTCGGCACGCAAATAAACGGCAATATGCCTAATTATTTGCTTAAGATTGGTATTTTTGAATTTATTTCAAATGCCAATCTTACTTTCCAATGCAAACAAACTATCAAGCCATACAAATAAGTCAAAACCAAGCCGCCGAAATAGCACAGCATCTTTATGACTTAAAAGGTGAACTACATGTTTTACCCGGTGAACTCGATTTTAATTTCAAGATTAAATGCGAAAAAGAATCGTATGTCGTAAAAATTAGTCGACCCAATATAGAGGCCGATTTCCTCGATTTTCAAAATCAATTAATAAATCATCTCGAGGAAAAGCAAAAGGGATTTTTATCACCCAAAGTAATCGCCAACAAATCGGGCGAACTCCTAAGTCAAATCACGGATGAATCTGGTGCTCTCCGTTTTGTGCGATTATTAAGCTGGATTGATGGACGACTATGGTCGGAGGTAAATCCTAAAAAAGAAAATCTACTTTTTAGTTTGGGCCAGCAAGCAGGAAAATTAACACATACTTTAAAGGATTTTGATCATCCAAAAGCTCACCGCAAATTGGAATGGGATATTGCTCAAGCTTTGTGGGTAAAAGATTATTTGCATCTTTTCGATACCAAGCAACAGTTTATAATCCAGCATTTTATAAAGATTTTTGAAGCCAATTTAAGCGCCTATAATTCCTTGCGAAAAAGTGTGGTGCATAACGATTGCAACGATAATAATATTTTGGTTTCCAATGCACTAATCGATCCTGAAGTAAAAGCCATAATTGATTTTGGCGATGCTGTTTTTACGCAGAGCATGAACGATTTAGCTATCGCGATTGCTTATGCTGTAATGGATAAACCTGATCCGCTTCAAGCTTCTTTGGCGCTCCTTGCGGGTTACCACAATGCTTTTCCTTTATTGGAAGAAGAGTTGCGCCTCTTGCATAATTTAGTGGCTATGCGCCTAATTATTAGTGTTTGCAAATCGGCCATTAACAAAGAAAAAGAGCCGGAAAACAGCTATTTATTGGTTAGCGAAAAAGCGGCTTGGGAATTGCTCGAAAAATGGATTCAAATCAACGAACAGATTGCGCATTACAGCTTCCGAAATACCTGTGGTTTTTCTGCTCATCCAAAAGAAAAAGCTTTTAAAAAATGGGCGAAATCTCAAAACCTAAGCTTAGCAAATCTTTTCCCAACACAAAGTGCTCAAAAAGCTTATGCATTAGATATGGGCGTGGCCAGCACGTGGATTGGACACGAAACAGAATACAACAACAACGATTTATTCGACTTTAAAATCGGTCGGATCAGAAAGCAAAATCCAACAGCTATTGTTGCCGGTGGTTATTTAGAAACCCGCCCGTTTTACATTACCGATGCTTACAAAAAAGAAGGAAACAGCGGCTCAGAATATCGCTCTGTTCATTTGGGTATCGATTTTTGGATAGACGCCGAAACACCTATCCATGCGCTTTTTGATGGAAAAGTAATCAGTGTTTTTAATAATGATCACAACAAAGATTATGGTCCAACTGTAATTTTAGAACATCTAAGTGCCGACGGAATTCCGTTTTTTAGTTTGTATGGCCATTGTAGCAAAAGCACTTTATCGCTCCATAAAAATGGCGATACAATCAAGCAGGGCGAATTGCTAGCTTATGTGGGTAAGGGCAATGAAAATGGCAGTTGGGCGCCGCATCTTCACTTTCAATTGATGCTGGATATGTTGGGATTTACTCATGATTTTCCGGGTGTGGCATTTCCTAAGGAAGCTGACGTTTGGAAAAGCATTTGTCCGAATCCAAATTTATTTTTTAAGCAAAATGCACTGGAAGCAAAAAAAGATAGTGCACTGAATGAAATGCTTGAATACCGAAAAAAGCATTTGGGAAAAAGTTTGAGTTTATCGTACGATAAACCGTTAAATATTGTGCGAGGAGCCGGCTCTTTTTTACTGGATAATACGGGAAGAAAATTTTTGGATACCGTAAATAATGTTGCCCATGTGGGTCACGAACATCCACGTATTGTGAAAGCTGCCCAAAATCAAATGGCTGTGCTCAATACAAATACACGCTATCTTCACGAAAATATCAATGCTTTTGCTAAAGAGCTACTCAGCACTTTCCCAAAAGAATTATCTGTAGTGCATTTTGTAAATTCGGGCAGCGAAGCCAACGAACTTGCTTTGCGTATGGCTCAGGCTTTTACACGACAAAAAGACAAGATTGCCGTTGAAGTTGGATACCACGGAAATACGCAGGCTTGTATTGATATAAGTTCGTATAAATTTGATGGAAAAGGAGGGGAGGGAGCTCCTGAGCACACGCATATTGTACCACTTCCCGATGTGTATCGGGGAATTTATCAGGGTGATAATTCCGGTGTTAAATATGCGACACACATCCAAGTACAAATCGAAAAAATATATTCGAAAGGGAGAAATATTTCGGCTTTTATCTGCGAAAGCATTATCAGTTGCGGGGGACAAATTGAGCTTCCTCAAGACTATCTGAAAAAAGCCTATCAAACAGTTCGAAAGGCTGGCGGACTTTGTATTGCAGATGAAGTTCAAACGGGTTGCGGACGTGTTGGATCTGCTTTTTGGGGATTTCAGTTGCATGATGTCATTCCCGATATTGTTACTATAGGAAAACCCATAGGAAATGGCCATCCGCTTGCTGCTGTTGTTTGTACGCAGCAGGTAGCTGATGCTTTTGCCAATGGTATGGAATATTTCAATACCTTTGGTGGAAATCCTGTTTCTTGTGCTATTGGTCTGGAGGTTTTGCGTGTTATAAAAGACGAAAGATTGCAAGAAAATGCGATGTTGGCCGGAAATTATTTAAAGGCGCAACTGAAAAATATACAAAAACAGTTTCCAATCATTGGTGATGTGCGTGGTCAAGGTTTGTTTCTTGGTTTTGAATTGGTCGATCAAAATAAAAAGCCTTTGGCTGAACACGCAACGTATTTGGCTAACCGCATGAGGGATTTGGGTGTTTTAATGAGTACGGATGGAAAAGACCATAATGTGTTAAAAATAAAACCCCCGATGGTTTTTTCGATGGATAATGCGAATGAATTAATTACGCGTCTGAAAATCGTTTTGGACGAGGACTTTATGCGAGAATTTGGAAAGGAATAGTATACTTTACAGTTAAAATAATTTAAACGCAACGTGCGCAAAGGAATACGCAAAGAACGCTCGGAAAAAAGCCTTGTGACACTTGCGGTAAAAAAATAAATAAAAGGAAAACGGCACTTTGGCAGTGGAAAAGCTATTGCACAAAGCTGCACAGAGGTGCCACAAAGTTGCCCGAAGGAATGATTGTTAAAGGCTAAGAAAAACCATTGCGCACTTTGCGGTTCGTAAATTGTATAGTCTTTTAATAAACAAGGAGAATAATGGACGCTGACCTAATTAACACAACTATTTTACAATGAAATTAAAAACGATTTTCGATCAATTTAAGCATAAAAGTTCTTTTCAGGAAGCTGTGCCTATTGATAGTGGTCATATCAATTCTACTTACTTGGTCTACACTTCAGATTCGTCTTCGCCTGATTATATCCTACAAAAAATAAATGCTGCCGTTTTTAAAAATATACCGGCTTTAATTGAAAATAAAATTTTGGTGACCACCTTTTTACGCTTAAAAGCGGAGGAACAAGAAAGTATTATTCAGCTAATTCCTTCAATATCCGGTAAATACTATTATGTTGACAGCCAAAATGACTATTGGAATTTAATGGTTTTTATTCCGGATAGCGGTGTATATCTTATGGCAAAAAGCCCTAAAATTGCAGAGGAAGCCGGAAAATTATTCGGTCGTTTTTTTTACTTATTAAACGATTTTGATGCGGATAAACTATCAGTAACGATACCACATTTTCACAATCTAAATCATCGCTTGTCGCAATTTGAAGATGCTTTAACACAAGCAAATCGTGAAAGGTTAGTTTTGGCTAAGGACGCTATCGAATTTATCATTACATATAAAGACGAAATGCTTCTTCTTCAGGAGCTAAAAAGCAGTGGAAAACTCCCGTTGCGAGCAACCCACAATGATACCAAATTATCGAATGCACTTTTCGATACCAAAGGGAATGGACTTTCAGTTATTGATTTAGATACGCTTATGCCGGGTTTGGTACATTATGATTTTGGCGACTCGGTAAGAACCATTTGTTCCTCAGCCGAAGAAGATGAAGCAGACCTAACTCAGGTTTCATTCCTACCGGAAAATTTTAAGGCTTTTGCAAGCGGTTTTCTGGGGGCAAGCAAATCTATTTTGAATGAAACAGAAATTTCTCATTTGGTTTTAGGTGCAAAATATATGGTTTTTATTATGGGACTCCGTTTTTTAACCGATTACCTCAATAACGATATTTATTATAAAACCAATTATGCAGATCATAATCTGGTGCGGACAAAAAATCAATTTGCCTTATTGAAAAATATGAAAAAACATGAAGCTGAGATGCAAGAAATAATCAAGGATATATTAGATTAGACGGAGAAAAAACTCAAAAAAAAGGAGCATCCAAAAAGAGGTATGATCTCTTTCGGATACTCCATTATTACACTTAATTATGAGGATAAATTAAGGAATATCTTCAACAGGAATATAGGATGCTTCAAAAGTCACTTTTGCTGCGCTTAAGTTTTCATATTCTGCATCAATTAATTCTTGATAAGCACCTACTTCAAGAGCTGACACCACTTTGGCGTTGTCGACACTTGCTTGAAATACGGCTATTGATCCTTCTTGATAAGTGCCTGGAGTTGTTCCCTCAACGGCATCCAGAAGCAATACATCGCATTCTGCAATTAATGCGTTTAGTTCGGTCTTATCTCCTTCCGTAACAATAATTTCTTCGTCGTCCGAACAGCTTGTAGCACTAAAACTTAAAGCAGTAGCAACCGCAAAAAGCATAAAAAATTTGATTGTTTTTTTCATAATATAAAGTATTGATTGTTTTTCGGTGACAAGAATATGCCCCGAAAGTGAAGCGAAAATGAAGCCTTACAAATTTCCCGTTTGCTTATATAAGTCTTGGGGCGCGGCCTAAAGAAATTAAACCGAGTAAAAAAAGGTTTTTCGTTTAGAGCTAAATTTTACAGATATATATAGGATTACAGGATTGAATTCTTTAATCCAACTCCAATGCTTTTAAGATCTTAGCATTAAAAGCGATACCTAATTTACGACTTTCATCGTCTTTTCCTTCGATGGGCGCCCAGGGAGCAAAGAATTTATCTAAAGTTACATCGTAAGGACCATCTTTTACTTCGTAAGCCACCGATCCCGGCTCTAAACTAATTACCGTATGCCAGGTTCGGGGTGCGATTTCAGCACCAAAATTTCCTTTTTCGGCATCTAAAATCATATGTGCAGCTATTTGTCCGGTATTGTCAAACTCCACAACTAGTAATTTTCCTCGCAAAACAAAAAAGGCTTCTGTTTTATCCGGATTTTCGTGCTTATGCGGTTGAATATAAGTGTCGGGTTCCATCGCATTTAACATGCGCTGAAGTGTAGCAGCATCTTCTTTATGAAAATTAAAATTCATTCGCCTACGTGGACTATTTTTGGCTTTTTCTGAAGTTACAGAAATAAATTCTTCGTTAATTTTTATCATCGTTCGAACAAGCTTTTTTGATCTTAAAACATTTTTTTGTCATTTATGAATTCTGATCAAAGGTAGGGCATGTTTTTAAAAAAGACTTGTTTGTTTTGATTCAATATCGAGCAAGAATTGCTTTAATTTTAAACCTCCTGCATAACCGGTTAAATCGCCTTCTTTGCTTAAAACACGATGACAGGGAACAAAAATCCAAATGGGATTTTTACTTATGGCCAAACCAACCGCTCTGGAGGCATTGGAATCGCCAACTTTTTGGGCCAGCTCGCCATAGCTTAAAGTGTGTCCATAAGGAATATGCGTTAACTCTGTCCAAACTTTCCGTTGAAAATCTGTCCCTTTTAAACACACTTTTAAATTAAAATTTTTGCGCTGGCCGTTGAAATATTCGTCCAGTTGATGACTAACTTTATCCAATTGCTTACTCGGTTTTACAAGCTCAGCATTTTGTTTGCTTAGCTTTAAATGCGTTAATCCAAAGGAATTAAAACGGATTTCTAAATTCCCGATCTGACTTTTGATTATTGATTTTTCGGTTTCCTGCAAAAGAATTTTCAACGCATCCTCTACAGTAGATATGCTTTGTACACCTTTGGGCAGCAAGTATTCTGTTTCTTCTTCGGTAATAAAAAATACGGGCTTATTTGCTGTTAAATAAAACTGTATGAGCAAGTTTAATTCATTGTCGATTTCATAGATAAAAAGTGCGGCGGTACGATTAACAAGCTCTAAAGCTTGCGAACCCAGCTCCTTTTGTTTTATAAACTGAGGAACAAGCAGCAGTTTAATTCCTAAATCATTGGTTTGTGCTTCAAGATTTAGCGGAATATCCTGAAAACCATACAAAGCTACCGCTGAATTAGAATTTACCATAGATTTTAATGTTGCTCAAAGTTAATCATTTTAGACTAACTATTCAACAACCAATCAATGATTTACAAATATATTTAATCGGCTTTTAGCTTTTTATAGCGAATACGTTCCGGTCCTTTATCGCCTAAGCGTTTCTTCTTGTTTTCTTCGTATTCCGAATAGCTTCCTTCAAACCAATACACTTGCGAATTTCCTTCAAAAGCAAGAATATGCGTTGCTACGCGATCTAAAAACCAGCGGTCGTGCGAAATAATAACCGCGCATCCTGCAAAATTCTCCAATCCTTCCTCTAAGGCTCTCAAGGTATTTACATCAATATCGTTGGTTGGCTCATCGAGCAATAAAACATTGGCTTCTTGTTTTAAAGTTAAAGCCATATGCATGCGGTTTCGTTCTCCGCCTGAAAGCACGCCGGCTTTTTTACTTTGATCTGTTCCGCTAAAATTAAAACGCGATACATAGGCGCGACTGTTCATGCTACGTGTACCCAACTGAATATTTTCGTTTCCTTCGGTAATGACTTCCCACACCGATTTTTCAGGATCAATATCTTGATGATCCTGATCGACATAACCCACTTTTACCGTTGGTCCAACGCTAAACTCTCCTTGATCGGGTATTTCCATGCCCATAATTAATCGAAACAAAGTTGTTTTTCCGGCGCCATTAGGACCGATAATACCGACAATACCATTGGGAGGAAGATGAAACTCGAGATTTTCGAACAATAATTTATCGCCAAAGGCTTTAGAAACGCCTTTAGCTTCAACCACTTGATTTCCTAATCGAGGGCCATTTGGAATATAGATTTCCAACTTTTCTTCCTGCTGTTTTTCGTCTTGATTCAAGAGGCTATCGTAAGCTTTTAAACGAGCTTTTGATTTGGCATGACGAGCCTTAGGAGCCATTTTTACCCATTCCAATTCGCGCTCAAGCGTTTTGCGTCGTTTGCTGGCTGTTTTTTCCTCCATCGATAAACGATTGGTTTTTTGCTCCAACCAGGACGAATAATTTCCTTTCCAGGGAATACCTTCTCCGCGATCCAATTCCAATATCCAACCAGCAACATTATCCAGAAAATAACGGTCGTGAGTAACGGCAATTACCGTTCCTTTATACTGTTGCAAATGCATTTCCAACCATTGTATCGATTCAGCATCCAGATGGTTAGTTGGCTCATCGAGCAATAAAATTTCGGGTTCAGAAAGCAATAACCGGCATAAAGCCACACGTCTTTTTTCGCCTCCACTTAAGTTTTTAGTGCTTGCCTCTGAAGGTGGACAGCGCAAAGCATCCATAGCGCGCTCCAATTTACTATCCAATTCCCAGGCATCGTGCTGATCGAGTAAATCCGTTAATTCGCCCTGACGTTCAATGAGTTTCGTCATTTCCTCATCGCTCATAGGTTCCGCAAAGCGATTATTTACTTCTTCGTATTCTTTGATTAAAGAAACGGTTTCAGCAACGCCTTCTTCAACCACTTCTTTTACCGTTTTAGTAGGATCTAAATAGGGTTCTTGCTCCAGCATGCCAACGCGAAATCCGGGCGAAAAAACAACCTCGCCCTGCGTTGCTTTTTCCGTTCCGGCAATGATTTTCAGTAAGGAAGATTTTCCCGAACCATTCAGTCCGATAATACCGATTTTTGCGCCATAATAAAACGACAAATAAATGTCTTTTAATACTTTTTTACTTGGACCGTATTGCTTAGATACGCCCACCATTGAGAATATAATTTTCTTATCGTCGGACATGTTTTTATCAATTAATTAATGTCCACAAAAATACGAAAATAGAAGGAGTAAATTATAAAATAATAGACCGTTAAATTAGCTCAACGAACGCATTGCTTCAACAGGATCGAGTTTTGATGCTTGATAGGCAGGAACAAACCCACTTACTAATCCAATAGCCGAAGAAACGGTTACACCTAAAACAATATTACCAATAGTTAGCACCATTCCTAAATCAAAGGCTGCGTTGCCAATTAACACTAAGAGAAAAACGATCAATAAACCTACAATACCACCAATTAACGCAAGTGCGATAGCTTCGAACAGGAATTGAAAAAGTATAAAAAAGTTCTTCGCACCAAGCGCTTTCTGAATACCGATAATATTGATCCGTTCTTTTACAGAAACAAACATAATATTGGCTATACCAAAACCTCCAACCAACAAAGAAAATCCGCCAATTACCCATCCAATAGTAGCAATAATGGCAAAAAACGAATCAAAACCTTTGCTAATAACACTGGTTTCGTTAATGGCAAAATCGTCTTCTTCTCCTGGTTTTAAGCGATGATAAGAACGTAAAATTCCGGTTAATTCATCGCGGAGCTGCTCGTTTGTTATATAAGGTTTGGCCAATACGGCAATAGAAGTTCCCCCGGAACGACGCAGATTAACAAAATTGCGCAAATAATTAATAGGAAGCACTACTGTTTTGTCGGGCGAATTGCCAAAGGCATCATCGCCTTTTCTTTTAAAAATACCAATAACATAGGTTTTTCGTCCACCAACCTTTATGTCTTT
>JAFGHU010000108.1 GCA_016929955.1 Bacteroidales bacterium | reverse complement strand
TGTTAACAGATTGTATTTTTCGCATGCTTTCTTCCACAATTTTTTATCCGATTCAATTGAAATGTATATCTGAACCAGATTTTTGTCTTTATAAAGTTCTTTTAATCTTTCAGAAAATTCAAACTGTTTAATGCAAGGAAGACATCCACCACTCCAAAAATCGATGTAAATTACCTTGCCTTTGTGTCTTTCAATTAATTCGTTAAAACTTGAAGTTTCAGAATTGATTGAATACAATTTTAAATCGTCTGTATCTGTTGATACATCTACCGGAAGCCTGTATTTATTACGAACAAAGTTTACCAATAAGGGTTCGTTCACATCGCATTTAAACTTCTCAAAAGCAAGCCTGGATTCATCAATTGAGTTATTTTCTATTATTTTCTGAATTGTTTTTAGCTTAAGCGCATTGATTGCTTGCTTACTAAAAAGATTGCAATTATTAATTGTATCGTATAATGCCAGATAATCCGGGTCGATACCACCTGCTGTAGCAATACCATCTACATAATTAATTGAACTTACAGTACCTACCTTTCTGCTTAAATAATTGAAATAGATCCAGTCCATCAGGTCCTTATAATATCCAAAATAGAATAAACTATCGTTTTTACTATCCACTAAATCTTCTCCATCTATAAAACCCGTTTCAATATCATATCTTAACTGAATTTTGAAATTTTCTTTTGTTAATTTGGGGATATCTTCTTTATGCGGACGTTTTCCTCCAATCAGATTTTGCAGTTCTATAATCTTTTGTTGATAAATGCTTTGCCTATAAAATAAGTTGTAAACCTCATTAGAAATTAAATTGTTTTTATAAAGAGAATCCAAAAGAGTTTGTTCTTTTATTATCTCTACATTAAAATTTTCATTTGCCAATGCTTCTACTCTTTCAAATTCCTGCTGCAGGTTTTCCGATTCCTTCATAAATAAAAAAGGGTCACGGCACTTGACAAAAGAAGGATAGTCGTTTGGATAAAAGGTTTCTCTTTTAAATAAATCGAAATTGACATCCTGATTCTTTGATACCCGGTTTAACACGGATGCAATTGGAGTCTTCTCTTGATATTTAAACAAAACAGTATCGCCATTCTGAAAAAGATAGGAGAGTTTATCGATGCCTTTGTAAGAGTGTCTGAACTCAACAAATGCTCTCCTGGTTTTAACAATTAAGGTATCCGATTCTTTTTCTGTATCCGGGAAATAGTGTATTGGAATAAAATTATCATCTACAAAATCAACTTCGCAGCGGGCAGGAGTATATTTACCGGCTTCACGATAAACCCGCCAACTGGCAGGCGGAGATTTAAAAATCAATGTAATCTGATTGTTTTTAGATTTTTCTTCTTTTGGTTTATTTTCATTTGTACATGAAATCAAAAAACTAAACAGGATTATAAATGATTTTATTAGAGTCTTTCTATTCATGATTTAAATTCAATTTAGATTACTGCCAATGTTTGAAAATATAATATCGCGGGATTATACCGATTGTTAGCATACGTACATGATTTTATAGTACAATCCCAAATTTAATCATTGCTCCGCTTACAACTCCTCCTTCGTATATGCCTCCTGTAACAAACAGTTTACCTCCAAGCAAAAATCTTGATGTAATTTGATAGTCATTCTCTAATATCAGATTAAAACCATTAATTGTATTATAGAAATAATGATAAATATTCGTAGTTTGCTCTCTGTAAGTCAAATAGGTAATACTTTCATTTATCCTTGTATATCCTACCCCTACTCTAAAATTATTACGTTTATCATTGCGAAAAGGTGAAATAAAAACATTCAGACTTCCTTGTAAATAATCATTGTGTCTTGTCTCACTTACTGAGGTTCTTCCAATTCCTATACCAATAGAAGTTGAAAAATAATTGCTTAGTTTGTAATCAAGTTCGTTCTCCAAACACAATGTCATTGCATCTCCACTCCCCATAAACCCGATACCTGAACCAATTTTAAAATCAAATTTCCTGGGTTTTTCTTGTGCAGATAAATTCACTGTTAAAATGATTGCGATAATAATAAATGTAAGTTTCTTCATAATTGATTCGTTTTTAGTTTTTTAGTTTTTCAACTCTTGTAATTTTGCTAACGTTCTGGCTATGTGGAGTGCGGGATTCCGAAGCAATTTGCTTTCAATCCAGTATGAGCCAAATCTTTGATTTACATTTTCCTATTTTACCAAATCAAAGATTTGGCGGACTTAAGAAAGTGGAATTCTGCCAAATTCAACTCAAATACCTGCATTGTATATAGCCTTTGCCGGGTACAGTTATTTTTCATCTTTACACCTAAATGTAGAATTTCTCTTTCTATAAAAGTCCTTTATCGGTTCAAATCCAATCTTCTTTCTTTCAATCTCCGCTTTCGCACAATTGCAAATAATTGAATTTTTATACGTTCCGTAAAAAAAACAAGGCACAACCTTTTTTATATCGCCATTTGCTTTATATTCTTCATGAAAAACTTTCAAGGATGTATAATCAATTATTCGCGCATATTGGTAAGGATACATATCTCCTTCCATAACTGCTTTAAGCATATACGGTTTTAAAGGTTCAATTCCTTCCTCTTTAAAATGCAATAACATCAAGGCAATATTATCAGTAACATCATATTTTCCTTTTGGGGTTATTTCACCAATAGTAGAAAAACCGGGCCATTTATCACCGTTCTCATGAATAATTTCCAATAATCTTTTTTTATTATATGAGTCTGTTTTTTTCATTTGTCGCGAACTACCCAGGATAAATATTCTGGCCCTCTGGTCTTTTCTTATCATTTCCACAATTTCATTGCGTAAAGGTATATTTAGTGTTTGTAAATATTCATTCCGCAAGCTTTTATAATCTTGCTTTAAATTTTTGTATTGTTTGGTCTTAGTAAAATTCGCCAGCTTTTTTATCCTTTTAAAAACCAAACCATTTTCTATACCCAGCTTTAAGTAATTATAAACTTTTGTGTTATCTTTCAATTTGTCAGCATTCAATGCTGCCAGATAATAATCTTCTTTAAAAGGTTTATTTACTAAACTGAAAGCTACCTTATAAAGCGAATCAGATAAAAGATGATTCTTATCTAGGGCTGCAATTTCCGCATTGTTAATTGTTTGATAATAACTCAGATAATTTTGAGCTGATACTTTTTGAATTCCAAAAAGTAAAATTGTAATTGAAAATGCTAAAATTTTGTTCATTCGTTTGTTTTTTTAATTGTACCCAACAATTTAATATATGTTTACTCCTCTATCCAATCCATCGCAGATAAAGCATACAGTTCCATTGAATCCTATAAAAATTCCCTATTGATTTTAACGCAAAGCTTGTCTCCCAGGTAGTAAATTCTTAAGCTTGTGTTATACCGATTAGCCAATAAAATCCCGCATATTTACTGTGTTCGATTTGCGACTTTATTGGTCTATCGCATTAACCATTGTAAACTCAAAATATGTTATCCACATTTTGAATAACAATTGGTATAATACCCTGCTCAAATATAGACATTTCTTTTAATTAAATATCTGGCAAGAGGAAATAATAACTATTCCACAAAGTTTCGCGAAGAAGCGCAAAAAGGCACAAAGAAAATTAAGAAACCCCCAATTACAAGATAGATAAACCTTATTTCAGATTTTAAGCTTTTAGCTATACGTGCTCTTATGAAAATTTAACCTTATTCTTTTCGCTTTTGCTCTAATTGCCAGGCAATTTAAATAAACACAGAGAAAATTAAAAAACAACCGTACTTAATTGAATTTACTCTATAGAGTGTTTTAATTTATTCTATAGAGTGTTTTGGTTTACTCTATAGAGTGTTTTGATTTACTCTATAGCGTGTTTTTCAGAACCGCCTTATTTCTTCTCCGCTATCCTCAATAAATCGCCAAATACGCCACGGGCAGTGACCTCAGCTCCTGCTCCGGCACCCTGAATAACAATGAGTTTATCGCCATAGGATTCGGTATAGATTTCGAAAATAGAATCGGAACCACTCAACTGACCCAGAGAACTGAATTTAGAAACAGATACCAGATCAACTTCCAGAATGCCTTTTTCCTTTTGCAGGTCGCCATGCAAATCGCCGATATAGCGCAAAACATGATCCGGCTTTTGGCTTTCTTTTAGCTTTTGATAAAAGGGATTCAGGGCTTCCAGTTTAGACAGAAAGCTTTCCGCAGTTCCGGCTCTCAATGCTTCGGGAATCAGGTTTTTAATCCGGATATCGTCGAATTCATTTTCCAGATCCAGCTCCCGGGCCAGGATAAGCAGTTTCCGGGCCACATCGTTTCCGCATAAATCTTCCCTTGGATCGGGTTCGGTAAATCCTTTGGCGATGGCTTGTTCCAATACCGTGCTAAAAGGAATATTTTCAGAAGAAAAGGCATTGAACAAATAACTCAAAGATCCCGAAAACACACCCCTGATTCGGGTAATGTTTTCGCCCGAATCGTGCAATAGTTTGATAGTATCAATCAAAGGGAGCCCTGCACCCACATTGGTTTCGTAGAGATATTGTTTGCCATATTTTTTTAGTTTGGACCGTATGTTCTGATAAAACTGAAAACCCGAGGTATTGGCCAGCTTATTCGACGAAATAAGATCGAAGCCCTGTTCAATCAGGCGGCTATAATCTTCGATAAACTCGCTGCTTGCCGTATTGTCGATGGCAATTAAATTTTCGAGATGATGTTTTGTCGCATAATCAATCACCTGCTGGATCCCGTTATTCTTTGCTGCTTTTTCGTAATCGCTTCGCCAGTTTTCGCCAATGCCGTTTCGATCGAGCAAAATATGCTGGGTTCCTGCAAGCGCAAAGATATTGAGCCTGGTTTGCTTCCGTTTGGCTATTTGTTCCTGACTCTTTAAAATTTGATTGATCAAAGATCCTCCAACATTTCCTTTGCCAAAAATGGCGATATTTATTTTCTTGCTTACGCCAAATATTTGCGAATGAATGATATTGACGGCCTTGGTGGCATTTTCGTTTTTTACGACCAGACTGATGTTTTTCCCATTGAGCGTATTGTTAATCAGGAGTAAATCGACATTGTTCTTGGCCAGAGCCTGATACGACGACGAAAAGGCTTTCAGGTTTTGCCCTACTACGGTAATCACCGAAACATCGTGCAAAGCAGTAATGGCACTGATGTCTTTTTCGATGATCTCTGTTCTGAATTCGCTTTTGAGCGCAGATACGGCTGTTTTTGTCTGATTCTTTGCAATGATAAAACCAATGCTTCTTTCTGATGAACCCTGAGAAATTACGCCAACGCTGATGTCTTTGTTTCCTAAGGTATTAAAAATCCGGGAATCGATTCCGGTTTTACCCAGCATTCCACGGCCTTCGATATGAATAATTCCAACATCGTTTTGCACCGAAATGGATTTTACATCAATGTTATTGTTTGCTGAACTGATTAAGGTTCCCGTTCCTTCGGGATTGAAGGTATTGAGTATCCGAAGCGGGATTTTGTTTTCGATAAGTGGAATAATGGTTTTAGCATGCAGAATAGAGGCTCCAAAATTGGCCAGCTCATTGGCTTCCTGATAGTTTAAGTGCTTGATAACGCGGGCATCTTCCACCTGATTGGGATTGGCAGTATAGATTCCGTTTACATGGGTATAGTTTTGCAGTTCTTCTGTGTTCAGATATTTAGCCAGTAAAGAAGCAGAATAATTGCTTCCGTTTCGTCCCAGAGTGGTAGTTTCTCCGGCTCTGTTGGTGGCTATAAAACCACTTACAACAGGCAAGGTACCGACAGGAATCTGATTGAAAAAGTTGATTGTATTTTCAGCCGAAAGCTCTTCTTTGATATGGGCATTGCCAAAATTGCTGTCTGTTTTAAAGAGGAGCCGGCTATCAACCGCAATGCTTTTAAAACCATTTGCATTGAGCAAAGCCGATACCAGTTTAATGGCAAGCAATTCTCCCTGAGCCAGAACCAGATCCTTGATTTTTAAACTGTAGTCGCCAATGAGTTTTACACCTTCAAACAACTTCTCCAATTGATTGAATTCAGCATCAAAATTGAGCAAGGGCATGGGTTCCCGCTGATAGGCTCTGAATGCCTCCCAATCAGATTTATACTCTTTGTTTTGTTGAGCAAGCTCCAGAATCTGCTCAAGCTCATTGGTTGCATTTCCCCGGGCAGAAAGTACCACAACAATCGGTTCTTTTTTATTGATTTTATTTTGGATGATGGAAATAACATTCTGTATCCCCAGACCGTTGGAGAGCGATTTTCCTCCGAATTTTAGTATGATCATTAAAAGAGTGGTTTTAAGATTTGGGTGAGTTGTTCAAATTCAATAAGAAAAGCATCGTGCCCGTGAATGGAACAGATTTCGTGGTATTGGTTTTCGATGTTCAGGTCGTCGAGAACCCTTTTCGTTTCTATATTGGCTTCTTTTACAAAAAACAAATCCGAATCGATAGCAACCTGAATGATGGTCGATTGTATTGGTTTTACGGCTGCCTCGAAAGAAGACTTTCCTTTGGAAATATCCACTGTTGTAAGCAAATGATTCATCATTTTGTAAGCCAATAAATCGAACCTGCCTTCCAGCTTAACGCCATGATGCTTTAACCAGGATTCGATCTGAAATTGCCTGCCGTCTTCTGTTTTTGTCCGCCTGAATTTTTCTTCGAGCGATGCCGGAGTCCGGTAAAAAAGCATGGCCATCATGCGGGCTGTTTGCATAGGATTTGGCGAGGCATCCAGAATATTTTCCTGAATATAATTGTGCCCGATAATCCAATCGGTCGATTTCCAATCGGCCGCCACAGGAATCACATAGCGAATAAATTCAGGTTCCAAAGCAGCCATTTCCCAGGCAATTCCGCCACCCAAAGAGCCTCCAATCGCCGCATGCAGGGTTTGAACGCCAATGGATCTGAGTGTGAGAATAAAAAGCTGAGCAATGTCTTTTGCCGTAAAATCCTTGTAATTCTCAATCAACTCGCCGTGGTATCCGTTTCCGGGAATATTAAAAGCAATTACGGTGTACTTATCGGTATCGATCACCTTGCCCGGGCCAATAATTGTTTTCCACCATCCTTTGGCTTCGCTGATTACATCGGAATTGCCTGTAAGCGCATGATTGACCAGAACCACAGGCGCGCTGTGCAGTTCTTTACCAAACAATTGGTAGGAGATGTCCAGTTTTCCCAAAGAAACACCTCCAAAGCTTTCGTAATTCTTTATCGAATGTGTGATGATCAGATTGCTCATTTTGTTTTATTTAATGCTTGTTCCAGATCGGCTTTTAAATCTTCAACATATTCCAGACCAATAGAAAGACGGATTAAATCCTGACTCACTCCGGTACTCAATTGTTGCTCTACCGTTAATTGTTGATGAGTTGTGCTGGCCGGATGAATAATCAGCGATTTGGTATCACCAATATTGGCGAGCAAAGAAAAGAGCTTTACCGAATCCGTTAACTTTTTGGCGGCCTCAAAACCTCCTTTTATTCCAAAAGTTACCACACCACTTTGTCCTTTGGGAAGGTATTTTTGGGCTAAGTCGAAGTATTTATTGCTTTTCAATCCCGGATAATTCACCCAGGCAACCTCTTCTTTGCTTTCGAGCCACTCCGCAATTTCCAATGCGTTTTTCGAATGTTGTCTGATCCGAACCGCAAGCGTTTCCAATCCCTGAATAATTTGAAACGCGTTGAAAGGACTGATGGCTCCACCAAAATCGCGGAGTCCTTCCAATCTCAGTTTAGCAATAAAAGCAGCTGCGCCTATGGCTTCGGCATAAATTAATCCCTGATATCCTTTGGAAGGTTCCGTAAATTCAGGAAATTTACCACTGGCCCAATCAAAAGTTCCTGCGTCAATAACGGCACCTCCGAGCGAGTTTCCTTGTCCGCCAATAAATTTGGTTAAGGAATGAACAACGATATTGGCCCCATATTCAATCGGATTCAAAAGAGCCGGCGAAGCCACCGTATTGTCGACAATAAACGGAATTTTATTTGCTTTTGCTATTTTGGCAATGGCGGCCAAATCCTGGACATCCAGTTTTGGATTGCCCAGCGATTCAACAAAAATGGCTTTGGTTTGAGGTGTGATTGCTTTTTGAAAATTTTCAACACGATCTGCATCCACAAAGGTGGTTATGATTCCATATCGCGATAAGGTATTTTCGAATAAATTATAGGTTCCTCCGTACAAACTGCTCGACGAAACAATGTGATCGCCTGTTTTTAGCAGCGTTAAAAAGGTGGTGGCAATGGCAGCAGCTCCCGAAGCAAAAACAGCAGCACCTATTCCTCCTTCCACGGCGGCCAGTCTTTGTTCCAGAATATCGTTGGTCGGATTGTTCAGTCTGGTATAGATGTACCCGGCTTCTTTTAATGAGAATAAATCGGCTGCATGGTCGGTATTGTTAAATACGTAAGAGCTTGTTTGATAAATGGGCACCGAACGGCTTCCTTGTGTTGTTGTTGTGTCGTGACCGATGTGTATTGCTTTGCTGGCTTGTTGTAAATTTTGCATCTTGTTTTGTTTTTAATCTTTGTAAATCGTTTAATTAAAAAAGTCCCTTTGGATCAGGTATTGCCAAAGGGACTAAAAACGATTGTTTATTTTCTTCTATCCAGGCAATACCAGTGCATGCTATGCATCATCATTTGCATCATTCGCATCGAAAACTGAATATTTATTTTATAATTCTGTTTCATTTTAAAACTTTATTAAACAAAAAAAGGCCTTCGCTATTCGCAAAGGCCTTTTCATTGTGTTTTGTATTTTTTATACAAGTTGGCTCTTTGCGGGAATTTCTTCACACATCATCATAGAGCGCATCATTGTATTTTGTTTCTTCATGGTGAAGCAAAAATAGAAAACATTTTAATATACCGTTCATTTATTTTTATGTCAGACGCTTTTTTCTATAAAATCGCAAATCCAATCCCCCACTTCGCTTGTAGAATAAGCTTTTCCTTTTTCAGAAATATCTTCAGATACAATCCCTTTTGCAATGGATTGTTCCACTGCATTCCGAATGAGTTGTGCTTCTTCCTTTAAGTTGAAAGCGCTTTCGAACATCATGGCAGCCGAAAGAATGGTGGCTACAGGATTGGCAATGTTTTTTCCGGCAGCCTGTGGATAAGACCCGTGAATGGGTTCAAACAAAGAAGTCTTTAAGCCCACCGATGCTGATGGAAGGATGCCAAGTGAACCACTGATTACACTCGATTCATCCGAAAGGATATCGCCAAATAAATTTTCAGTAACAATCACGTCAAACTGTTTGGGCCATTGGATGATTTGCATGGCAGCATTGTCCACAAACATATATTCGAGTTGAATATCGGGATAAGAAGGCGCCATGGCTTGTGCGGTTTCGCGCCACAAACGGGACGTTGCCAAGACATTCGCCTTATCCACCACGGTCAGTTTCTTACGCCTTTTTCCGGCCATTTCAAAAGCAAGTTTCACAATTCGTTCAATTTCATAAACGGAGTAAACGCAGGTATCGTAAGCGGTTTTTCCGTCTTCTGAACGCCCCTGAGGTTTACCAAAATACAAACCTCCTGTGAGTTCACGCACACATACAAAATCAGCTCCTTCGATTAATTCCCGTTTCAATGGAGATTTATCAAGCAAAGCAGGAAAAGTAACCAAGGGACGGATATTTGCAAATAAACCCAGACGACTCCGCATTTCGAGCAATCCTTGTTCGGGTCTGACTTTGGCTTTTGGGTCGTTGTCGTATTTTGGGTGACCAATGGCACCAAACAAAACCGCATCGGCTTGCAGGCAGAGTTGATGTGTTTCTTCAGGATATGGATTCCCTGTTTTATCGATTGCATCGGCACCGGTTAATCCGTATTTATAGGTTAGTTCATGATTGTATTTTGCGCTCACTAATTTTACCACGCGCATGGCTTGTTCAATAATTTCTGGTCCTATTCCGTCGCCCGGAAGTACTGCAATATTTAGTTTCATCTGT
>JAFGHU010000107.1 GCA_016929955.1 Bacteroidales bacterium | reverse complement strand
TTCATAATCGTGCTTTTTTCTACTAAATAGAGCGCTCGCCCTAAATTAAATTTGCGTTTCTGAAAAAAAAATGTATACTGTGCATAATTCGTTTATAAATATAAAATTAAAAATCATTCATTTATGATTAAAACAAAAATTTACAATGCCGGCATTATGCCAAATTCAAAAGAGAAAGAAAGTATAATAAATTTTTTATTTGAGCATCTTCAGGAGTATGGAGATCCTCGACCCAACATTGAAAAAGCAATCAATTACGCATTAAAAGAAACGCCCTCTTTTGGAGGATTTATAGTCAGCTCATATTTAGGAAATAAAATGACAGGAGCAGTAGTTGTCAATCAAACAGGAATGAAGGACTATATCCCAGAAAATATACTTGTTTACATAGCCACGCATAAAGCGCATAGAGGTGAGGGAATTGGAAAAGTATTGATGAAAAAATCCATTGATTTAGCAGAAGGAAGTATTGCCTTGCATGTAGAACCCGATAATCCGGCCAGACATTTGTACGAAAAAGTTGGTTTTAGCAGTAAGTATATAGAAATGAGATTGAAAAAATAAATTATGCATATTCACTTTATAGACATTACGATATTTATCTTGTATATGATTGCCATGCTTGGCGTTGGCTTTTATTTTCTCAAAAAAAATAAATCTCAGGAAGATTATTATGTTGGAGGCCGAAAAATGTCATCCATCCATATCGGACTTTCGGTTGTTGCAACCGATGTGGGAGGCGGGTTTTCAATAGGATTAGGAGGACTAGGCTTTTTGATTGGTTTATCGGGAAGTTGGATGCTATTTACGGGCATTATTGGCGCTTGGATTAGTGCCCTGGTGCTTATTCCTATTATTTATCCACTAGCCAAAAAGCATAATTTCCTAAGCTTTCCAGAAGTACTTAATCATTTCTACGACACCAAAGTAGCTCTTTTAGCCGGTATTATATCCTTGATTGGATATATTGGATTTACGAGTTCGCAGGTTTTAGCAGGCGCAAAATTAGCAGCTGCCACTTTTCCATCAATAACAATTGCAGATGCGGTTTTAATGATGGGTGTTGTAGTAATTGGTTATACTGTACTTGGTGGACTCAAAGCGGTTATTTATACCGATACTGTTCAGTGGATTATATTAATGGTTGGACTTATTCTAATCGGAATTCCTTTAGGATTTGTTAAGGTTGGCGGCTGGGAAGCCATCCGCATGTATTTGCCCGACCATTTTTTAAGTCTGAACAATATCACCTTTGTCCAATTCTTTAATTGGCTGATTACCATAGTGCCCATTTGGTTTGTTGGTATGACCTTATACCAAAGAATTTATGCTGCCAAAGATGTGAAAACAGCAAAAAAAGCCTGGTTTGTTGCCGGTTTGTTTGAGTGGCCAATTATGGCTTTTATGGGAATAACTTTAGGATTACTTGGCCGTGTTGCATTTGAGCAAGGGATGTTTACAGAATTTGGTTACGCTCCGGGCAGCCCAATTGATGAAGAAATTGGACTGCCTTTACTCCTTACCCACATTTTTCCTATTGGTTTAATGGGATTGCTTATGTCGTCATATTTTTCGGCGATAATGTCAACAGCAGATAGTTGTTTAATGGCTGCTTCCGGTAATTTTACTACGGATATCCTAAGGCTCTCCAAAAACAATAAGAAAAGTATCAAATACTCCCAATTAGCAACTTTAGTCATTGGAATACTTGCTATTATTCTTGCAACAAAGATGCAAAATGTACTAGATTTGATGCTCTATTCTTATGCTTTTATGGTTTCGGGATTATTTGTACCGGTATTGGGAACCTTATTTTTAAAGAATCCATCGTCAAAAGCAGCGCTCTTTTCGATGCTTTTTGGAGGAATTACAACATTGGGCCTAATCTTAAGCAAAATTACATTGCCGTATGGCTTAGATGCCAATTTCTTTGGAATAACACTATCCGCACTTATTTTTATTGGCATTCAAATATTCCCTAAGAAAAACGCACAATGATTATTCATTCAAAAGATGTTATGAATCAGGAAATTATAAAACTCAGGCAGGAACTCCATCAATACCCCGAACTATCAAATAAGGAGTATACCACTTCATCGCGAATAATAACATTTGTCGAAAAACTCAATCCTGACGAGCTTATTAAACTTGGAAAAACAAGTATAGCATTTGTTTTTAATGGAAAAACAGAAGGCAAAACGGTGGTCTTTAGGGCGGAGTTGGATGCTTTGCAAATAAAAGAGAAGTCCACGCTTGAGTATCGATCGCAAAACGATCATGTTGCACATGCTTGCGGGCACGATGGACATATGGCCATTTTAGTCGGACTGGCTCAAAAAATTGCCGACAATCGACCCTTATCAGGCCGCATAGTTTTGCTGTTTCAGGCTGCCGAAGAAATAGAACAAGGCGCTCGTGATATTGTGGAAAATCAGCTGTTTAAAGACTTGAAACCAGAGGCTATTTTTGCACTTCATAATATTCCCGGATTCGAAAAATACAAGATTATCCTTAAGGAAGGTAGTTTTGCATCGGCATCAAAAGGAATGACGATTAAGCTTACGGGGAAAACTTCGCATGCGGCTGAACCCCAAAACGGCATCAGTCCGGCTAGGGCAATAGCTCAGATAATCACGAAATTGCATCGCTTAAAAGAGTATAAAACGCTATTTAAGCATTTTGTTTTACTTACGATTATCCATATTCAAATGGGCGAAATCGCTTTTGGCACTTCGCCGGGTTATGCCGAAATTAGAATCACTTTGCGTGCTTTTGAAAATGAAGATATGGATTTACTATCGGCACAAGCCGAGAAAATAATCTCTAAAATAGCAAAAGCAGAAAAACTTGGCTGCGAAATTAGCTATAACGAAGTATTTCCGGCAACTGTAAACAATAGCAAATATGTACAACTGGCAGAAGCATCTGCAAAAGCGCTTGATTTGGAAATAGCCTATATCGAAAATCCCTTTAAATGGTCGGAAGATTTCGGGTATTTTACAGATAAATACGATGGTTGCTATTTTGGGCTAGGCTCAGGAAATAATCAAGCCCCACTTCATAACCCGGATTATGATTTCCCTGATGAAATTATTGATACCGGAATAAAAATGTTTTATCAAATTTATAAATCTATTCAATTAAAATAAAGAATATGTTAACTATTAAAAGAATAAATAAAGAAGAAGATTTCAAAAGTATAACACGAGAAGAGTTTATTGATTTTCTGTTTACTCATCTTGGAAGGTTTGGCGACCCTAAAAAAGACATCAATAAATGTTTGGATTATGCTTTCTCCGAAAAAGAATGTGAAGGTGGTTTTGCTCTTGCTGCTTTTTACGAAGGAAAGCTTGTGGGCGCACAAATTATGAATAAAACGGGTATGGGTGATTATATCCCCGACTGGATTCTTGTATATGTTGCCGTTGATGCGAGCTATAGAGGAAAAGGATTTGGCGGCCAAATTATTAAAGAATCGTTCAAACATTGCGACGGAAGAATAAAACTGCATGTGGAATACGATAATCCGGCAAAGAGACTCTATGAGCGAATCGGTTTCACTTCTAAATATGCCGAAATGAGATTTGAAAATAAATAAAACAGAAGATTTATAAAGGTTCGTAAAGCGGCACTAAGTTTTACGAACCTTTAAACATAAATAGCATAAATGGCTGAATTAATAATACATACAGAAGAAATAAAAAACAATATTAAATTATTAAGTCGATTTTTTAAAGAACATAATATTGAATGGAGCTTAATTACAAAAGTTTTCTCCGGCGATATCGACTTTTTAAAAAACATTTTAACAAATGACACCATTGAGGATATTGGTTCTATTGGCGACTCGAGACTTACAAGCCTGAAAAACCTAAAAAAGGTGAATCCGAATATGCGAACCATTTACATAAAACCACCGGCAATACTGTATGCCGACGAAGTGGTTAAGTATGCCGATATTTCCTTAAATACATCGTATAAAACCATAAAAGCCTTAAATACAGCAGCTCAAAAACAAAATAAAACCCATAAAATTATTATTATGATTGAATTGGGTGAATTGCGCGAAGGTGTGCAAAGAGATGATTTGATTGATTTTTACGAAAAAACGTTTAATCTGTCGAATATTGAAGTCATCGGATTGGGTTCGAATTTGGGTTGTATGTATGGTGTAGAGCCCACTTATGATAAGCTTTTACAACTGACGCTTTATAAAGAATTGATTGCCGAGAAATTTAATAAAGAACTTAAATATGTTTCCGGGGGCAGTTCTATCACCTTACCCTTAATTACTCAAAATATTATTCCAAAAGATATCAATCATTTTAGAATTGGCGAAGCTGCATTTTTCGGTACAAGCCCATTGGAAAATAAGCAATTCCTGAATTTATCGACCAATACTTTCGAGTTTCATGCCAATATTATTGAGTTGGATGAGAAAGGCCTTGTTCCGGACGGCATCATTAATGATGCTAATATTGGCCATACCGCCGATTATAACGAAAAAGACATCAGTGAACAGAGCTATAAAGCCATCCTTGACTTTGGCATGCTGGATGTTGACAGACACGATATTGATACCAACGATAAAGCCATTAAATTTGTAGGCATTACTTCCGATATGACCGTTATTGATATTGGTACAAATAAAACACCCGAAGGAAAAACAAAATACCATGTTGGTGATGCGATATGTCTCAAGCCATCCTATATGGGTGTGGCACGCTTGCTAAATTCAAAATTTATTGATAAGAAATTCGTCTAACACACTAATAATTAACCCAATAAAAATGACAAGCACATCAGAAATAATTATAAAATCGGAAGCCTTAGAACAAAATGTAAAATTTGTACGGTCTCTTCTCGACAAATCGACGATTTTATCCGCAGTAATAAAAGGGAATGCCTATGGACATGGCACCAATATTATTGTGCCCGCATTAGAAAGTCTTGGGGTAAATCATTTTTCCGTATATTCTTCAGCCGAAGCAAGAATTGCCTTTGAAGTAAAATCGCCTAAATCTAAAATTATGATTATGGGATTTATCTATAAGGATGATTATCAATGGGTTATTGAAAATAATATAGAATTTTTCGTCTCCTGCCCCGAAGAATTTAAACGGGTTGTAGAAACAATAAATCGCATTCAAAAAAAAGCGATAATACATATCGATCTGGAAACCGGAATGAATAGAACCGGACTTGGCATTGCGCAATTAAAAAAAATAATACCCCAAATTAAAGCCAATGAAAATTTACTGAGGATCAGAGGCATAAGTTCTCATTTTGCAGGCGCAGAAAGTATCGCAAACCATAGTCGTATAAAAAAACAATTCTCAGTTTTCAAAAGACGTATTAAGCTTTTAAATGAAAATGGAATTTCTTCTGAAATAAAGCATATTGCCAGTTCTGCTGCAACTATAAACTATCCTGAAACAAGACTAGATTTAGTGAGGGTAGGTATTTTACTCTATGGCTACTGGCCTACAGCAGAAACATTTATTCATTATATTCATAGACGAAAAGACAAAACCGACCCTTTAAGAAGAGCACTAAGGTGGTGTACAGAAGTTGCCTTGGTTAAAACAGTTCCTGAAGGAGAATTTATTGGATACGGTTTGAGTTTTCAGGCACAACGTACGATCAAAATTATGATCATTCCCGTTGGATATTCTAACGGATACAGCCGATCCTTAAGTAATAATGGACATGTTATTGTTAATGGTTATATCGCTCCAATTGTAGGCGCAGTTAATATGAATATGATCATTTGCGAAATAACTGATTTACCTGAAATAAAAGTAGGCGATAAAGTGACTTTGATTGGCAAACAAGATGAAAACGAAATTTCATTTACCTCGTTTGCAGAAATGAATAACTCGCTGAATTACGAAATTTTAGCACGATTACCCGAAAATATTATCCGAAAATTAGTTTGATAAAATCAATATATTTTCTCAATAAAATTATTAATCACATTTAATTTCAATTCATTATGGCATTTGTAACTTTAGATATAAAAAAATTAAAATCGAATTTCGATTACCTAAATACGCTTTTTAAAAAGAATCATATCGAATGGTCCGTGGTATCCAAAATACTAAGCGGCAATAAAGTATATTTACAAGAACTCTTAAAATTTGATATTGATCAGATATGCGATTCGCGTGTATCTAACCTAAAAACAATTAAATCTATTAACCCCAAAATTGAAACCATTTATATCAAACCTCCGGCAAAACGTTCCATTCCCAGCGTTGTAAAATACGCTGACGTGAGTATGAATACAGAATATGAAACAATTAAATTGATAGCCGAGGAAGCAGAAAAGCAAAATAAAACCCATAAAATAATCATAATGATAGAACTGGGCGAACTTCGCGAAGGTGTTTTGGGAGAAGATTTTATGGCCTTTTATGAAAGCGTTTTTAAATTGAAAAATATTCAGGTTGTTGGAATAGGAACAAATTTAACCTGCTTATACGGTGTGTTACCAAATCATGATAAACTCATACAATTGAGTTTATACGAACAATTGATAGAAGCGCGATTTAATCGACAAATCAAATATGTATCCGGCGGGGCTTCCGTTACTATCCCCTTAATTTTTCAGAATCTATTGCCAAAAGGTATCAATCATTTTAGAGTGGGAGAAACGCTTTTTTTGGGCACCGACGTTTACAATAATAAACCCTTTAAAAAGATGCGTTCCGACGTGTTTAAATTGTATTCCGAGATTATCGAATTAACGGAAAAGCCATCAGTACCTATGGGAGAATTTGGCACAAACGTTGAAGGTGAGAGCATTACATTCGACCAAAGCAATTTAGGGCAAACTTCCATCAGGGCAATTATTGATATCGGTCTGCTGGATGTAGATATTAATCACCTTGAATTGGTAGACAAAACCTTACAAATTGCAGGCGCAAGTTCGGATATGATAGTGGTCGATCTGGCTGAAAATAAAAAGAAGTATAAAGTTGGTGATTTGCTTGAATTTAAGCTTGATTATATGGGGACGCTTCGGATACTAAACTCAAAATATATCGAAAAAAGAGTAAAACATTAAGCGCTAAGCTTTGTACAAGTATCGGGTATTCCGATTCACGCCAGCAAGCCTATTGCAAAGAAATTAGATTGCTAAGCAATTTCTTTTTTCGCATTGCCGATATTCGACACTTAAAAAACAAAAGTCCTATCTTTGTGTAAAACTCGATTATGCTTTTACGATTCTTTTTTTTGGTCTTATTCTTTAGTTCGCAAACGCCATTAATACAAGCACAAGAAATTGATAATCAATCAAGAAGAGCAGAAAAGAAATTTACTGAAGCACGGAATGCATACACCCTTGGAAATTACCGCCAAGCAGAAATTTTACTTGAAAAAGTATTAAAAGCCGACAAGAATTTTCTTGCTGCTTATTTTTTAATGGCTACCCTAAAAAATGAATCACATCAACCACTTGAGGCTATTGCCTATTACAAAAAAGGACTTGCGATTAATCCTGATGCAGTACCTACAGCTTATTATTATTTAGCAGAGATTTATTTTTCGGAAGGCATGTACAAAGAAGCCTTACAGGCTTATCAGAAATGCATAAGCTATCCCAATATAAGTCCTCGAGTGCGAGACAATGCCGAATTTTACGTAGAAAATTGCGAGTTTGCCCTGGAAGCAATAAAAAATCCCTCGCTTTTTGAACCGAAAAATTTAGGCGCCCAAATCAATACGCAATATCCTGAATATTTTCCAACATTAACTGTTGATAATCAGCATTTACTGTTTACACGAAGATTGAATACGCCCTACGAACAAGAAGATTTTTATGAAAGCAAACAAATAAACGACAGTAGTTGGACAGAGAGCCTGCCCATCGATGAGCTAAATACTGCGTTTAATGAAGGTGCGGCCAGTCTTTCTGCCGATGGAAAAACAATTGTTTTTACTTCTTGCGAAAATTACGGCGATTATGGCTCAGGAAGAAAAGGTTATGGCAGCTGCGATTTATTTATCGCTCAAAAAACCGGTCATCAATGGAGCAAAGCGATAAATATCGGATCTCCTATCAACACAGCACAATGGGAAAGTCAGCCTTCCCTATCGGCCGATGGGAAAAGTCTTTATTTTATTCGGGCGCCAAAAAAAGGACAAGGCCAATCCGATATTTACCGATCAGATTTGGATGAAAATGGGCAATGGAGCAAACCCGTGCCGTTAAATGCATACATCAACACAACTAAAAACGAAGAAGCTGTATTTATCCATCCTGATAATAAAACCCTTTATTTTTCATCGAACGGGCATATTGGCATGGGAAAATCCGACTTGTATTTATCGCGTTGGGACGAAGAAAAACGAGATTGGGGAAAAGCCATAAATTTAGGCTATCCAATAAACACACATAAGGAAGAAAGCAGTATACTGGTTGCACCAAATGGGAAACAGGCGTATTTTGCCTCCGATCGAAGCGAAGGATTTGGAAATTTGGATTTGTACTCTTTTCAACTACCGCAGAACATGCAACCCCAAAAAATAACCTATTTTAAAGGGATAGTTTTTGATGATCAAACAAAGAAGCCATTACAGGCAAAGTTTGAATTAATTGATTTGGACAAGAACAGACAAATGATTTTATCGGAGTCGGACGAAAAAGAAGGGAGTTTTTTGCTGACTTTACTATTGGGAAAAAACTACGTATTGAATGTTTCGAAAAGTGGCTACTTGTTTTATTCCGATCAATTTTTCCTTGAGGATAGGAAAACTCAGACAAATCCATATCTTAAAAACATAGCACTAAAGCCCATAGCAATTAACGAAAAAGTTGTTTTAAAAAATATCTTTTTCGAAACAAATAAATCTGAGCTGCAAACAAGCTCTGAAATTGAGCTTAAAAAACTGATCGTTTTTTTAAATCAAAACCCAAAGGTATATATTGAAATTGAAGGACATACTGATTCGGTTGGAAATTCGGAATACAATCAGATACTCTCTCAAGCTAGGGCAAAATCGGTTTACGATTATATCATTAAACAGCATATCGATCCTAAACGTTTAACATACAAAGGATTTGGCGATACCTGTCCTGTTGCGGATAATAAAAACGAAACGGGAAGGGCACAAAATAGGCGAACAGAAATCCGAATTACGAAAATCTAAAATGTTAAAAAGCCTATGAATTTGGATAAGAAATGGATAAAATGAATATCTTTGTGAATTAAATAACAGTAGATGATAAACGGGCTCAGAAATAGGTTAGCAGATTCATTTTCAGCTTCAGAATTAAGCGCATTACTGGCCTTGGAAGGCAAGGAAAAAGAACAACTTTTCGAATATGCAGCCGAAATTAAGAAAAGAGAAATAGGCAATAAAGTGTATTTCAGGGGTTTATTGGAATACGCAAATGCCTGCAGCAAAGATTGCTATTATTGTGGGATTCGAAAGAGTAATACAGGCATTCAGCGCTATCAAATGGAAAAAGAAGAAGTGCTTAAAGCAGCACAGTATGCCTATGAAAACGACTTTGCCTCTCTGGTGATTCAATCGGGCGAACGCAGCGATAGCCGTTTTGTAGATCAGATTGAAGAGCTCCTTAAAGATTTAAAAAAAATTGGTAATGGTACACTAGGTATCACTTTGTCGTGTGGCGAGCAAACAAAAGAAACCTATCAACGATGGTATGCGGCCGGAGCACATCGCTATTTACTAAGGATAGAAGCAAGTAATGAAAAGCTCTATCATCGGATTCATCCTCAAAACGATAAACACAATTTCAATAAGCGCATCCAATCCATCTATCACTTAAAAGAAGTGGGATTTCAAACCGGTACAGGCGTAATGATTGGTTTACCTTTTCAAACTTTGGATGATTTAGCCAATGATTTACTGTTTTTTAAAGCTATGGATATTGATATGGTAGGTATGGGACCCTATATCGAGCACCAAGAAACGCCTCTATATCAATACAGTAGCCAAATACTCCCACTAAAAGACCGCCTCGATTTGAGTTTAAAAATGGTGGCATTGTTACGCATTATAATGCCTAAAATTAATATTGCCGCAACAACAGCAATGCAAACCATCGATCCGCAAGGGCGAGAAAAAGCAATTGCTATTGGAGCAAATGTGATTATGCCTAATCTAACGCCATTAAAATACCGCGACGATTATTTGTTGTATAACAATAAAATTGGTTTGGACGAAACTTTTGAAACGCAAAAGAAAGATTTAGAAGCCAATATTCAGCGAATTGATCACAGCATTGGCTATGGAGAATGGGGCGATTCCAAACATTATAAAGAAAAAAAACGAAATTAAATTAAAGGTGAAGTCAAGCGCGAAACAGACTCTTTGAGCTTATCTGTGAGTGATCTTTTTTTCCATTGCGCCTGGTGTATGCGTCGGCATTGCTGCTTATCTTTTTTAAATTGTTGCCTTAATTCTTGATTTATTTCACGGTTATATATGAGCGCACTAATTTCAAAATTATGATAGAAAGACCGGTAATCGAAATTGGCCGATCCTACCACCGATAAATGATCATCGATAACCATAATCTTGGCATGCACAAAACCGGTTTCATAAAAATAAACATGGATATTTGCACTCAACAGATCCGAAATATAAGAGCGAGAGCTATACTGAACAAGGCGACTATCAATTCGACCGGGAAGAATAATACGCACATCTACCCCACTGGCAGCTGCAGTTTTGAGCGCCATTAAAATACTCTCATTAGGAACAAAATACGGAGTGGTTATGCAAATGCTCTTTTTTGCAGAACTGATGGCCACAAAATAAGCATTCAGAATATTTTGCGTCGAAGATTCCGGTCCGCTGTTGGCAATTTGAATGTATTTATCACCATTAAAATGAATGCTCGGAAAATACTTTGTCGGCGCTTTCTCAAATTTCTTGGTAACAAAATAGCGATCGACTAAAAATACAGCTTCCAGCATTTTTACCGCATCCCCATAAATTCGAATATGCGTATCGCGCCAAAAACCCAAATCGCCATCACCATAAATATACTTATCGGCAATATTTATTCCGCCCGTATAGCCGATAACACCATCGACAACCACAATCTTTCGGTGGTTTCGATAGTTTATTTTGCTTGTTAGGCGAGGAAATCGAACAGGACGAAAAACATGAACTTCTGCTCCTGCGTTTCGCAATATCTCTATGTATTCATTCGATAAAGTTCTACTTCCAATTCCATCAACCATTAAACTAATTTCAACCCCATTATTTAATCGATCGAGTAAAATTTCCTGGATGCGCTTAGCTACTTCCCCATCTTCAAATAAATAATATTGGATATGAATAAAGCTTTCTGCTTTTTTTAAATCTAAGTAAAGCTGCTTATAAACATCAGTACCGTTATGAAAAATTTCTACCGTATTGTTCACCGATAAAAAAGAAGAGTTTTCTTTTAATAACAGGCGAATCAGCTTTAAATTATCCAAAACTTGTCGATCTTTAATATCCTCCACATCTTGAAGCGCCTTTAATTGAGAATCGCTAACCTGTCTAATTTTTACCAATTCACGTATTTTTAAACGCCTGAATATCCAGCGTTTACGAATCCGTTGGCCAAAGAAAAAATAAAGGATCAATCCTAAATAAGGCAATAAAACCAATACTAAAACCCAACTTAAAGTCGCTGAGGGATTTCGGTTCTGCAACATCGTACGTAGCACGATAAAAATAGCTACAATATAGATAAGTACCAGTACCGAAATGGAAATCCACTTCCATGCCAATGTATCAACAAATAGAAGCTGAACTTGCAACATAGGTTTCAATTATTGTTCGACTTGAATCTTGGTTTTTTCGATGAGTGAATCGATATAATCAGTCATCAATACTTTTTGTTCATCAGATAATTTAGCCTCCGGATGCAAAAGTGTATAACCGGCTAAAGGCATAGCATTGTTTGAAATTTCTTTTTTAATATGCTTCAAAATTGCAGGATGATCTTCGGCATCGTAAATCGTCCAATTCGAAAAATTCAAATGCTCTCTTCCTTCAAGCACATGATTTCCAACAAGTAGCGATGTAGGTGCAACATAAGCGTACCAAGGCCAAACGGTTTCGTTCGAATGACAATCATAACAAGCCGATTTAAACAAATGCTGAATTTGTTCGGGTGCTTGCGATGCAACTAAAAAATCGTGTTCTACATCCACTTTTGGATTTTCCCTATCCACCGGAATAAACTGAATAGCAATGAGAACAATTAAAACAGTCCATAAAGTAATTTTCAATTTTTTATTCATGACTTCAAATTTTGATATGAGCTAAGATAGACAAAAAATAGGTTTATACACGAAAGCTTTAGAAAGAATTAACAACAATTCCCGCAAATTCAACTAATTTTGCAGCGCTTAAAGCAAAACGATTATGAAAACGAAATTAAAAAATAAATCGATCAATATAATAACCATGGGCTGCAGTAAGAATCTTGTCGATTCAGAGCATCTAATGGGTCAACTTAAGGCAAATGATTTAAGAGTAGTCCACGAAAACGAGGATATAAAAAACGATATTGTAATTATCAATACTTGCGGATTTATAAATGATGCCAAAGAAGAATCGATAGATATGATTTTGGATGCTGTAGAAGCAAAAAAAGCTGGAGAAATCGAAAAGGTTTATGTAATGGGATGTCTTTCTGAGCGTTACAAAAAAGAGCTACCCGATGAAATTATTGGTGTAGATGGATTTTATGGTGCATCCGATTTACAAAAAATCGTAAAAGACCTTGGTGCAGATTATAAATACGAATTGGTTGGAGAGCGTATTTTAACAACACCATCCCATTATGCTTATCTCAAAATCTCGGAAGGTTGCGACCGAAAATGCTCTTTTTGTGCCATTCCACTCATCCGGGGTAAACATGTCTCCGTACCCAAAGAAGAATTGCTTCTTGAAGCTAAAAAATTAGCCGATAAGGGGGTTAAGGAATTGATATTGATAGCTCAAGACTTAATTTGGTATGGAATTGATCTTTACAAAAAGCAAGCCCTTGCCGATTTAATTCAGGAACTTGCTAAAATAGAAGGCATTGCATGGATTCGTTTGCATTATACTTTCCCCACAAATTTCCCTCAGGAAGTGTTGGATATTATCCGCCAAGAGCCCAAAGTTGCCAATTATATCGATATCCCTCTGCAGCATATTAGCGATCGCATTTTGCGTTCGATGAAACGCGGGCATACCGGAAAAGGTACTCGGGAACTGGTTCAGACTATGCGCGATAAAGTGCCTGATGTTGCCATTCGAACAACCTTTATAGTCGGATATCCCGGCGAAACCGAAGAAGAATTTCAAGAACTGCTGGATTTTATTAAAGAAACCCGATTCGAACGATTGGGTGTATTTACCTATTCGCCCGAAGAGGATACTTCTGCTTTTAAACTCGAGGATGATATACCTGAAGAAGTTAAACAAGAGCGCAAGGAACGTTTAATGGAACTGCAAGCCGAAATTTCGAATGAAATCAATCAGCAAAGAATTGGTTCAGTAAATAAGGTAATTGTCGATCGTTACGAAGCACCTTATTTTGTAGGGAGAACCCAATACGATTCACCTGAAGTGGACAATGAAGTTTTAATTGAAGGAGAAAAAGGGGATTTACAAATCGGTCAATTTTATACGATTAAAATTACGGAAGCTGATAGTTTCGATTTATATGGCAAACGAATCTAAACGATAAAGGCAAGCTAAAAAACAATCTAATTTCTTTTTAAAAAATTTCTGCTCTAAAAATTCTGGTGCTTTTTTTGTGTATTTGTGCTTTGTGCCAAAGGCATCCCATTGGGGGCGGCGAAAAAAATAAGCCACTAAGACACCAATTCACCAAATTTCACAAAAAACGAAATATTAAATTGTATTTATTTATAAGTTTTTAAAATTGAAACCATAGTTTATTTATAATCAAAATAGGTTTAAGCCAGCGATTGTTTTATCATACCATATATATTTTGTAAATTTGCAGAAAAATAATCCTAATTTAGAATCAATATGAATTACGATATACTCGTATTAGGCAGTGGACCAGGCGGTTATGTTGCCGCTATCCGTGCCTCCCAATTGGGTAAAAAAGTAGCCGTTATTGAAAGAGCAGAATTGGGCGGAATATGCCTAAACTGGGGCTGTATTCCAACCAAAGCTTTATTAAAAAGCGCACAAGTTTATAATTACGCTTCGCATGCCAGTGATTATGGTATAAATATTGCCGGTAAAATCGAAGCCGATTTCGAAGCCATAGTAAAACGGAGTCGTGGAGTTGCCGCTGGCATGAGCAATGGTATTCAGTTTTTGTTTAAGAAAAATAAAGTCGATTTAATTCAGGGTTTTGGCAAAGTAAAACCCGGAAAAAAAGTGGATGTTACAAATGCCGAGGGCAAAACCAAAGAATATTCAGCCGATCATATTATCATTGCTACCGGAGCTCGCTCACGCGAATTGCCAAACCTACCTATCGATGGTAGAAAGATTATTGGTTATCGCCAGGCAATGACTCTAGAAAAGCAACCCGAATCAATGGTTGTTGTTGGATCTGGAGCCATTGGATCTGAGTTTGCTTATTTCTACAATAGCATTGGAACAAAAGTAACTTTGGTTGAATTTTTAGATAATATTGTTCCGCTCGAAGATGAAGAAGTTTCTAAACAATTGGGCAGAAGCTTTAAAAAAGCAGGAATGAAAGTGATGGTATCCAGCGAAGTAAGCCATGTAGATACATCGGGTGATAAATGCAAAGTGACTATCAAAACCAAAAAAGGTGAAGAAAAAGTAGAAGCCGACATAGTACTTTCAGCGGTTGGAATTGCTACCAATATTGAAGGTATTGGATTGGAAGAAACAGGCATTGCCACCGAAAGAGGGAAAGTACTTGTGGATGAATATTTCCGCACCAATGTTGAAGGCTATTACGCCATTGGTGATATAGTTCCCGGTCCTGCACTTGCGCATACCGCTTCGCACGAAGGTATTATTTGTGTAGAAAAAATAGCCGGCCACCATCCTACTCCAATGAACTACAATAACAATCCGGGTTGTACGTACACAAACCCTGAAGTTGCAAGTGTTGGTTATACCGAAAAAGCGGCTAAAGAAGCCGGTTATGAAATTAAAGTTGGAAAATTCCCATTTAGCGCTTCAGGAAAAGCAAGTGCCGGTGGAAATAAAGAAGGTTTTGTAAAAGTAATTTTCGATGCCAAATATGGCGAATGGCTCGGTTGTCATATGATTGGCGATAATGTAACGGAGATGATTGCTGAAGCAGTAGTTGCCAGAAAACTGGAAACAACAGGTCGCGAAATTATTGAAGCCGTGCATCCGCATCCGACCATGTCGGAAGCTATAATGGAGGCAGTGGCTGCTGCTTACGACGAAGTTATTCATATTTAACAAGTTAGTGATACGATGACTTTGAGTCATCGTATCACTAATTCAAACAATGTGCTACGACATTAAAGTTCTACACGAAACTGCATTAAAGCGCGCGCGTCGAAAAAACGACCCGGAATTAATGTCGATAATAGAAAAGGAAATCGAAGGATTTGATAAGCTAAATTTTCACCATGTTTCCGGATATTCGCATCCGAAAATACCTGTCTATACTTCGCTAAATTCTACTCGCCCAAAATTGCTCGACTGGGGTTTGATTCCTTTTTGGATTAAAGACGAGCTCTCCGCAAAAAAAATACAGAACAGTACACTTAATGCACGGGCGGAGTCGCTGCACGAAAAACCTGCCTTTAGAAAAGCTGCTAAAAATCAACATTGTTTAATTTTTGTCGATGGATTTTACGAACACCACCATTATAAAGGCAAAACATTTCCCTATTTTATACAATCCAATAATCCAGAACCTTTATGTTTAGCAGGAATTTGGGACGAATGGGTAAACCCTGAAACCGGAGAAATATATAAAGGCTTTTCCATAGTAACCACAAAAGGGAACGCACTTTTAAAAAAAATTCACAATAACCCCAAACTTACTGAAGCACGTATGCCATTGGTTTTAGATGCTGCCGAAGAAGAAATGTGGATAACAGCGGATTTTGACAAAAACAAACTGGAAGACCTCATAACAAATCAAGCACCTATCCAAATCAAAGCACATACCGTTAGAAAGTTGCGCGGCAAAACTGCTCTTGGCAACGTAAAAGAAGTAAGCGATAAATATGTATATCCTGAATTAAGCTCCGCTCCTGAACTTGATTTTTAGCCTGCAAAAAAAAAATTAAATTTGAAAGATTTTTGCAGAAAAGAACTTGCTTTATGAAAAAAGAAGTACTTTTGTGAATTGATTAACAATAGAAGATTATATCATGATATTTACTCCAGAAAGCTACAAAATACCCGATAAAAGTATGATGCCTTTTATTGATGCAGAAGAAATTGAAAATTTATTGGCTAACACCGTTTCATCTCCCGAAAAAGTAGATCAATTAATAAATAAAGCATTAAGCAAAAAGCGTTTAACACTGCAAGATACAGCTGTATTATTAAATGCCAACGATTCAGCATCCATAAAAAAAATCAAGGATGGAGCACGACTGTTGAAAGAAACCATTTATGGAAATCGGATTGTATTGTTTGCCCCACTCTATGTTGGAAATAAGTGTTTGAATAATTGCGAATATTGCGGATTCCGATCTTCAAACAAAGAAGCTATCCGCAAAACATTAACGGATGAAGATCTTGTTAAAGAAGTAGAAGCTCTGGAAGATAATGGTCAAAAAAGATTGATATTGGTTTATGGTGAACACCCTGATTATTCTCCCGAATATATAGCACATACCGTAAAAACCGTTTACAATGTAAAAAAAGGAAACGGAGAAATACGAAGAGTTAATATCAATGCGGCACCCCTATCCATCGAAGGTTTTAAAACAGTAAAAGATTCAGGAATAGGTACTTATCAGGTTTTCCAAGAAACCTACCATCCCAAAGCCTATAAAAAATATCATTTGGGCGGAGCTAAGAAAGATTATACCAACCGATTAACTTCTTTGGACAGAGCTATGGAAGCCGGAATAGATGATGTTGGCATAGGAGCTTTATTTGGATTACACGATTGGCGTTTCGAAGTAATGGGATTGGTGCGCCACACAAATCATTTGGAGGCTTGTTATAATGTTGGTCCACATACGATTTCCTTCCCTCGATTGCAAGATGCTTCGACTTTTATTCAAGATGATCGTTATCGCGTATCCGATGAAGATTTTACAAAACTCGTTGCCATTTTACGCTTGGCCGTTCCGTATACCGGAATGATTTTGACTGCGCGTGAACCGGAAGCCATTCGTAAGGAAGTTTTGCACTATGGGGTTTCACAAATCGATGGGGGAACAAAACTGGAACTGGGCGAATATTCGCATAAAGAAGAGCTAAATCACAGTCAGAACCTCAATAAGGAGCAATTTAAAATCAACGACGACCGCTCCTTAAACGAGGTGATTGATGAACTGCTTGATGATTGTTATTTACCCAGTTTTTGCACGGCTTGCTATCGTTTAGGTAGAACCGGCGAACACTTTATGGAATTCTCAGTTCCCGGATTTATCAAACGCTATTGTTCTGCTAACGCGATACTTACACTAGCCGAATACATTATGGATTATGCTACTCCAAGCACAGCAGAAAAAGGATGGAAAGTGATTGAGAAGAACCTTCTCGATCTGGAAAAATTTCAAAAAACAGACGAAATTAAATCGCGTATTGAACGGATTAAAAAGGGAGAGCGGGATTTGTACTTTTAAAAAGTCGCAAAGACTGAATATCTTCTTTGTAACTATTCAGTGTCAAAACTCGAAGCTATTTATAATTTTCTCTGTGATCCACAGAATTCACGAATGAAAAATGAAATTCATTATTCGTATCCGTGGCTTAATATTTTTGAGTTTTAGACCAAAGCAATGCACACATTACTCCAATACTCCATTATCCCATTATTTCATTATCCCATTATTTCATTATTCCTACCTTTGCAAAAATTTGAATTATGCATCTTTCCAACCGTCAATTATACTATCAACACCTTGCAGTTCCGGCCAATGTTCCTGAAGCACTCGAAATTGTAAAAGCCGAAGGAATTTATCTCTATACAGATAAAGGTGAAAAATATGTCGATCTTGTTTCCGGTGTTTCCGTGAGCAATATCGGCCATCGTCATCCCAAAGTAGTGGAAGCGATTAAAAAACAAGTGGACAGCTATATGCATTTGATGGTATATGGCGAATTTATTCAATCGCCCCAAGTTCAACTGGCCGGGAAATTGGCTGAAAATTTACCCGACGCATTAAACGCTGTTTATCTTGTTAACTCAGGGAGCGAAGCGATAGAAGGCGCTATGAAATTAGCCAAAAGAAGTACCGGAAGAAGTGAAATTATTGCTTTTAAAAATGCCTACCATGGCGGAACACAAGGCGCTTTAAGTATTTTAGGAAATGAAGAAATGAAATATGCTTTTCGACCGCTCCTTCCCGATATCCGCTTTTTAAATTTCAATAATTTTGATGAGCTGAATCAGATTACAGAAAAAACAGCGGCTGTAGTTGTTGAGGCTGTTCAGGCCGAAGCAGGAATAATTTTACCTAAATCCGGATATTTAAAAGCTTTACGCGAGCGTTGCACTGCAGTCGGTTGCGAATTGATTTTAGATGATATTCAAATGGGATTTGGGCGAACAGGAAAGCTCTTTAGTTTTGAGAATTTCGATTTTGTACCCGATATAATTACCTTGGCAAAAGGAATGGGAGGCGGCATGCCTATTGGTGCTTTTGTGTCTTCAAAAGAAAAAATGAATCTCTTGCAATTCAATCCGGCATTAGGTCATATCACCACTTTTGGTGGCCATCCGGTTAGTGCCGCTGCTGCATTGGCCAGTTTAGAAGTGCTTACCGAATCAGATTTAATCAAACAAGTCCATAGCAAAGGAAAACGCTTTTATGATGCACTTATCAATCACCCAAAAGTAAAAGAAATCCGCCAAATTGGATTAATGCTTGCCATTGAACTCATCGATGAACAATCGGCAACTGCTATAATGCCTCAGCTTTTTGCTAATCGTTTAATTGTTGATCAGTTTTTATTTAATCGCACAAGTTTCCGCATTGCTCCTCCCCTTACAATTTCTTTTGATGAGATTGATGAGATTATCAGATCCGTAATTTCAAGTTTAGATCAACTATCCAATTAAAAAGAATAATATCTTTGTGTCTCAGTGCCATAGTGGTTATTTTATTTTACCACTGAGGCACAAAGTCACGAGGTAAAAAGAGTATATCTTCGTCATCTTTGTTTTATTAAACACTACAATCATGTCATTTCAAAATCGCTTGTTAGCTTCTGCAATTTTAATTATCAGCCTATTCTCCTGTACAAATCAGCAAGATAAACTCACCAATTATGTAGATCCATTTATTGGAACGGGCGGTCACGGCCATACCTATCCTGGTGCTACTCTTCCTTTTGGAATGGTGCAATTGAGTCCTGATACTAGAATTAATGATTGGGACGGTTGCTCGGGCTATCATTATTCAGATTCAACCATTTTAGGGTTTAGTCACACGCATTTAAGTGGCACAGGTGTAGGTGATTATGGCGATATTCGTTTTATGCCGACTGTTGGAAAATTAAAGACAATTCCCGGAAATTCGAATCGGACAATAGATGGTTATCGATCTTCTTTTTCGAAAAACAGCGAATTTGCATCGCCTGGATTTTACAAGGTGCATCTCGATGATTATACTATTGATGTAGAATTGGCTGCAACGGAAAGAGCTGGTATACATAAATATAGCTTTCCAAAAAGCGATTCAGCGCATATGATCATCGATTTAACCGAATCGGTGGTTTCTGAAAAAATTTTGGATTTAGAAATCAATTTCGAAAATGATTCAACCCTAAGTGGTAAACGTCAAAGTAGTGGATGGGCAGCAGATCAACATATTTATTTTGTCGCCCAATTTTCAAAACCTTTTCTGTCTTTTGGCATTGCAGAGGACGGAGCTCTAAAAGCTCAACTCAGAAAAGCAAAAGGACTTGATTTAAAAGCCTGGGTTGATTTTCAAACCAAAGCCAATGAGGAGATTCTTGTAAAAGTCGGCATATCGGCCGTAAGCATTGAAGGTGCTCGTAAAAATCTGGCAAGCGAAATTCCGGATTGGGATTTTGAAAAGATAAAAAAAACGGCAAGTGAAAAATGGGAAAAAGAATTGAACAAAATCAAAGTGGAAGGCTCAAATGAAACCGACAAAACCATTTTTTACACAGCACTTTATCACAGTCTTTTAGCTCCCAATATTTTCTCCGATGTAGATGGTAAATACCGTGGCCACGATCAACAAATTCATCAGGCTGATCATCCGGTTTATACCGTTTTTTCGTTGTGGGACACTTTTAGAGCCGAACATCCTTTATTGAGTATCATTGACCAAAAGCGCAGCAACGATATGATTAAGAGTATGTTGCTGATGTACGAACAAGGTGGACTTCTCCCCGTTTGGGAACTTGCCGCCAACGAAACCAATTGCATGATTGGTTACCATGCTGTTCCTGTTATTGCCGATGCCATTATGAAAAACATTGGCGATATTGATCAGAATAAAGCTTTTGAAGCGATGCGAAAAAGTGCAGAATCCGATTTATTTGGTCTGAGAAATTACAAAGAATTTGGTTATGTAAAAGCCGATGAAGAGAGCGAATCCGTATCACGAACCTTGGAATACGCCTTCGACGATTGGTGTATCGCTCAAATAGCCAGGAATTTAAACGACTCGGTAAACGAAAGCGATTTTAGCAGAAGAGCACAAAATTACCAGAATGTGTTCGATCCTTCTGTTGGTTTTATGCGTGCAAGAATCAATGGAGGCTGGCAACTGCCATTCTCACCAACTGAAGTTAATTTTCATTTTACAGAAGCCAACTCGTGGCAATACAGTTTATTCGTGCCTCAAGATATCAATCGCCTCATTCAATTTTTAGGGGACGATGAAGGCTTTGATCGCAAATTGGACGAATTGTTCAGTACCGGCGAAGAATTGTCGGGTCGACATCAATCCGATATCACCGGTTTAATTGGTCAATATGCCCATGGAAACGAACCTTCGCACCATATGGCTTATTTGTACAATTATATTGGCAAACCTTACAAATCTCAAGAAATCGTTCATCAAATTAAAACGACATTATATTCCGCTAAACCCGACGGATTAAGTGGTAACGAAGATTGCGGACAAATGTCGGCGTGGTATGTAATGAGCGCTTTGGGATTTTATCAGGTTGCTCCGGCGTCAAATATGTACATTATTGGTACCCCAACTTTTGACAAAGCAAGTATTACGTTAGAAAATGGGAAAACATTCAGTATCAACGCGAAAGGAGCTTCAAAGGAAAACTATTTTGTTCAACAGGCTAGTTTAAATAACAATCCTTATCCAAAATCTTATTTTTCACATCAAGTATTGGAAAATGGCGGAATATTAAATCTTAAAATGGCTGATACGCCCAATCCGGAATGGGGATTTGTTGATGAAAGCCGACCAAAACAATTGATTGAAGAAAATCGCATTTGTCCTACACCAAGTATTAGTGCCGAAACGCTAACTTTTCGCGATAGCTTAAAAATAGAAATGGACAATTTACTTAATGATGCTGAAATCTATTTTACTTTGGATGGGTCAGAGCCTACAAAAACATCAGCAAAATACAATTCCCCTTTTTATATTAAAAATTCGAGTCGTTTTAGAGCTATGGCTTATCATTCCAAATTTGGATACAGTCAAAGTATTGAAGCCTCTTTTTATAAAGTTGAAGGAAGCACAAGCATCTCGCTTGCAAATCCTTATAGCAATCTTTATTCAGCCGGCGGCGATTTAGCGCTCATTGATCAGGTTAGAGGAAATGCCAATTTTAAAACGGGAACCTGGCAAGGGTTTTATGGAGTTGATCTTGAAGCGGTACTCGATTTAGGAAAAAACACACCTGTAGCTTACCTTGAATTAGGCTGTATTCAAGATACCTATTCCTGGATTTTTATGCCTGAAAAAGTAAGCTTTTACACTTCAATTAATGGAAGTGACTGGGATTTAGCCGGAATAATTCCCAATACCGTTGATGAAAAACAGCAGGGCGGAATCATTAAAAAATTCAACCTTAATCTGGTTCCTAAACGCAAAGTACGCTTTATAAAAGTCGTTGCAAAAAACAGAGGTTTATGCCCCGACTGGCATGTGGGTGCAGGCAATAAAAGCTGGATTTTTGCGGATGAGATTGTGGTGAACTAAGTCTATTGCTAGGCACGAAGTAACTACAAACGTCTTTCCTCTATTTTTCCTTAGGATCCTTTTGTCTATTTTGTAAAAAAATAAAAACCACAAAGGCGCTAAGCCACGAAGAAGTCATCCCTATAACCTTTCCGTTATGTTTCTGTGTCTCTGTGGTGAAAAATTAAACCACGAATACAAGATAGGCATTAGAAAAAAAACTATTGGATATAATATATCAACATCTTTTAAACAATTGAAAATCGAATCTAAATTTCCATACCTTTGCTGAAAATGGTAAAGTTTTAAATGTATTGAAACTTTAAAAGGGAATCAGGTGAGAATCCTGAACAGTTCCCGCTGCTGTAATGCCTGATCCGTCAGACTTCGACAAAAGCTCAGTCGAAAACCGACGGATGATGGTTTTAGCGTCTACATCCACTGTTCGTCTGCCGACGGATGGGAAGGAAGCTAAAATCGGGACAAGTCAGAAGACCTGCCATTTAATACAATATTTAATGCTTTCGGTGAAAAGGCAATAAGTAGTTTGATGAAAGTCAATTTACCCATTGTAATCCCGTTTTTTAGCAAAAGATGTTGTTGATAGTTTAATGTTTTAAATATCAATAATGCTAAAGAGGAGTTTGTTCGGTTTGTTTTTCTGTTTTGCTGTCGCAGCGGCAATAGCTCAGGATTCATTTGATACCACGATATTTCTTAACGAAATAAGTATCAATACCTATCGCTTTGAACAATTTTCAGAAGGGAGCAAAAGGCAAAAAATAGATTCACTTTCTAAAAGCAATTATGCCAATTCAAGTGTAGCAGAAGCGCTAAATAATTTGTCGAATATCTATCTTAAGTCTTATGGTGTAAGCGGAAATACAAGCATCAGCTTACGAGGAACATCGGCTTCGCATACGGCAATTTTATGGAATGGAATCAATTTACAAGATCCATTAAACGGAGGAAGCACTATTGAATTGATTCCTTTACAAGCTATGGATGAACTCATTGTTCAATATGGTGGTTCGGGGGCTTTATATGGAAGTGGTGCCATTGGAGGAGCAATATTGATGCAAAGCAAAGCTCCATTTCGTACAGGCCTTAAAGCGGGTATCCAAATGGGCATAGGTAGTTTTGGTCATTATTTTGGACAAGCAAGTCTGCAAAAAGGAGGAAAAAAAGCGGCGGCATCGCTCCGTGTTTTTTACCGACAAGCAAAAAATGATTTTACATTCACGAATACGGCACAATTCGGACATCCTGAAATGACTCTTGATCATGCCGCCTTTCAATATATTGGCATTAGTCACGATAGCCGATTATTGATCACTGATAATCAACAAATAAACCTACACGTATGGTTGCAAAAATCAGAACGCGAACTGCCACCGAATATGACCTCCTTGATCAGCAAACAAAGTCAGAGCGATGCTGCGCTTCGATTCTCGGCTGATTATTCACTAAGCAAAAACAAGGTCGATTTTATGTCGCGCGTGGGTTTGCTCAGTTCCAAACTAAACTTTAATGATTCGCTAAGTGGCATTTTTGCTGAACACCTATCGAAAAGCGCCATTTTAGAAACCGAACTAAACTACCGTATTCGTGCAAACCATTTGGCAAATTTTGGCATTCACGATCGCATAGATTGGGGAAAATCGGACAATTATTCTCAAATAAATCAGCGTAATAACCTGGCTTTTTTGCTGAATTATAAAATTTGGAATCCAAGAAAAACAATTACGATAAACGGAAGTATTCGTCAGGAATTGATTGAAAAAAAATGGAGTCAAGCCACACCGGTACTGGGGATTAACTACCAGTTAAGCAGCGCTATTCAGCTTTCGGCCAAAGTGGCCAAGACCTATCGCATCCCCACCTTTAACGATTTATATTGGTATGGAGGATTTGCAAGAGGCAATCCGGATTTAATGCCCGAATCGGCATCGTCGCAAGATTTTGCATTATACTTTTCAAAATCAGATCAATACAATAAAATAAATATCAGTATCTCTGTCTTCAACACCTATGTAAAAGACCTCATTTTATGGGTTCCTATTGAAGGCATTTGGATGCCAAAGAATCAAAAGGAGGTATGGACGCGAGGACTGGAAAGCGATTTTGGTTTCGAAAAAATCTTGGGAAAATCAAAAATCAAGTTGGACTTGCATTATACCTATAACCCGTCAACAGTAGAGAAAAAGGCAGAAAACGAAAGTGATGCTATACTAGGAAAACAACTGATCTACACACCCTTGCAACAAGCTAAGGCACTTTTTTCGATACAAAGCCCTTTTGGGAGTTTAAGTATTGAGCAAATCTTGGTTGGCAAGCGCTATACAAGTGCCGATAATAGTTCGGAACTTGATGCCTATCAGCTCACAAATCTTGTTTTAAACTGTTCTTATTTTCAACATTTCGGAATCTATTTTAGATTGAACAATGTGTTTGATCAAGACTATCAAAGCATGGAAAATTATGTTTTGCCTGGCAGAAATTATCAATTAAGTATTCATTATAACATCCATTAAAATGACAAAATCCACTTTTAAGTTTAGCTCTATTTTTATACTCTTAGCAAGTATATTTATTGCTTCTTGTACCAAAACAGAAGAAAAAGAATCGCCCGTTTATGGCAAATACGAACGGGGTACTTTGATTAGCAATGAAGGTACATTTGGTTCAGGAAACGGATCGATCAGTTATTATGATCCTACTGAAGATACGGTAACAAACGAAATTTTTCAGTTGGAAAACAGTCGTAGTTTAGGCGATGTGGTTCAATCGGTAAGTAAAATTGGCGATTATGCTTTTATTCAGGTGAACAATGCAAACAAAATCGAGATTGCCGATGCGTCTAGTTTTAAAGA
>JAFGHU010000106.1 GCA_016929955.1 Bacteroidales bacterium | reverse complement strand
TTAAAAAAATTTAACAATGGCTCAAAATACAGACATTAAATATCTTACCCCAATTGCGGTAGATACAAAAAAGAAAAAATATTGCCGTTTTAAAAAGAGCGGAATTAAATATATCGATTACAAAGACGCAAACTTTTTATTGAAATTTGTAAACGAACAAGGTAAGCTTTTGCCACGTCGTTTAACAGGCACATCTACCAAATATCAGAAAAAAGTAGCTCAAGCAGTTAAAAGAGCACGTCATATTGCTTTAATGCCATATGTTGGCGATTTATTAAAATAAAAGGAGGACGATCGATGCAAATTATTTTAAAAAAAGATGTCCAAAATTTAGGATATACAGATGATATAGTGGAAGTTAAAAATGGTTACGCTCGTAACTATTTAATTCCTCAAGGTTTAGCTATTGCTGCTAACGAAAGCAATAAAAAAATCCTAGCTGAAGTAAGAAAACAACGTGCTTTTAAGATTGAAAAAATCAGAAATGAAGCCAGCGCTGAAGCTAAATTATTAGACGGTTTAACTGTAAAAATTGCTACAAAAGCAGCCGCTTCAGGAAAGATTTACGGTTCGGTAAACGCAATTCAAATTGCAGATGCCATTAAGGAACAACACAATTACGATGTGGATCGCAAGAAAATTAGCATTGAAGGCGAAACCATTAAAGAAGTAGGAACTTACAAAGCAACTGCTCAACTTTATAAAGACATCGTAGCAGAAATTACTTTTGAAGTTGTTACTGAAGAATAGAACTACAATACTTTTTAAAAATCCCGTTCCTCAAGGTTCGGGATTTTTTTATGCCTTAATTTTGTAATTTAGCGCAAAAACCAAATGCTCAGTCAATCGGATATCAAACTTATCAATGCTTTAAAACTAAGCAAAAACAGACGAAAAACGGGTTTCTTTCTGGTAGAGGGTCCCAAGATGGTGCTTGAATTGTTGCAGTATCCTAATTTTGAAATTGTTTTTATTGCCGCAAATAAAACTTGGTTAGACGCACAACCAAATTTGAGCCAATTTTCAATTAAAGAAATTTCAGATAAAGCCTTGCAAAAACTGAGTAATTTTTCAACGGCTAACGAAGTTTTGGCTGTTGTTAAAATACCTGAGCACGAAGTGTTTAGCGTAAATAAAGAAACGCTTTATCTCGCTTTGGATACCATTCAAGATCCTGGAAATTTAGGGACCATTATCCGCACTGCCGAATGGTTTGGGATTAACGAAATCATTTGTTCAAAAGATACTGTTGATTGTTATAACCCGAAAGTAGTGCAATCGACCATGGGTTCTTTGTATCGGGTTAAATGCCATTATTGCGATTTAAGCGCTTTTCTAATGAAACAAAATGTGCCCATATATGGAACTTTGCTCAATGGAAAAAACATTTACTCCGAAACCTTAGGCAAGTCAGGAATTATAGTTATTGGCAATGAATCGAAAGGGATATCAGAGGCTGTTCAAAGCTGCATCACGCATCCACTGTTTATCCCAAATCATCCGAGTTCAAAGGCAGAATCGCTAAACGCTTCCATTGCCAGTGCAATAGTTTTAGCTGAATTCCGAAGAAAATGAATTACCTCGCATCAGAGCTAACTAGGTATCAAACAGCAATTTCTTTTTAATCGAGACAGAGCATCGGCGTATTTACACATTTATCTAGAATCGCAAGCTCTCGGGGTTTGTTCATCTAACTAGTATCAATGCAATCCGTTTTTGAACATTGAGTTTCAAGAATAAAAATAGTGTTAAATTCATTTTTCATCGACCCAAATTGCAAAGAAATCTGTACTTTTGTTCCATAAATAACAGAACAAATGATTTTTAAACTTATCTTAATTACAACCGCTCTTATTGCAGCTGCTTTTGCACTTATAGGAATAAAAATGTTTATATTTAAGGATGGTGTTTTTACACAAACCTGCAGTTCAGAAATAGCCGTACCTGATGGAACAAAATTAGGCTGCACCTGCGACGAAAACCCTGGATATACTTGCGAAAACTACGAAGAGCATCACGGCATTGCAAGTCAGATAAAGAAATTACAAGAAGAAGCCAAAAAGAACAAATAAATTAAGTTTCCCTAAAAAAAAGCCTGATCTCAAATGAAATCGGGCTTTTTTATTTTAAGAGAGCCTAAATCGGCTCGGAAAATCAATTTAGAACTAGCCTAAAATTTCTTTCATTTTACGGCCAATCTCAGCAGGAGAATCAACTACATAAACACCACAGTTAGCCATAATTTCTTTTTTAGCTTCTGCAGTATCTGCTTTTCCACCAATAATGGCACCGGCATGACCCATAGTACGTCCTTTGGGCGCTGTAGAACCGGCAATAAATCCAACAACAGGTTTTGTACCATGATCTCTGATATATTCAGCAGCTTCAGCTTCCATTCCACCACCAATTTCGCCAATCATAACAATACCTTCAGTTTCCGGATCATTCATAAACATTTCAACAGCTTCTTTGGTTGTCGTTCCAATAATTGGATCTCCACCAATACCAATGGCTGTAGTTTGTCCCAGACCAACTTTTGTCAATTGATCAACCGCTTCATAAGTTAAAGTTCCTGAACGAGAAACTATTCCTACACGGCCTTTTTCATGAATAAAACCGGGCATAATTCCCACTTTTGCTTCACCAGGAGTAATTACACCGGGACAGTTAGGACCAACTAAACGACTTTTTGTGCCTTTTAAATATTCTTTAACCTTTACCATATCGCTGGTAGGAATTCCTTCTGTTATACAAATTATTACTTCAATACCGGCAGAAGCAGCTTCCATAATTGCATCAGCAGCAAATGGAGGTGGAACAAAAATTACAGAAACATTGGCTTGTGCTTTATCAACAGCATCTTGAACGGTATTAAAAACCGGTCTTCCTAAATGCTCTTGGCCTCCTTTACCGGGAGTAACACCACCAACAACATTAGTGCCATATTCAATCATTTGTCCAGCATGGAATGTACCTTCTCCTCCGGTAAATCCTTGAACGACTACTTTGGAGTCTTTGTTTACTAGGATACTCATTTTATTTAGGTTTTTTGTATTAGAATTACGTACTATAATTAGAAAACAAAAGTAAGCTGTTTTTAGAGATTAAAGAATAGAAAAAGGAAATTTAAATCGATTTTATATCGATTCCAAATAAACGGCAGGAAGATGTAATAAGCATAACTTAGCATTAAGCTCTAATTTTCTTTGACAATTGGGATTTTGCAACGTAACTTTGTTCGCCTACGATATAAAACTTTTATTATGCTTAAACATTTAGCCAATAACGATACTATTTGTGCATTAGCAACCCCGTCAGGTAGCGGTGCCATTGCTTTAATCCGACTTTCAGGTACGGCCAGTTTTGAGATTACCGATGCAATTTTCCGTGCCGCAAAAAATGGAGTAAGGATACAAGAAGCAGATCCCTACACCATTCATTTCGGGAAAATATATGATGAAAATACATTATTAGATGAAGTTTTGGTTAGCGTTTTCAGAGCACCACACAGTTATACCGGAGAAAATAGCATCGAAATTTCCTGCCATGGGTCTACTTATATTCAGCAAAAACTCATTGAGCTTCTTTTAAAAAAAGGAGCTCGTATGGCAGAGCCTGGCGAGTTTACATTACGTGCTTTTTTCAATGGCAAATTTGATTTGAGTCAGGCCGAAGCCGTGGCCGATCTTATTGCTTCCAATTCGGTAGCTTCGCATAATTTAGCTTTGGAACAAATGCGAGGAGGATTCTCGACAAAAATAAAAAACCTACGTAAAGAATTAGTCGATCTTGCTTCTTTGATCGAACTTGAACTTGATTTTGCTGAAGAAGATGTTGAATTTGCCGATCGTACCCGCTTCCTTTCCTTATTGGAAGAAATTAGACGCGAAGTAAATCAATTAATCGATTCATTTGCCTTGGGAAATGTTATCAAACACGGAATTCCGGTTGCAATTATCGGGAAACCAAATGCAGGAAAATCGACTTTATTAAATCGGATTTTGCAAGAAGAAAAAGCCATTGTGTCTGATATTCCAGGAACTACGCGCGACAGCATTGAAGACACCATTAGCATAGAAGGTTATGCATTCCGATTTATCGATACGGCAGGTTTAAGGGATTCAACGGATACCATAGAAAATCTGGGCATTGAGCGAACTTATGAGAAAATAAGACAATCGAAAATTATACTCTATGTTTGTGATATGACCAAATCAACACCCAATGAACTGGAAGCCACAATCGACGATTTTAAAGTGCATATAGAAGACGAAAACAAACGTTTTATTCTGGTTGGAAATAAGATAGACGAACTAATCGAAATGCCACGTTATTTTCATAAATACCTCGATTTAGAAACGATTTTTGTATCGGCCAAGCGCAACGAAAATATCAATCTCATTATCGACAGTTTGGTAGCTTCGGTTAAAAATTTAGATTTAAATGATAGCACCATTGTTTCTAATGCACGTCATCTGGGTGCTCTAAACAAAGTTGGAGAATCTATTCAGACTATAGAAACCGGATTTCGCGAGGGTCTGCCTACCGATTTGATTGCTATCGATATCCGAACCGCCTTGCATTATTTAGGTGAGATAACGGGCGAAGTAACTAATAATGAACTACTTGGAAATATTTTTGGTAAGTTTTGTATCGGAAAGTAAGTTTGATTTCATTTAATTCTATATTTTTCTATATCCCTTATTTAACAAGCATTTTATTTCATTTATTATTTGTTTAATTCGATATTTTTTTCTTTTTTT
>JAFGHU010000105.1 GCA_016929955.1 Bacteroidales bacterium | reverse complement strand
TTTATAAATATCACTATAGAGGGTAATAAGTTTTGTATATGTTTTTTTATATTGCATTCAAAAAGTCGATCAGTTTCTTGCTCGCTAAAGCACGGTGACTGATTTTGTTTTTTTCTTTCAAAGACATTTCAGCAAAAGTTTCGGCATAACCATTGGGTCGGAATATTGGATCATAACCAAAACCTTCTGTTCCACTTTGCTGATCGATAATCTCACCTTCTACTACGCCTTCGAAACTATATTCACGGCCATTCAGAATTAAAGCAATTACTGTTTTAAAACGGGCGGTTCTCATCTTTTGGCCTTTCATTTCCAGCAGTACTTTTTTAACGTTGTCCTGGAAGCTGCAATTTTCGCCGGCATAACGCGCCGAATAAACTCCCGGACGACCATCTAAGGCATCAATTTCAAGTCCGGTATCATCTGCAAAACAATCCATTTTGTAGCGGTTGTAGATAAATCGGGCTTTTTCAAAAGCATTGTCGATTAAAGTATCGTGAGGTTCTTCAATTTCTTCGAAACAAGCAATATCAGCTAAGCTAAGCAATTCGAAATGACTTTTTATCAGCGGGGCAACTTCTTCGAGTTTATGTTTATTGTTGGTAGCAAATACGAGTTTCTTCATTTTGTAAGGTCTTGTTCTTTAATTTTTTATAGTGCTCAAAAATTGATATAACTTCCTGTACATCACTCCAATACTTAATCACTCCAATACTCCATTTCTCTTATCCCTTGTTCAATGCTTCTTCTATCATCATGCCGTAAAAATCGCTTAAATTGTATCCCGCGGCTTCAATCTGTTGTGGAACAATACTTTCGTTTGACATACCGGGTACCGTATTGACTTCTAAAAACCAAAGTTTTTCTGTTGAAGAAATAAAATCGAAACGAACGATACCTTTGCAATTTAAAGCCTGATACAAGCGTGCTGAAGTTTCTTGAATTTCCTGGGTCAGTTCTGCAGAAATAGCTGCCGGTGTAATTTCATCGGCATAAGCCTTGTTATACTTGGCTTCATAATCGAAAAATTCTTTTTTCGAAAGGATTTCAGTTACCGGCAAACGCAAAATCTCGCCTTTATACTTAAAAATGCCGCAGGTTAATTCTCTTCCTTTGATATATTCTTCTATCAATATTTCATCATCTTCAGCAAATGCTTTATCCAGCGCAACACTTAAATCAGATTCGTGATTTACTTTTGACATACCCACACTCGATCCGCCTTGATTTGGCTTTACAAATACAGGCAAACTCATGGTTTTTAAAATTTCGACAGGTTCAATCGGATGACTTTTAAACACATGCCTGTTTTTTGAAACGGCAACTCCATAGCCTCTTACTATTTGATTGCAATAGGCCTTATTAAAAGTGATTGCAGAGGTGATCACATTACTGGAAGTATAGGGTAAGCCCAATAAATCAAAATAGCCTTGTAATTTGCCGTTTTCACCCGGACTACCATGGATAAGGTTGAAAACGAGGTCGAAAACGATTTTATTTTGATCAAATGACAGACTAAAATCGTTTTTATCAATTTGAATATTCCCAAACTCAGGATGCTTGTAAACCCAATTAAAGCCCTTGATTTCAATGATAAAAACACTGTATTTCGATGGGTCGATTTTAGCGGCAACCATCGTAGCACTTTTTATACTAATCGGATATTCACCGGAATCTCCGCCTGCAATAATGGCAATATTTTTCTTCATATGCTGTTTAAATTCCATACAATACTAAGGAAAATATAGCTTTAAAACGAGATGAGCCGGCTATTTTTTACACAATTATTTATGTAAAAAAGCAAGCTTCAAATATTCAGCTTATTCACTATCTTTGCTCACTATACAATATTGGGTTTAAAATAGAGTTTTTAATAAGCTAAGCAATTGATGAATTATGAATTTTATGCGTTTTATTTTTAGTAAAACATTTTATATAAACTTGGGGATTATTCTGGTGGTATCGGCGCTACTGCTTTTCTTTGTAGTAAAAGGATTAAATAGTTATACCGGTCTGGGTGATTATATTTTAGTTCCTCAATTAAATACTTACGATGGCGATAGCCTGGTTGAAAATTCAGATCCCAATTTTCTGCAATATGTTTTAATCGACTCTATTTATGATGCTAAAGCACGACCGGGTGGTGTTGCTCATCAGCATCCAAGAGCAGGCGCGAAAGTAAAAAAAGGACGTAAAATCTATCTCACCATTGTTTCAAAAGGCCAGGAATATATTCCTATGCCAAATTTGATCGATTTAAGTATTCGCCGTGCTATAGATGTGTTGGATCAGTCGCGATTAAAAGTCAATCAACTTATTTTTGTAGAAAATTTTGCGCGAAATGCAGTGCTTGCGCAAATGATTCGTCAGGATACAATTCCTGCTGATTCTATGATTTTGATAGGATCTGCCATCAATCTTATTGTAGGGAATGGCCATAATCCATCAGGTGTTCATGTGCCTTTTTTAATTGGCAAAACGCCTTCGGAAGCGAGAGAAATTATACTTAAATCGAGTTTAAATTGCGGAGGAATGGATACGCTTTATGGCTCACCAAAAACAGATTTACGAGTCTATTGGCAATCGCCAAATTACGATCAACAGAACGTTTTGCTGGGCGATGAAATGCGCCTTACTTTGCGCTCTTCAATTGGATTTGATTTTGATTCGCTGATATTCAATATGTTGAATGATACAATTTCGAAAAATATATACTTTAGCGATAGTTTATTATTAAATACCGTTTTAGACGAATTTTAGCTTAGATGTACAAGAAAATTGCGGGGATTTTATTTTTCTTTTTCGTTTTGTTTTTGCAGCTTCAGGCCCAGGAACAATTACGAGGTTTGTCTATCAATCCCAATGTGCAAAAGCAATCAGTCTATAAATCAACTCTAGAAACCGCTCTTTTCTTACCGTTTTTCGATGATTTTAAACAGGATAACGCAGCACCAAATCCTGCGCTATGGGCCAATGGCTATGCTTTTGTAAATACGGGATTTCAAAAATTTCCAACAAATATTGGCGTGGCCACTTTGGATGCTTTGGATGAAAATGGAGAAATTTATGCACGTGCGAATAGTTTTAGCTTTATTGCCGATTCACTAACATCCAATGCCATTCGACTTGATTCTTTGGCCGATGAAAAACGCCCAATTTATAGCGCGGATTCCTTGTATCTGAGTTTTTATTATCAACCACAAGGAAAAGGCAATGCCCCTGAATCTTCCGATTCGTTGGTTTTGGAATTTTATTCGGGTCGCGATAAACTTTGGTATCCTGTTTGGTCGGACCAAGGTATGCCTTTAGATAGTTTTTATGTACAAAATCAAACCTATTGCAAACAAGTACTGATTCCTATAACAGACAGTGCGCGCTTTTATCATCCTAATTTTAAGTTTCGCTTTTACAATTATGCCAGTTTAGCAAGTTCGGTGCAGTCTTCGTGGCAGAGCAATGCCGATCAGTGGAATATCGATTTTGTGAAACTGGATATCGGAAGAAGTCGTTTTGATATTTATTCAGATCAACTGGTTTTTGTAAATCCGCCGCCATCATTCCTAAAACAATATAGGCAAATGCCTTATAATCAGTATAAAAACGATCCTACGAATGCTATGGCCGATACTTTGCATTCCATTTATATTTCGAATTTAAGTGCCAATTCTTATGCGGTAAATTATCAATATTCGATTTCGAATCAATTTATGCAGGATTCGATTTATAGTGCACCCTCGGCATATATAAATCCTTTTATTATTGATGGATATTCAGATTTTCAACCCTTTAAAGATCCCAAGGTGGTTTCCTTTTTTAGTTTATATGATCAGGAAGCAATGGAATACACCATAACTCATAGCATTAAAACGCTGGAAACAAAGAATGGAAATCGAATAGGAGATACGCTTATCCAAAAGCAATTTTTTGGAGATTGTTTTGCGTATGACGATGGCTCTGCGGAAGCGGGCTATGGCTTGAGTAAATCGGGCAATAGTGCTGCTCTGCATTTTAAACTCAATACATCAGATACCTTGACTCAGGTTCAGTTTTATTTCAATCCTACTTTTATAAGAAATACGGATTATTTTTATTTAAAAGTTTGGGAAAGCATTGATCCTGAAGTTATTTTATATGAGAAATTGGTTCAGGTTACGCCATCAACGAGTGTCAATGGTTTTGTTACTTATACTTTGGATGATTTAGTGTTGGTTTCCAATTCGTTTTTTGTGGGATTTACACAAACAAGCGATAAGAATTTAAATATCGGATTCGATTTGTCTTATGCGCCTGAAGAGAGCTTGTTTTTCAATGCCGGAAATGGCTGGGAATCAAGTATATTTGAGGGTGCATTAATGATTCGTCCTGTATTTGCTCATTCGGCATTTTCTGAAAATATTCCGGCCGACGATTCTGCAAATACACTACATATTTTTCCCAATCCATTGAAATATGGTCAGTTAAATATCCAAATCAAAGACGGTATAAACTATGCTATTCATATTTATACGCTGCTCGGAAAATTGGTGTATAATTCTGATTATCAAGAGCAAATAAATATTGATTTTCTTAAAGAAGGCCTTTATATATTGCGTTTGGAAAATAAAATGAATAGCGACGTAAAAAGTCAAAAATTAATAATCAGAAAATAGTGGATAATTACGATAACGATATAGAATTGCAAGAAAGTGAAGCTGAAATGTTTGAACATTTTCGCTTTGATGTGGACAAAGGGCAATCGGCCTTGCGTATTGATAAATATTTAATGGGTCGGCTCGAAAATGCCACGCGAAATAAGATACAGCAAGCTGCACAGGCCGGGAATATTTTAGTTAATAATGTGGCTGTAAAATCGAATTACAAGGTCAAACCCAAGGATATCATTACCATAGTATTATCCGAGCCCCCTCGCGATACCAGCATTTATGCCGAAGAAATTCCACTACATATTTTGTATGAAGATGATGATTTAATTGTGGTTGATAAACAAGCAGGATTGGTTGTTCATCCGGGCCATGGCAATTATTCCGGAACTTTGCTTCACGGATTAAAATATCATTTTCAGCAACACGGGAATGACTCTATAGAGCCCCTTTTGGCTCATCGCATCGATAAAGACACTTCGGGCGTTTTGGTGATTGCCAAAGATGAAAATATTTTGGCCAAATTGGCTAAGCAATTTTTCGATCATAGTATCGAACGCAAATACCAGGCCTTGGTTTGGGGGAATTTTGAAGAAGACAATGGCACCATCGATGGTAATCTGGCTCGTAACCCTAAAAACAGATTACAAATGACTGTTTTTCCTGAGGGAGAAATTGGGAAACATGCCGTTACGCATTATCGATTATTAGAGCGATTTGGCTATGTAAGCTTGATAGAATGCCAGTTAGAGACCGGAAGAACACATCAAATAAGAGCGCATATGAAATATATTGGTCACCCTATTTTTAATGATGCACGTTATGGTGGCGACCAGATATTGAAAGGAACCACTTTTACCAAGTACAAGCAATATGTGCAAAATTGTTTTACAATTATTCCGCGTCAGGCATTGCACGCAAAAAGTCTAAAATTTATCCATCCCCGCACAGGGAAAAGTCTTTTTTTCGAAACTAGTTTGCCCGATGATTTTAGCGCTGTAATTGAAAAATGGCGGAATTACAGTCAGCATGTGCTTCAAGATGAAAACTAAAATGGAGATCTCTCCAATATTTTAAATTCATCGATTATATATTCATTGATATTCAGTTATATATCTTGCAATTAGTATCAACAAGCTTAAAACTAGCAAAGAAAATATTGATTGCTTTGCAGGCAAAAGTTAATGCTATACTATTGGATCTATGCGCTGCTTTTGAAAAAGAAAAGGACATAGTGGCTGCTCCTTATTGTCTTGAATAAGCCGTTTTACAGATAATAAACAAGCCCTAAAATCAAATCGATTTTAGAGCTTATTTGCATTGTAAAGTTTTAATATTTGCTATTTATTTATAAAAAATTTTTCCGGTAATTAGTAAGCCTGCAAAAACAAATACCATAAACAATAAACTACTTATAGCCAATTGCATGCCGCCGGAAATGATATGGCCGCTCGTACATCCTCCGGCCATTCTTGCGCCTATAATCAAAATAAATCCACCCACAAAAGACCAAATAATTCTATTGATGGAGGAAGTGCCTTTGTACTTTTTCCAATTGTCGTGTATCAATATAAAGCTGAATTCTTTTTTTAGTAAGGAAAATACTAAACCCGCAACAAAGGCTCCAGCCAAAAAAATCAACTCCCAATTTCCAGGTTTTTGGATTTTTGCAAAATAATCGTTAGTTGTTGTACTTGTCATTAAATCAGCAAGATAAGGGTAGGAGGTTGAGGCTCCAATTGGTCGATTGCTTACTCCACCTAAGAAAATGATTGCATTGAGCAGAGCCAGGCCAATTCCGGCATAAAACCATTTCATATCTTTTATTTTCTCTATTTTATGAAGCCAAAAAGCAAAGCCTATAAAAAGAGCACCGATAAGGAATACCAAAAAATAGAAAAGGACAGAATGATTGCCAAGGATTGAGTATAAAGATATTTTTCCTAAATCAGGCCCTAAAAATCCATTGAAATAGGGCAGTAAAAGCGTATAGACTACACCTGCTACAAGTCCACCCAGAATTCCAATTAAAGCATCTATCGAGCCTTCGCCTAAAGATACGGCAAGGGTTCCCGGACAATAACCTAATATTGCCATCCCTATGCCAAATATAAATCCACCTAACATTATGCCAACCAAAAGCAATGGTTTAATATGATAGGCGGCCAGTCCCAAACCAATTTCGATATTGAGAATAATTAAACCAATACCTATTGTTACGGCAATGGCTTTGGCCACACTTAGGTTGTCGAGTGTTGCCAACCCGCTGATTACGTTGTATTTGTTTAGCTTTGCATAGTGTAATAGGCCGCCAAACAAAAAGCCTAAAAATAAGATTGTAAATACCATGATATCGTTTCTTTTTCGGCAAAATTAGCATTATCCTATAGTGACTGCAAAAATTGAGCACATAACATAATTATCGCCTATAACAAAAGATTATAGTGGTAGTCTTTCTTAGGGATGGCTTCACCCAAGTGAAACCCTCACGTATTCAATTTCAATTTTATTTAAAGTGTTTCCAAATGAGCTCCAGCAATCCCTTTTTATTTATAGGCTTGGTAATGTATTCGTTACATCCTGCGTCTATGGCTAATTCTCTATCGCCAGATAAAGCATAAGCTGTTTGTGCAATAATCACAATCTCTTTATTAAATGTTCTTATTTCTCGTGTAGCTTCATAACCACTCATTCCGGGCATTTTTATATCCATTAAGATTAAATCAATATCCTGATTTATTTTACATGTTTCCACAGCTTCTTTGCCAGTTTTAACAAGGTGCATCTCTTTTGCCAAATTTCTCAGCAAAGTTTTTAAATAGATACCCGAAGTTAAATCATCTTCAGCAATTAAAATATTGAGTTTTTTGTTTTCTTCTTGCATAGAATGACCTGTTTTTACATTTTGGGAGGATTGTTTACTATCACTTTTACTGTGGTAAGGGACTGTAAAATAAAAGTGCGAGCCTTTCTTTTCTTCCGATTCCAACCAAATTTTTCCGCCCAGCATCTCAGCATAGGCTTTAGAAATGGCTAAACCTAAGCCGGAGCCTTCATACACTTGTTTATCTTCAATATCTGCCTGAACAAAGCGATCGAAAATAGCTTCC
>JAFGHU010000104.1 GCA_016929955.1 Bacteroidales bacterium | reverse complement strand
GCGATTTGCCAAAGGCGAAACTCAAATTATGGTGTCTACAACGGTTATCGAAGTCGGGGTAGATGTGCCCAATGCTTCGGTTATGGTAATTGAAAATGCCGAGCGATTCGGTTTGTCGCAATTGCACCAGTTGCGCGGACGTGTTGGACGTGGCGCAGAACAATCGTATTGCATTTTAATGTCGAGTTATAAACTCACACAAGAAGGCAAAAAACGATTGCATACCATGGTGGATACCAGTGATGGTTTTGAAATTGCCGATGTGGATTTGAAATTACGTGGCCCCGGCGATTTGCACGGAACACAACAAAGCGGAATACTCGATCTTAGAATTGCCGATTTAGTAAAAGATGAAAAAATCCTCAAGTTTGCCAGAGAAAAAGCAAGCGAATTGCTCGAATTAGATCCGCATCTTTTACTTCCTGAAAACAAAGAAACATCTATCCATCTTCAAAAAATGGAAAACAGAACACAGAATTGGATAGAAATTAGTTAATAATTTACTGTCTTAAAATCAATATTTAAATCGCTTAACTCGCTTTGTTTCGTTGTCCTGTCTCGAAAAAAATACTAATTTTGCGGATTAAAATTGTAAAAATTGATTCCATCTAAAAAAGTCAATTTTTCTGTTCATCCTGTTTTATAAAAAGAGATTACAAATGAATTTATCATACAATTGGTTAAAAAAATATGTTTCCTTTGATGCTAGTCCTGAAGAATTGGATAAATTACTGACTGACTGCGGTTTGGAGGTTGAAAAAATCGAACGTGTTCAATCCGTAAAAGGCGGTTTAGAAGGTATTGTTATTGGTGAAGTACTGACTTGCGAAAAGCATCCAAACGCCGATACACTCAGCATCACTACGGTCAATATAGGAAACGACACCATTCTTCCGATTGTTTGTGGAGCTCCCAATGTAGCTGCCGGACAAAAAGTGCCTGTTGCGCTCGTTGGCACAACTTTATATGATGGCGACGAAAGTTTTAAAATCAAAAAGTCTAAAATTCGCGGCGAAGTTTCGGAAGGCATGATTTGTGCCGAGGATGAATTGGGTTTGGGAACCATGCACGATGGGATCATGGTTTTAGATTCAACTGCTGTGGTAGGGGCTAAGGCAAAAGATTATTTTAATATTGAGGATGATTATCGATTGGAAATAGGATTGACACCTAACCGCTCCGATGCCACTTCGCATATCGGTTCGGCAAGAGACTTAGTGGCTGTTTTAAACCAAATGAATGGGAATAAAGACAAAAAATTAATACTTCCGGATGTTTCTTCGTTTAAAGTGGATAATATGAATCTCGACATCGAAGTGATTGTTGAAGACACACAAGCTTGTCCGCGCTATTCGGGTTTAACACTTTCCAATATCGAAGTTAAAGAATCACCTGAATGGCTTAAAAACGCCTTAAAAACTATCGATATTCGCCCAATCAATAATATTGTTGATATTACCAATTTTGTGATGTATGAAACCGGACAGCCCTTGCATGCTTTTGATGCTGATGCTGTTAAAGGAAATAAGGTGATTGTTAAAAAATTAGCTAAAGGAACAAAATTTGTTACCCTTGATGAAGTTGAACGCGAACTTACTGAAAATGATTTGATGATATGCAATGCCGAAGAAGGCATGTGTATTGGTGGTGTTTTTGGCGGATTGCGTTCGGGGATTACAGAAAACACAAAAAGGATGTTTCTCGAAAGTGCTTATTTCGAAGCAACAGGTATTCGTAAAACCTCAAAACATCATGGTTTAAAAACAGACGCTTCTTTCCGTTACGAAAGAGGTGCTGACCCCAATATTACGCTTTTTGCCCTTAAAAGAGCAGCCCTCTTAATTAAAGAATTAGCAGGCGCCGAAATATCAAGCGAAATAAAAGATGTGTATCCTACAAAAATAAAACCTTGGCAAATTAGCATTGCTTATGCCAATGTTTGGCGCTTGATTGGTAAGGAAATTCCAACAGATACCATTAAATCTATTTTAACCGATTTGGAAATTTCCATAGTTGAAGAAACAGAAACAGGACTGAAATTAGAAATCCCGACTTTTAAAGTAGATGTTACTCGCGAAGCGGATATTATTGAAGAAATACTTCGTATCTATGGCTATAATAATATCGATTTTTCTGAAAGCGTTCACTCCGCATTGTCATACGGTAAAAAGCCTGATAATGAAAAACTTCAAAATCTGATTTCAGATTATTTATCGAATAATGGATTTGCCGAAACGATGAACAATTCATTAAGCAAAGCCAGTTATTACGAAAATAATTCAGACTTCGACGCTGCACAAAGCGTGGCCATGCTCAACCCTTTAAGCAGCGATTTAAATGTGCTCCGTCAATCGCTTATTTATGGCGGTTTAGAAGCTGTTTTATACAATATCAATCGTAAACAAGCAGATTTAAAGCTTTATGAATTTGGCAAAACCTATCGCTTTGTTCATCCGGAAGCCGAAAAAGTGGAGAAACGCTATGCCGAAGAAAAACATCTGGCGCTGTTTATGACCGGAAAAAAACTGCCGGAGTCATGGGATAATCAGGCCAAGCTAGTCGATTTCTACGATTTAAAATTAGCGGTTCAACATATTTTAAAAAAATTACAGTTTAATTTATTGGCCCTGACCGTTGATACAGACATCAATAATTATTATTCTGAAGGATTGCGCTACATGCTTAACAATAAACCGCTGGTGGAGTTGGGCGAGATTAATCCGAAAATCTTAAAGTCTTTTGGAATAAAACAAGCTGTTTTCTATGCCGATTTCAATTGGCAAAGCATTTTCAAAACCGTAAAACAGCACGATGTTTTGTATCAGGAAGTACCTAAGTTTCCTGTTGTTCGTCGCGATTTAGCATTGGTCATCGATAAAAATGTCAAATTTGATGCGATTGAACAGCTTGCTTATAAAACAGAAAAAAGGATATTAAAAGCGGTTAATTTGTTTGATATCTTTGAAAGTGAGGCTTTAGGCGAAGGGAAAAGGTCTTATGCAGTGAGTTTATTTTTGCAAAATCCCGAAAAAACGCTGAATGATAAGCAGATAGATAAAATGATGAATCGGTTTATCGAAGTGTTTGAGCAAGAATTAGGCGCTATTATTAGGAGATAGCGAAAAATATCACAGATTCTTTGTAATTTAAGGGTCTGAAAATCCAATAATAAAAAAAGTAGAATGGATTTACAAACAATAAAACAACGTTTTGGTGTCATAGGAAATTCAAGCCTACTTGAAAGGGCTTTGGATATTGCTGTGCAAGTGGCCACAACGGATTTAACAGTACTTATTACCGGAGAAAGTGGCGTTGGAAAAGAAGTGTTTCCAAAGATTATTCATAGCTTGAGCAGTAAAAAACATGGCAATTATATTGCTGTTAACTGCGGCGCCATTCCTGAGGGAACTATTGATTCTGAGTTATTTGGACACGAGAAGGGTTCTTTTACCGG
>JAFGHU010000103.1 GCA_016929955.1 Bacteroidales bacterium | reverse complement strand
CTGTTAGGTATAGGGTTTTTAAAACAGAGTGGATTGTTCGATTTTTCCGCCTCGCTAAGTTACTCTTGGTTAAATCTTACCGAGCAACAGCAGTTTACAGCTTCGCTTAGTTTTTTACCCAAAGGAAATTACAGTCTGTATTTTACTCCTGAAATCCGCTTGTTTAACGAGGATGCAGATCAGCGTTTGATCTATAAATTTGCAATGGGATTGACGTTTACTCCAAAAATATGGACGGAAACGGCCTTTACTTATGGTAATTTAAAAAGTACACACGAAAATTTTGGAGCAATCGTTTATAACCTTCCCGATATAACCAATTACAAATGCGATGCAGTTGTTCATTATGCCCTAAAAAATGGTGTGAGTTTATCGCTTCGTTATCAGTTAACACAAAAAGAAAGCGCAACTTCAAATACGCTCATAGAAACCACTCAAATAAACAATGGTTTTGGATTAGGAGAAGGCGAAACACTTACAGGATATGAGCTTATCGAAAAGGAGTCTTACTCGCTATTTAATCAGCATTTTATTATTCTGGGTTTAAACTGGGCAATTTAAAAGTCGCCCCATTTTTATTTATTTTTTGTAAGGAGATTCTGTATTATCGATAAAACAATATACAGAAATACGATAATTGGCAAAGCTGTAATCTGCATCGCGATTAATATGCCGGCGGCGAGTCCAAGAAAAACAAAGCGGTAGGTATTGTCTTTCCATTTCAGGTTATTAAATTTTAGAGCAAACAGAGGCAGCTCTATTACCATTAACAAACTGATAAGTAAAACCAAAGTAAAAAGTACCCAATAATTCGACAAATTATCCTGTAAAAAGGGAATTTTTACTGCGTAAGTAGCGCTTAAAATAAAGGGTAGCGAAGCAAAAAACAAAGCATTTGCCGGACTTGGCAATCCGATAAAACTGCTTGTTTGTCGTGTATCGATATTGAATTTTGCTAAACGAAAAGCAGCGAAAACCGGAATTACAAAAGCCACAAAAGGAGCTACAGCATGATTAAACACTATCCATTGAGGGAGATGAGTGCTCTGTAACATCAAATGGTAAACAATAAATCCGGGAGCAACGCCAAAGGTTACCATATCGGCTAAAGAATCCATTTCTTTTCCCATATTCGATTTTACTTGAAGCAGTCGAGCTGCCATCCCATCAAAAAAATCGAAAAAAGCACCTAAAGCAATAAAAAAACCAGCCCACAACAAGGCGTTTTCAAAACCGGCCACAATGGCAAATAAGCCACCGAGAAGATTGAAAGCCGTAATACAATTTGGAATTTGTTTTTTTAGCATAAGAAATGTATTCTTTTGCAAAAGTAAAAAAAATGAGTGCAGTATTCGGCTTCTTGCGCTAAGTTTAATAAACTAATTTTAAATATCAGAAGTAAATCGTTTTTCACTATGCAATCAATCAAAACAAATATACTAATTTTGCGGCATGACAAATAATGAAGATAAATTGAAGAAAATCATAAGTCATGCCAAAGAGTATGGCTTTGTTTTTCAGAGCAGTGAAATATATGACGGATTAAGTGCCGTTTACGATTATGCTCAAAATGGCGTTGAGCTTAAGAAGAATATTCGGGAAGCATGGTGGAAAGCTATGGTTCAGATGAATGAGAATATCGTAGGAATTGATTCTGCCATTTTTATGCATCCAACCATTTGGAAAGCCTCAGGCCATGTGGATGCTTTTAACGATCCTTTGATTGATAATAAAGACTCTAAAAAACGCTATCGCGCTGATGTTTTGGTCGAAGATTATTTGGCTAAAATCGAAGCCAAAATTTTTAAAGAAGTAGATAAAGCAAAAAAGCGTTTTGGCGATGCGTTTAACGAAGAAGAATTCTTAAATACCAATGCAAGAGTATTGGCAAATAAAGAAAAAATGGAGGCGATCTCAAAACGTCTTTATCAATCTTTAGAAAAAAATGATTTAGAAGATGTAAAGTTATTGATCGAGGAGTTGGAAATAGCCTGTCCGATTTCGGGTTCAAAAAACTGGACAGAAGTTAAGCAGTTTAATTTGATGTTTGCTACACAAATGGGATCAACTGCCGAAGGTGCCAATGAAATTTATCTTCGTCCGGAAACGGCACAGGGCATATTTGTCAATTACCTCAATGTGCAAAAAACAGGAAGGATGAAAATCCCTTTTGGTATAGCGCAAACAGGAAAAGCATTTAGAAATGAGATTGTTGCACGACAGTTTATTTTCCGTATGCGTGAATTCGAACAGATGGAAATGCAATTTTTTGTTCGCCCGGGCCAAGAGATGCAATGGTACGAACATTGGAAAGCTGAGCGGATGAAATGGCATCTTTCTTTAGGTATGAATAAGGAAGACTATCGTTTTCACGATCATGAAAAGTTGGCGCATTATGCCAATGCTGCGGCCGATATCGAATTTAATTTCCCTATGGGATTTAAAGAATTGGAAGGTATTCATTCGCGCACGGATTTCGACTTAAAAGCACACGAAAAGTTTACGGGTAAAAAGCTGCGTTATTTCGATCCGGAAATTAATGAGAGCTATGTTCCTTATGTTGTGGAAACCTCCATTGGTTTGGATCGCATGTTTTTGGCAGTGCTGAGTTCGGCGTATAACGAGGAAGTTTTGGAAGATGGATCGGAGCGCGTTGTTTTGAATTTGCCTCCTGCTTTAGCTCCCTATAAAGCAGCCATATTGCCATTGATTAAGAAAGATGGACTGCCCGAAAAAGCTCGCGAAATTATGACCGAGTTGCAAGAAGATTTTATGTGTCATTACGAAGAAAAAGATGCGATTGGAAAGCGTTATCGCCGTCACGATGCCATTGGAACACCCTACTGTATTACCGTTGATCATGAAAGTTTAACAGACCATATGGTAACCATTCGCGACCGAGATACGATGCAACAAGAGCGTGTTGCAATTGCTGATTTGCGCACACTAATTTTTAATAAAATTAAGAATAAGGCTTTAGTGTAGATATTGTATACATTAAAACGGGAGCCATTTAGTTTGACTCCCGTTTTTTTTATCAATTTTGTAAATGAATATGAGGAAAATTATTTTTCTACAGGATTAGAAGCATCCATCGACCAGGTATTCATAGCGCCGTCGTATACTCTTACGTCGGGATATTTAAGCAGAGCATTTAAAACGAAGAAAGGCAATCCTGCCCGAACAGAAGTTGCACAGTAAAGTACTATTGTTTTATCAGGATTGATGTTTGCACTTTTTAAAAGACTTGCAATTTCAACATTTGAGCGAAGAACGCTTTCGGCGCCATTCATTGTACTCCATTCCAGATTTATGGCTCCGGGAATATGTCCGGGGCTTTTGCCATCGGCACCGGTATATTCTTTTGGTGCGCGCACATCCACAAAGGTAACGCCATTATTTTTCAAATTGGCTTTAATCCATTGAGTATCAACAAATATATCATTATTAGGTTTGGCAACAAAAGTGGCAGCAGTAATTTTTGTGGGTGCAGGAGTTAGCGGAATACGAGCAGCACGCCAGGCTTTCATATCTTTTTGAAGAATCTTAACATCGGCAACGCCCATATATTTTAATATCCAATACATGCGTCCGGCTGCTTTATTATCGCCATCATCATAAATAATAATTTCGTTTGTGTTTGCTATTCCGTTTTCGCCTAATAAGGCAGCCACTTCATTCGCAGGTTTTAAAACACCTTCAGGTTTACCTTCTTTGTATAATTTATGAAGATCGACATGAATGGCATTGCGCAGATGCGAAACTTTATAGTTTTTATCTGATTGAACAGAGATGACTTTAACATTGTCGTCTTTGCTAGCATTCGTATAATTTTTTGCATCGAATAATCCTTGAGCAAAAAGAGTAGGGATTACAAAGAGGAAGGCTAAAATTAGCGCATAAATTTGCTTATTATTTTTCATTTTTTGTACTATTTAGGTGTGGTATTCCAAGGCCTACCACACGGGTTTTTATTAAAATTTAACTTGCAGTTGAACAACAAAAAAATCGTTTCCAATTTCATGGTAATCAGCCAAAACAGTATCAGAGCTTTCTTCTACTCTGTAAACATAGTTGGCTTGTAAGCGTGTCCATTCATTAAAGAAATAATTAAAACCGAAAGTGATATCTTGTTGTTTATTATAGTCAATATCCGCTTCGGGATCGTAAGATTCGTATTTAATAACGGGTTGGATTCTCCAGGGAGTCATATACAAGGCCTGAACAAAAAAGCCGTTTTTAACAAAATCGCCGATAACTAAAGTAGGTGTTTCGCCGCAGCCACCGCCAACAAGCGACGAACCTTGGTCGTTACCATTAATGTATTCGGCCTGAACTAAAAAGTTTGCTTTTTCTACCGAGATGTCAAAACCATAGCGTGTCCGTTGATCATCTTCCATTGTTGGATCAGAAGGTTTAAGCGTACCATAACGGTAACTACCTCCTATACTTAATCCGGCAATGGGAGAGAAAATCAAGCGTGCAGTATAATCTTTGCCCTTATTATTATCCATTACATTCATACCTGTACCATTGGTAATGGCAAATTTCCAGGCAAAAACATTTGGATTCTTAAAGCCAAAAATTTCCTTATCTCCTGTTCCGCCGAATACCATAAGGCCAATATCGCGGAACGGACTAGCTAACTCACTAACCACTCTGGAACGATTGATGGTATGTAAGCTTTGGCAAGGTGTATTCAATTCGAGTCCGAATGGGGATTTGAATTGTCCCATACTTACATTTATCCAGGGAGCTAATCGTTTATAAGTAATAAAAGCATCGAGCAAATAAGGGCCCCCTTTTGATGGGCTAAACTCGAGCATAACGTAATACGAAAAGTCGTAAGGAATATTACCCACTACACCCAATCGTGCGCGGTTAAAATAAAAGCCATTGTCAGCTTTTAATCCATTGATTGGACTTAGTCCGTCGTCGAGGAATTGATATTCGTATTGTGCTTGGATATAGCCAACCACCTGAACACCATCATCGGTTGATGCTTCCATACAACCTTGAGCAAAAAGGGAGCTTGGTACAGCCAGAAAAGCGAGTAAAATTATTGAAAGTATCTTTTTCATTTTTATTTTGTTTTATAGATTATCTACATTTATTAATCGATGAATTACTTGCTACTAACCAATGGATAGTCTTTAGATTCAGTGGATACCCATTGATGCGAAGCGGCCAAATCGTCGTAAATCAAACTGTTTGTTCCAAATTTTAAACTGGAAGCATTGTAGCCGAGCACATTTAAATAGGCCGTTACCATAGATGATGTTTGTCCGGTCCAACAGTAAGTTACGATTGTTTTGTCAGGGTTTAGATTATTGATTTCGCCTCCTTCTATGGTTAATGGATTTACCCGATAAGCACCTGAAATATGTCCATAGGTTTCTACATCGGCGGCAGCCCAATAATTATTGATAAAATAGCTACTTGGAGCTGTTAATACATCGGCAGCGTTTATTCCTTTAAAACCATTGGTAAGCATATAATTTACTCTTTCGGCTAAAATGCCTTCTCCGCTTGTTGAGGCAGAAGAAATGCTTG
>JAFGHU010000102.1 GCA_016929955.1 Bacteroidales bacterium | reverse complement strand
TAGTGAAAATCAAAATGTGTTAATTAAAATCTTTTAAAAATGAACAAAGCTGAATTAATTGAAGCCATGGCAAATGAATCTGGCTTAACAAAAGCTGATGCTAAAAAAGCATTAGACGCATTTATAAAATCAACTTCAGGCGCACTTAATGGTGGCGACCGTGTTGCATTAGTTGGATTTGGCTCTTTCTCAGTAGCTACAAGATCTGCCAGAAAAGGTAGAAACCCTCAAACAGGTGCTGAAATTAAAATTGCTGCTAAAAAAGTAATCAAATTTAAACCTGGCAACGAATTAGCTGATAGTGTAAAATAAGATCAGTACAAAAGTTTAAAAAAGCCTGATTCCGAATGCTATCACTTGGGAAAAGGCTTTTTTTGCGAACTTTTTTTTCTTACTTTCGTAAAATATTCAATTAATTAACAACCTCATACAATGAAAAAGCCTGAACCATCACCTGTCAAAGATTGGAGCTTAAAAAACATCATTGTAATCCTTTTTACTATTGAGCAATTGCTGATTATCTATATTATTGCCTCAAAAAAGGGCATTGCATTAATCGACTGGTTTAGTAATTTATTTCGTTAATTCAATTCCGTCCTGATCTATCCAAAATCGATAAGGCAGATCGGCATCTTCTCCAGCATAATCGATGCCAATTCTTTTCCCAACGTTTAGTTTATCTTGCTGAATAAAATTTCCTTGATCTTCAATCCAAATGGCATTTCCATTTTCTGTTTTATGTAGATGCATTCCCGACATGCTATAATCAATACCAAGTATTTTGCTTAATCGCCCCGGCCCAATGCCAGCTTTATAAGTGATTTCAGCTCCCTTTTTCCTCTTTTGCATTGCTTCTAACCCTTCCAATGGAAAAATCGAGCGAATCAGAACGGCATGAGGAATTTCCTGGATATTCGTTACCACATTAAACAAAGAATGCATGCCATAGATAAGATAAATATAAGCAATGCCACCTTCGCGATACATAACTTCAGTTCGTTTGCTTCTCATATTGCCATAGGCATGCGAAGCTTTGTCGCTAATACCGGCATAGGCTTCAGTTTCTGTGATAATACCTGAACAAACTTCATTATTAATTCTGGTAAACAGCACTTTTCCAATCAGTTGACGGGCAATTGAAACAACATCGTTTTGGGTATAGAATTCAGCGTTTAAAAGCATAATCAAGTCTTACGGGTATTCCAATACAAGCGATTTTGCTCATCTTCTCTAATTTTATCATTATCGCGCAACCACGAAACGGCAGCTAAAAGATTGTCAATATCGTCCCAATTTGCTTCGTTAAGCAATTCATCAACCGCTAAATGTTTTGCGCTTAAAATGGGTTTTACCTGAGCTACTACATTATCAAACTCGAGTTCACTTAAGGCCGCCTTATTTCTACGCAGACAAACATCACATTTTCCGCAACGCGCACCAATTTCATCACCAAAATAAGCCAGCAACAGCTGATTTCTGCATTTATTGGCCGAAGTGGTATAATCGATCACCGATTTAATTCGATTTCTGGCCACTGCTTTTCTGTTCTTATACACTTCGGGCGAAATCCGTAAATCATTCAAGGGCAATCTTTCTTCCAAATAAGTCAGTTGCGGCTTTGTTTTTTCAGGTTGATAATCAATAACTTCTAACTTATTTAACGATTCCAGCATCAAATGAACCTGTTTAGCTTCAGAATTAAATGCTTTGGCTATTTGCGATAAACTGATGCGCACAAAACCATCGAATAATCCACTGTAAGTGCGTAACAAAAATTTAATAAAAACATCGTATCGGCTATTGGCCACCTGAAATTTATATAAATCGTTGCCATTCATCCTGATTTTAATCATCGTAGGCGAATGCACGCCTTCGTTTAAAATAATATAGGCTTGACGCTCTAAAAATTTGAGCGATGAATAGGCTATTTTTGATTGGAAATTGTAATGATTCGAAAAATCAATCAAATCAAAATCGTAGGTTTCTCCTTTGCCTGATCCCACAGCAAGACGATAATAATTGCCCAAAGCCTGATACACATTTTTTATGGTATCCAAAGGCGGATAACTTATTTCAAAATAATTTTGAAGCTCGAGGATATCTGCTTTTTCCCACATCAGCACTGCAAAAGCTTTTTGCTGATCTCTGCCTGCCCTACCAGCCTCCTGAAAATAAGCTTCTAAATTGTCAGGTAAATCAAGGTGCACCACAAACCGAACATCAGGTTTATCAATGCCCATACCGAAGGCATTTGTGGCCACCATTACCCGAACTTCGCCATTCATCCAATCCATTTGTCTCCGATCGCGTTCCGTGCTGTTTAAGCCTGCATGATAATGCGTGGCACTGATGCTATTCTTAACCAAAAAAGTAGCAATCTCGGCCGTATTTCGACGGCTGCGGACATAAACAATACCACTTCCTTGTTGTTTGTTCATCATTCTTAAAAGCGTTCCTCTTTTATCTTCTTCGAAAGAAACAAAATAAACCAGATTTGAACGATTAAAGGTTTGCCAAATAACGTTATGTTTCTTAAAATGAAGCTTGTCCTGGATATCTTTTACAACATCTCTTGTAGCCGTTGCTGTTAGTGCCAATACAGGAACTTTGGGGAGATACTGCCTTAATTCACTGATATTTAAGTATGATGGCCGAAAATCATAACCCCATTGCGAAATACAATGCGCTTCATCTACGGCAATTAAATTAATTTTCAGTTGCGGAAGGCGATTGATAAAATTTGGGCTTGACAAACGTTCGGGCGATAGATACAAAAATTTTGCAGTGCCATGCGTACACTGATTCCAGGCCACTTCGGTTTCGTAGCTATTCATTCCTGAATAAATCGCAATGGCTTCAATTTTTCGTTTCTTTAAATTGGCTACCTGATCTTTCATTAAAGCAATAAGTGGTGTAATAACCAAGCATAATCCTTCCATTTTCATCGCAGGAATTTGGTAAGTAATGGATTTACCACCACCTGTTGGAAGCAAGGCCAAAGTATCTTTTCCTTCTAAAACCGATTGGATAATCTCCTCTTGTTTCGGTCGAAAATTACTATAACCCCAGTATTGTATAAGCAACTGCTTGATATCCATTTGCCAAGTATTAGGTGCTAAGTGACTAAATTACGCTTTCTTTTGATTTATTGCAAGTTCAGTTTTGTTTGCATTTGCTTTACTTCGCGCCTTAGCGAATCGAGACTTTGCACGATATCTTGACGCATTTCATTGGCTTCGGGCATTTCGGAGCTGATATAATTCACAAAACGCCAGACTTCTCTAACCTCTGAAACATTCAAATCATAAGGTTCATACAGACTATTTAAAGAGTGTAAACGAAACTTATTCTCGTTTTTAATTTTGTTTTCGATCACTTTAAAAACAATGCCATCGTCTAAGGTTAGGATTATATAAGCGCCTTTATCTTTGATGCTGTTCCAGTTTTGCACATATTCGCCGGTGACATAAGCCCCATCGGGAATAGGCAACATCGAATCACCACTAATCTGAAAGCTTCGGTATTTTTTTTGTTTCGATAAAAAAGGCAAACGAAAAGTGGGAAGCACTTTGATATATTCCGGATCGGCAAAGCCGCTGGTATATCCCGCTTTGGCTTTCTCGCCAACCAACTCTATATTTTCCTCATTATCAGATCCAACCGTAGTGGTGAGCACACGCAATTTGCTGCCTTTTATAAACACATCGTATCCACGTTCCAATTGATTCATCTGACTTTCGGTAAGTTTAGTCAGATCTACTTTTATCAAAGTATCTATCGATACATTAAAATATTCCGAAAAAGCCACCAATACCTGAATGCTCGGGTGAGCAACTTCGTTTTCATAACCGCTTAATGTTGAGCGTTTCATAGCTAAACTTTGAGCGACTTCATCTTGTGTAAAACGCTTGCGATTGCGAAGCAATTTTATATTTTGACTAAATACTGACATTGTTTTTGTTTTTTTCTTCGTGCGCCTTTGTGCCATCCTTTGTAATCCTTAGTGGTAAAAAGAATTAACCACAAAGTAGCTCTAAGTACAACACAAAGTAACACGAAGGATTATAATATTACTTGTTTTAATGAGGTGTGAACCTGAAAAGAACAATCCAAAACCTTCTTAAAAACCTTTTCTACATCCATAATAAACTTTAGTTTTTCTTCGTGCGCCTTTGCGCTACCCTTTGTAATCCTTAGTGGTAAAAAAATAACCACGAAGTCGCACTAAGTACAGCACAAAGCAACACAAAGGATTATAATATTACTCGTTTGATACCATCTTTCAGATGCCTAACATTAAAATTAGCCAGTAAACCTAACTTGCATTCTGACAGCTTTAAATACGTTAGTATTTGTGCCATATGGATATCCGCTAATGCATCAACTGATTTTATCTCAACTACCACTTTATTTTCTACCAATAAATCAACCCTATAACCAGCTTCTAATTTAACATCTTTATAAACTAATGGTAATGGTTTTTGCTTTTCCACTTTTAAATCAGCCTGTATAAGCTCATAATACAAGCACTCTTCATAAGCGCTTTCTAATAAACCTGGCCCTAATGCTGTATGAACCTGAAAAGAACAATCCAGAACTTTCTTAAAAACCTTTTCTACATCCATAATAAACTTTACTTTTTCTTTGTGCCCTTAGTGATATTCCTTAGTCTCCTTTGTGGTAAAATTTTTTAACCACGAAGTGGCACTAAGTATTGCACAAAGTAACACGAAGGATTATACTATTTCTTGCTTTTCATTTTCCAAATTGATTATATTGTAATCGTAATTTTGATTATATATTAATCAAAGATACATCATTTTTTTTAATGATTGCAAATTTATGTTCAACAATACAAAAGACCGCACGATTGTTCACCTCGACTTAGACAGTTTTTTTGTTTCGGCCGAGCGCTTGATAAACAGCAAACTGATTGGTTTACCTGTAATTATTGGTGGTTCTTCCGATCGCGGAGTGGTGTCCAGTTGCAGCTACGAAGCGCGTAAATTCGGAATTCATTCGGCTATGCCGATGAAATTAGCGAGGCGATTATGCAGTCAAGCTGTAGTGGTTCGCGGCGATATGGAACTTTACAGCAAATATTCGCGTTTGGTTACTGATATCATTGCCGAAAGCGCTCCTGTTTACGAAAAAGCAAGCATCGACGAGCATTACCTCGACATCAGCGGCATGGATCGTTTTTTTGGGAGTTTGAAATGGACACAAGAATTGCGACAACGGATTATAAAAGAAAGCGGATTGCCTATTTCCTTTGGACTTTCGGTAAACAAAACCGTGGCTAAGATAGCTACCGGAGAAGCCAAACCCAATGGCGAACTGCAAATCCCTTTCGATAGTGTACAGCCATTTTTATCGCCACTTTCCATTCGAAAAATTCCAATGATTGGTCAACAAACCTTTCACTTGCTTCGTTCGATGGGCGTTTCCAATATCGAAACACTCAGTCGCATTCCGCCCGAAATGATTGAACAGCTTTTGGGCAAAAACGGATTGGTCATCTGGAAAAAAGCAAACGGCATCGATAACAGTCCGGTACAAAGCTATTCCGAGCAAAAAAGCATCAGTAGCGAGCGCACGTTTGAAAAAGACAGCACCGATATTAAAAAAATGCGCGCCATTCTAATTGCGATGGTGGGAAAACTGACTTTTCAATTGCGTAAACAGCAAAGATTATGTGGTGTAATTAGTGTAAAAATACGCTATTCGAATTTTGATACACACAGCTTGCAGCAACGTATTCCTTATACTTCTTTGGATCATGTGTTAATTAAAGCGGCTACGGAGCTTTTCGACAAACTTTATCAGCGCCGTATGCTTATCCGTTTGGTTGGCGTAAGATTTAGTCAGCTTATTCAGGGGCAACAGCAACTCGATTTATTCGACGATATTCCGGAACGCATCGATTTGTATCAGGCCATGGATAAAATCCGTTTGCGC
>JAFGHU010000101.1 GCA_016929955.1 Bacteroidales bacterium | reverse complement strand
CCATCTTTGGCATGGCATTTTAAACAACTCGCTTCTGTAATAAACGGTTTCATATAACGGAAATAGGCTTTTCCATCCAAAGTGTCGATACCGCTGTATTCTTCGGCTCCTTCCTCAAAAGAAAGCAAAGCACTTATTTCCCATTTATCGGGTTCATTAGCATCCCGTATTGGGTTTAAACTGGTAATATGGCCGCGCACTTCGCTCGAAGCTTCCTGAAGTTCATACACCTGTCGTGTCATATAAGCCGGATTTAAAAGCGTTAACCTGATATTGGAATCCAATACAAGATCGCGATCAGGAATATGCGACAAATAAGGATTTGGAGGTGTTGTGCTATCGATTTTTACATATACTCCCCCATGCTCTGCAACCCAACGACGATATAAAACATCTTTATCAAAACCAACCTGAGTATAAATATAGGCTCGGTTTAAAGCCTCTTTTTCTATTGTTTTGATATTTGACAATAACATAAACGCCAAAAGCAATGTCCACACAATGGCGCCAAAAATAGAATAACTGCGTATTTTTAATGGGTCTTTTTGCTTGGTTTGCGATGCTTTCATAGCCTGGTTTTTTTGAGGACGTTTAATGCAACCTTTACTAAACGTAGAAAAGCTTTGAATTCAGACATTAAAGGTATGGAAAATTTATTTCGAAAGCCAATACTTTAGCTAATTGCTGCAATATTTAACGTATAGAAAATTTTTAAGGCGCGATCAATCAGCGATAAATAAAGCCCTTGCAAATAATCCGCAAGCCTGTTTTAAATCAAGTGCTTATCAATTTAGGTTGATAAAATCGGCGCAATCCCGATATGTTTCGTAATTTCGAAAAAGATTATGAGTAAAAAAGCACTAAAAAAATACCTAAGCGAACTCAATAAAGCACAACTCGAAGAGCAGTTGCTTGAGCTATATGGCCGTTTAAAAGAAGTTAAGCAGTTTTACGATTTTGTTTTCAATCCCAACGAAAAAAAAAGAATAGAAGAATGTAAATTCAAAATTCAGAAAGAATATTTTCCTGTAAACGGCCGAAAACCCAAAAAACGACGTTCGGTGGCGCAAAAATGCATCAAGGAGTTTTTAAAACTGGGGATGGAAAATCATTATATCACTGATTTAATGCTCTTTAATATCGAAACCGCCTTGCGCTTTTCTGCCGATAATACGATTAAGCAAGAATCTTTTTATATCAGCATTCAGCGCTCATTTGTTGAAGCAGGAAAATACATTTCAGAAGCCGGATTGACTTCCACTTTTGAATTTCGATTAGAAAAAATTGTAAACGAAGTTTGGGAGCAGGAGTGGTTTAATAAAGAGGGGTTTTGATGATGTGATAATGAACGGATGTGATAATGTGCTAATGAAAAAATTGCCGAATTACACGATCTCATTAGCACATCACCACCTTAGCACATCAATTCATTTAATCGACGTGAAGAAGTGTTCAATCGGCTGGAAGAAACAAAGTGATACGATGACTTCGAGTCATCGTATCACTAAGGATTCCTATTTCAAATCCAATCCTAAATTCTTTCCTTTTTCAATGGCCGGAATTCCATCCACCATCCATTCGGGTGCAGGTGCTCCTTTTAAATAATGATCAAAGAATTGTTTCATACGAATGGTAAAATCCATTTGATTCGACCTTTTTACAGTCAAGTTATGTCCGGCTCCATTGTAATTCAATAACCAGGCAGGCTTGTTTAATCTGCGCATAGCAACAAATATCTCAATGCCTTGATACCATGGCACAGCACCATCAGCATCATCGTGACGAAACATCACCGGTGTATGAATATTTGGCGCGTAAAAAACAGGCGAGTTTTCGATATACTCCAAGGGTTTTTCCCAAAGCGTACCGCCAATTCTACTTTGTGTTTCCTCGTATTGAAAAGCACGATTCATTCCACTTTGCCAACGAATTCCACCGTAAGCGCTTGTCATATTCGAAACCGGAGCACCGGAATTGGCCGCTTTAAACAAATTGGTTTGCGTAATAACATAAAGCGTTTGATAACCGCCCCAACTTTGTCCCTGAATACCGATATTTTCTTTATCTACAAATCCTTTTGCAATCATAGCCAATGTGCCACTTACAATATGATTGTATGCACTCATTCCGGGATGACCCTCTTTGTAATGGATATTGGGCATAAACACCAAATAACCATTGCTGATATAATGCAAAGGATTAATTACCGAACGACTGGGTGTTGGATAATAATGATTAAACAATTGATCGGAATGCAAACGGTAAAAATACACGATCATGGGGTATTTTTTATTTGGATCGAAATTTTCAGGTTTATACAACAAACCTTCCACTTCTTTTCCGTCGGTATTGTTCCATTTTACCAATTCAACACTGCCCCACAAATATTCCTTTTGATTTGAATTGGCTTCTGACAGTTTAATCGCATTTTCAAAGGCCAAACTACTCGACCAAAGGTTGTAATACTCATTTAAATTTCCTCTGCGCCAGATTAGTTTATTCGCTTTTTTTGCTTTTGTAGGAGGGAAATATCGAAAATCGCCTAAAGTCAGTTCTTCTACATTGCCTGT
>JAFGHU010000100.1 GCA_016929955.1 Bacteroidales bacterium | reverse complement strand
TTGAGCTTGTCGAAATACCTGTATTGAGCGAAGTCGAAATAAGGTTGGATAAGGCGGGATTGTTTTTCTACTAATGTAAAAAAACAAAAAAGATAAGGTTTTATATTCTTTCCGAATCACATACATTTTAGATCCGATATTCATATAACGACCTTATATGCTGTATTTTAATCTTAGTACAGAAACATACACAACAGATCAAAACCTTATTTTGGACTTATTCGAAATTTGAATTTCTTTGTTTTTTTGGGTGTTTTGTTGATAATGCAGATTAAATAATTCAGTCTCTTCAGCAAAACTCATCTTTTTATGATGTTCAGGCTGACCGAGTATATATTTACAAACTTTATCCACATCTGATTTCGAAACAGAGAATGCAGACGAAAAAGGTTGCCAAGCAAAATGAACTCTTGAAAGTTTATTTTCATTGATAAAACGCTCGGAACTTTCAGCAACAATATTTGCTAATTCTACTTCTGAAATATCGGGAGAACGTGATACAAGAAAATGCATGTGTTCCGGATTTGCATAAATAGCGTATAATTTCGAGGAATGGTTGTTTATTATTCCTGTAATATATTTTTCAATACGAACTCTATATGTTTCTGATACAATAGGCCTTCGATGCAATGTTGTAAAAACAAAATGAGTATACAGGTTATTGTATTCAATTTTCATAGGTAAATATAACCAACAAATTTATATGTTTTTATGTTTTGATATATTTTCAATAGTACGAACTAGTGATAAAGAGTGAATCCGTATCTTTGTCGACAAATACAAAGGGCATGCGACTACTCTACACTTTCTTTATCTACTTCTATGGTTTTGCCATTTATCTTGCCTCTTTTTTCAATCCAAAAGCAAAACAATGGGTTAATGGAAGAAAGGACATATTTACACGTATAAATAGCGCGCTTGAAAAAAATAAGAAACCGCTGATTTGGATTCACGCCGCTAGTCTAGGCGAGTTTGAACAAGGACGCCCCATTATTGAAGCTTTAAAGGAAAAACATCCGGAATACGCCATTTTGCTCACTTTTTTTTCGCCTTCGGGATACGAAGTACGCAAAAAGTACGAACTCGCCGATTATGTTTTTTATTTGCCTATAGATACACCTAAAAACGCAAAGAAATTCCTTGAAATTTCCAATACAAAACTGGCCATTTTTATCAAATACGAGTATTGGTATAATTATTTAAATGCACTTCAGAAAAACGAAATTCCCCTTGTTTTTGTATCGGCCATTTTCAGGCCAAAACAGCTTTTTTTTCAATTTTATGGCAGCTGGTTTTTAAATCACCTAAAAAAAATAAGTTGGTTTTTTGTGCAAACGCAAGAATCTTTATCCTTATTGCATCATACCGGAATTGAAAACGCCAGCCTTTCAGGCGATACACGCTTCGATCGTGTGGCCGCCATTGCAAAACTAGCCCAGCCCAATCCATTGGTTGAACGGTTTAAAGGTGATGCCAAACTATTTTTAGCCGGAAGCACCTGGCCCAAAGATGAGGCGCTTATTTATCCTCTCCTTCAGGCTTTCCCTGACCTAAAGATTATTTTTGCGCCCCATCAGATCGATGACAAGCACATTGTTGATATAGCCGGTCGGTGCGAAGGAAAAGCGATTTTATATTCCAAGGCCAACACGAAAAATATTCATTTGCATCAAGTGTTGATTATCGATAATTTCGGACTGTTATCAAGCTTATATCGCTATGCTGATTTTACATATATTGGCGGAGGATTTGGCGTTGGAATTCACAATACACTCGAAGCGGCCACTTTTGGAATGCCCATTTTTATTGGTCCAAATTATGAAAAATTTCAGGAGGCTAAAGATTTGGTTAATCTGCATTCTATTTTTGTTGTAAAAGACAAAGAAAGTCTGCAAAATCATCTGGAACATTTTATTTCTAACCCTGAAAAACGGCGCGAAAAAGGACAAAAAGCCCAAGCTTATGTACAAGCTAAAATTGGCGCGACTAAGCATATTCTTAACGTTTTAGAGGAGAAAAAATGGCTTTAAAACAAATCCGCTGGGGGATTATCGGTTGCGGAAATGTAACAGAAACCAAGAGTGGGCCTGCATTTCAACAAATAGAAGGATCTGAAATTGTGGCTGTTATGCGTAGGGATGCAGATAAAGCAGCAGATTATGCCAAACGCCATGGCATTGCCAAATGGTATGCAAATGCTGATGATTTAATCAACGACACTGAAGTAAATGCCATTTATATTGCAACACCGCCCGATAGTCACGCCGAATATACCTTAAAAGCACTAAAAGCAGGCAAACCCGTTTATGTAGAAAAGCCAATGGCACTAAACTATGCAGAAGCAAAAAAAATGATATCGGCTTCACGGAAATACCAAGTCCCCGTATTTGTAGCCTATTACCGCAGAGCTTTATCCGGTTTTTTAAAAGCAAAAGAATGGATTGATAAGCACGCTATTGGGGAGATTACAAACATAAACTTACACTTGTGTCTGCCCGCTCGCAAAGAAGATTATAAAGCCAAAAATTTACCATGGCGCGTACAGAAAGAAATCGCTGGAGGAGGGTATTTTTTCGATTTGGCTTCGCATCAATTGGATTGGTTATCCTTTGTTTTTGGCAAAGCCGATTTTGTTTCTTCACATGTGGAAAACCGCTGTGGATTATATGCCGCCGAAGATTATGTAGAAGCTAATCTGCGTTATCGAAAAAAGATTGATTTTAGAGGGAAATGGGATTTTTGCGCCAAAAAAGAAAAGGCTACCGATTCCATTGAAATTATTGGCAGGCTTGGTAAAATTACTTTTTCAACTTTTGCTTTTGAAGCCCTTGTCCTTGAAAATAAAAAGGGGAAAAAGGAATTTCCTTTTGACAAACCCAAACACGTGCAAAAACAATTGATTGAACAAGTAGTTAAACAATTGCAAGGAATAGACACCTGTGTATCAACAGTGTTAAGTGCCACAGAAACGAATCGACTCATGGAAAAAATTATTTACGGCTAAATAAAACGGAAACCCCAATCATTTTAAGATTTTTTAATTTAAAATTATTCTAAATAGCCCTTCTACTACCAATTTTTTTTGTAGTTTTGCTAAAAACATAAAAAATACAATACTATGAAAATCAACAGATACGAAGACATCTCTCAAATTGAAAGAGAAGCAAAAAAAGATTATATCGATCGTCACTCTGCCTTTGTGCATTGCGAATCAAAAGCTAAAGCCGGTGAAAAATTCAAAGTTAAAGTAATGGTTGGTGATGAGTACAAGCATCCGGACGATTTTGATCATTATATTCAATATGTTCAGTTGTGGAATGGCGAAACCTTTTTAGCTCAAGCTACTTTTACTGCCGGAGCAATGGGAAATGCACCCGCGAATTTGGAAGTCGATTTTTATATCGTACCCTCAAAAAATATGAAGTTATTGGCTCACGCTTATTGCACTAAGCATGGCTTATGGCAAAGCGATGAAGTTGCAGTTGAAGTGGCTTAATTTCTAATTGAATAAAATTTTAAAAGGGCAAAATCAGAAATGATTTTGCCTTTTTTTTTGCTTCAATAAAGACCTTGCTATTCCTCTATTTTAAAATAGGGATTATATATAATTCCAATTAAATTTCCCCAAGGGTCTTTTACCGATGCTACAACAAGTTCGCCACCAACATTATTGGGTTTTTCGTGTACTGTGGCTCCAAGTTCAATGAGTCGGTTATATTCTTTTTCGATATCAATTACTCCCCAATAGGCAATTATATTTTCCGTTTTAATAGTCTCTGATTTTTCCTCCGGTTGAAGTCCAAGTTCGTAACCACCAATATTAAACCCCACATAAAAAGGCTCATCAAAATAGGGAGCCTTTTGAAAGGCTTTTGTATACCAGGCTTTAGCGGCCTCCAAATCGGCCACAAAATAAGCCACAGTTCTTAGTCCTAGCATTGTCGATTTTTTCATTTTTTGTCCGTTTATGAATTGCTTATTTTCTTGAGCATAAATCGAATAAGAAATCAGTAGTGCAAATGCAATCAAAAGTATTTTCCTCATTCTTTCCACTCTTTTACTGCATTTTTATAATCATCGGTATAGCCATAATGCGCGGTAAAAATATATTCTGCCGTAGGCAAATGTATAATATTTGACATCGATTTAAGCGCCGTTTTAGAATCGGTATTAAACAGCGTAGGAAATGGCACAATTTTTCCGTCTTTTAACCCAAGTGCATCACCTACAAATAAATATTTATCGTTGATTAAAAAACTCATAGAGCCAAAAGTATGCCCCGGCATTAATAGGCCTTTTATTTTCGTTTTTCCAATATGAAAAATAGCCTCATCTCTGATTAAAGTATATTCTTTTGCATCGATCTTATTACCAAAAAATAAAAACCTCGTTTTTTCGCCCGTAAGCAATTTTTCTTCCTGTTGCGAAAGATAGGCCTTGGCATTTCTAAATAGCGAAAGTGCGGCCGTATGGTCAGCATCTGTATGCGTTAGCAATACGGCAACTACTTTATCGGGATCGATATTTAGCTTTTTCATCGCGCCTTCGACAACCCAGCGATCATTACCGGCATCCACGGCAATATAATTACTATCATCCTGAATTAAATACATATTTACATAAGCATCTTGCAAAGCAAATACCTGATTCACAACTTCTTTGGTTTCAACACTATGCATGTTTCTCAATTCTGCATTTGCTTTATAGGCATATATGGCCACTGCCGCAATTATGAATAAAACCAAAGCGGCTAAACCCATTGAAAATCTTTTTATCCCTTTTTTCATTGCTATTTGTTTTTAATGTTAAACCATTGTATAATTTTAATTCGTCGTATCTTTTAAATGCTATATTCCGGAAAATTCAATCCAAAATTGACTTGTATTTGACTTTACAAATAAAATGCAATTTACAAAAAAGTGGTATTCATTTCATTTGGCCTGGAATCGTTTTTCAGCACACAGAGGGTCTGGTACAATAGTTCATTTGCAAATTGATAATCATTTTCTAAAAACTTAATTTTTAGAAAATTAAACACTGTTTGTATACCATCAACCAAAATACGTTAATTTTATCTGTTTATATATACAAAAATATGAAAGAAGTGGAGCAAACATCAAATGCAAATGCGCAAGTATTTAGTGCCAAACTAAAAGCATTGGTTCAGCATGAACTTAGCGCAGCTTTTGATAAAGAAACAAAAGTTTATATTGATTTTTTAGCTGTTTATAAATCCCTATTCTCGAACTATACAGCCGCTTTTGAAGCCTTAAAAAAGTATAAGGATGCCCTACTTTTTATAAACGAAACCACGAAATACTACGACAAACTGTATGTCGAATTAACAAATGCATTTAACGAAAAGGAACCTTTGACATTAGTGAATACTTTTCGATCTATTTCAGAAAAATCGCTGCATTTATTTGTTGAAGATAGCCAAATAGAATCTGGGTTTTTATTTGATTTATTAAAGCATACGCAGGCAGAGATAGAAAAAAGGAGTACCCGATTAAACCGTCTGGAGAAAAGGATTAAAAAAGCTTTTCGCTCAAATTTAAAAAGAGAGGCGTCAGATTCTGTAAATGCTATTATTTATGCCATTTATGAACAAAGCATTTCTACCGTTTTAAAATCGCACGAAACAGAACTACTCGTGTATTATAAGCGCTTTGCCGAATTGGCCAATACAATTTGGCTAGAATTTAATACGAATAATGCCTTTATAAACAAACTGGACAAAGCAGAATACGACCTAGAATCCATTGATAAAGAGGCTTTTGAGCTAAACCTCAAATTAGAGGCTTCATCCGAATTAGCAGTAATCCTTGATAATTTTAACGATTTCAAAAACAATTTAACTTCTGACATAGAAACCAGGCTTAAGGATTTCGACAATGCTTCATTATTAAAAGAAACAAACCGCGTATTATCCCTATCAAAAATCATAAAATCGAAGTCAAAAGATTTTCGACCCATGGAAAAACACACCTTGATGTGGCGCAATACACGACTTGTTTTAATGGAAGACTGGCTCCTTTATCTTGAGATTTTTAGCTTGAAATATAAAATCATTCAAAAATTTATTGCATTTAAAGCAGCTATAAACCAGGGTTTTACTGTACCTCTATACGAAAAACTCGAAAAATTCAATTTGGAATTTGATGAAATAAATGAGGAATTAAATCAATTCGCAGGTCCTAAATCAGCTAAAGATTTTAAAAATGATTTGCTCAATTTAAAGCAAGCATTGAAAAAGAAATTTATCGACAAATCCTTACCTGATTTAAAAAAATTACTGAATAATCCAATCTTAATTGCTGAAATAGATGCCTTTGAATCTTTGGCTAAAGAGTGTCTTGCCGACTTATCTGAAAAGCATTTGCTGATTAAGAATCCTGATTATTTGAGGCCGATCAGTTCTGCCGAAATTGATACCATTTCTCCGCTCGATTTGGTTTCTTTTGAAATAAAACCTGATTTTATCACCGTATTTTCAACTTCAAAAAGAGCTTTAATCGCGCATACGCAAAATGTACTTCTGCGGCTTGAAACAGCACCAAATATTGCGCTATACAGTTTCGAATCTGCTATAAAGCTGTATAACGAAAAAAAACAATGGGACGAAGCCCGTCAAATATGCAGCGAAGGCCTTTTACGATCGCGCGAAAAAGTAGCTGGTACAAAATCGATAAACGATACTTTTATTCTAAAGCAAACGGAGGATATAAAAGAAGCCATCAACAGATTATCGGATTCGATTGTTGAACTAACGAATAACAACAGTGCGCTTCAAATTAAATTCCGAATTGTGCGTGCAAAAGCCCTTTCACACTCGCAGGAAGTCAAAAAGAAAATCATTGCAAAAATTTTAAATTTTCTTCCTGTTTTGTTTGAAAACGTAAAAAAATTCTATGCCTTTATCGAAGCCTCTTCTCAAAAGATTGTGAAGAAATTTGCCCTCGAAGAAGCTCAATCCTATATTACTACCGATATCTCTCACTTTTTATCCACAGCACAATTATCCATCTCTAAACTGCCCTATATTTATCAGCGGCTTTTTTCGTTTGAGCCTTTAGATAATTTTGATTTATATGTGGAGCGAAAACAACCCATGGACGAACTTGAAATGGCCTACGATAGTTGGAAACAGGAAAAATTTGCCCCCGTTGTTTTAATTGGTGAACGGGGCTCAGGAAAAACTACTTTTCTTCGAAAATTTATCCAGTCGTCCGCGCTAAGCGAAAAAATTATTTTAATCGACTTTTTAAGTGAATACCATACTGCGAGTGCTAATTTTAAGCGTATCGTGGAATCTGCCAGTGCCAAGAAAAAACATATCGACGAAAAGAAAATTATCATTATCGACGGATTAGAGCGCTTATTTGAGTCGAAAATAAATGGCTTCGATCTCATTTTAGACTTCTTTAAACTGATTTCTGATACTCAGAAAGAAATTTTTTGGATCGTTTCCGTGCATAGCATCAGTTGGAATTATTTTGATAAATGCATACTAGCCTCCAATTATTTTGCCTATCATATACGATTGAATAATTTAAGCATAGAAGAATTGATAGCGCTTATCGAATCGCGACATAATTTAAGTGGTTATAATGTGGTTTATAACGATTTAGCTAAAAAGAAAAGTTTATTGAGCAGCACAAATTACGATACTGAAGATCCTCAAATAGAGCTTCGGAAAAATTTCTTTAATCAGCTAAACAAAAGCGTTCAAGGCAATATTTTACAAGCCTATATCTATTGGTTGCGTTCAGCACATCTAACGGAAGACAATTGGATTAGTATTAAAACAGATAACCAGCTTAATTTTGATTTTGTAAGAGGAATCCCTCAACAAAAACTTCAGATTCTTAAAAATATACTGGTGCAGAATGGATTAACTGTTGAATCTTTAGCCCTATCGTTTCGCATCAGCCAATCGCAAAGCGAACTGGAGCTAAAACAACTTTTAGACGATGGGATTATCAGTCAAACAGACCATGTATATTATATCAATTCCTTAATATACAAACAGTTAATAGTTCATTTAAACAATATAAATTTACTTCATTAATAAAAACGAATATGCAAATAGTATATCAACGAATTCTGCTTTGTGTTTTTTTGTGTTTCTTTGGATTTACGGGACTTGCATTTGCACCAACAGATTCGCTTGCAGTAAATAACGAAACGCTTGCTGCAAACGACACCCTGGTTCACAAAACAGAAACAACTTTGGAACAATTAGATGCACCAAGTCTTTCTGATGTTGTAAGCGGAACAAAAATTGCCTGGACTATTGTCTTTCTCATTTTTGGGTATATAGGCATCAGAATAAGCGTTGCTTTGCTTAATGCTTATGCCAAGCGCAACCCAAAGCAAAGTTTGCTTCTAAAACGTGTAATTCCTATTTTTAGAATATTCGCCTGGATGTTCTTGATTTATGTCATTGTTGTTGGCATTTACGCGCCTCCTGCATCAACGCTCATTGCATTTCTTGCATCAATAGGCGTTGCTGTAGGCTTTGCCGCACAAGATTTGGTTAAAAATATTTTTGGAGGATTGGTTGTTATGTTCGACCGTCCTTTTCAGATTGGCGATAAAATAGATGCCGGCGGACAATATGGCGAAGTAATAGAAATAGGGATTCGATCTACAAAGATTGTAACGCCCGACGATTCTGTAGTTACTATTCCAAATAGCGATTTTATGAGTTCCATAGTCTCAAACAGCAATTCAGGCGAAAGCAATTGTCAGGTTGTTGCAGAGATTTACTTACCCCTAAATATCGATACAGAAAAAGTACGAAAAATGGCCACTGAAGCGGCTTTAATTTCGAAATACATATTTCTAAACAAACCCATAACTGTTTTGTTCTTTAACGAAATTCATTTCAATCAACCCGTTTACAAAATGCGATTAAAAGCTTATGTTTCGGACTTGAGTAAAGAGTTTGTTTTTAAAAGCGAAATGACCGAAATTGTTGTAAAAACGCTCCTGGATGAAGGCATTTTGCCTATTTCCGGCAGCACGAATTCAAGCTAGTTCCAACTAAATTTCAGGCTGTTATTAGAATTTTACCACAAAATCGACATACGGAATTCCAATAATCAATCCTTGCGCAATATCGGGGTTATTAAGGAAGGCCAGGTCCACCATCATTTTTTCGCTAAAAAAGCGAATGCCATAAGTAAAAATACCATAATAAGCATCGGTAGGTATAAACCAATTTTCCGTAACAAGTGCTGTTCTTTTCGATAAACGAGTCATCCCCGAAAGTGTAACAATAGGCCTACCCGAAAAATCGCCATTTACAAAGCCCCACCCCAAACCACCGGTAAGATTATGATCTTCAGTGCCTATAGTTCCAATTCCATAAACGATTCCCATGCTGCTTCGCGAATCTTCAGAGTCGAATCCCGGCGTGCTGGCATATAAAACACCTCCTCCGGCATGGAATTTTTCGGAAACTTCAAATCCAAATTTTGGAGTAATAAAAAATATAGGACTGAAATCGCCTCCCGCTAGTGTTCCAAAAGTAGATAGAAACTCTAAACCTCCACCAATGGAAAAATGTTCGTTGATTCCAAAATTTATGGAGTTCAAAAATAAATAGGTGTTCTGATAATAGCCTTCTCCTTTTTTTAGCATAAAAGCCGAAGGAGAAAATAAATATCGCGTTGCATTTGGGTTTGCAAACCAATATTCTCCGTCTTTTGCTTTAGAAACCTGAATAATAGCAATCCTTTTAATTTTATCAACCGGAATTTCAATCTTGGGTAAGGAATTCGTTTTTAGACAAATAAGTTGAGTGTCGCTCTGCAGGATAGTTCCAATAAATTGCGTACCATCCTTCAAATCAATCAAATAGGTTTTATCCGCATCAAATTTGTAATTTACAAACGTGCCTTGTGCATAAACTAAAGTAGTGCTAGTAAACAATAACACAAAAATAATTTTCATCCATTGCTTTTTCATACAAACTGGTTTAAATATATATTCACTGAAAACTTGAGCTCATCTCAATTCGTTTTACTCAATTAAACTGCAATATAGTCAAATTACCATCAAGTGAATGCGATTAACAGTAGAATAGCCATTCCTTGAAATGTATTGTTATAAAGGCGTTTTGAGAAAAACGAACCCTTGTAGGATAAAGAAAATTCTTGTCTCTTTTGATCAAAACCTATACAAATCCAAAATTCTTGAGCTTATTGCAATCAATACTGATTCGATTTAAGCCTTTTTGGCCACACTTACTTATTTCTTCTTAACGCCTACGAACTTGCCATAGGAATAGCTGTGAATGCCGTTTACTTTTGTCTATTGGAAAATGAAAAACCTTCATATCATGAGAAAGAAAACGAATAATTATAAAAATCTTGGATTGCTGGCTCTTTTGTTCTTGAGCTTTACAGCCTGCAATAAGCAAGAAGATTTAATAGTTGATAAAGAAGCGATTACAGAAGACATTGTGGCTCCAATCGAAGAATCGGTAGCTGACATTTCCTATTCGATAAACAATAATTTTAGCGATTTAAACAAACGACTAAAGCTAATTCAAGAACCAATTGCTAAGGACAATACGTTTAAACTTGCTGATATCGGAGGCGACTGTTTTGACTATACCTGGTATTTTGTAGCCGAAGTTGAAGCGCCTTATTTAATCGAAGGAGAGCCTTTAAGCGCAAGCGATGTTCGGATTTTGGGTAATAAAGCCTATGTTTCCTATCACCGTCAAGGTACAGAATATATGGGCGCTATAGAAATCATTGATATTACCGATCCCGGATTTCCATCGCTCATAAGTACTATGTTATTTACAGATACAGATATCAATACTTTGGCCATTGATGATACCGGATCAGAAGAGGGCGACAGAACCATTTGGCTGGCCGGATCAAGTTTTAAAAAAGGAGCTGTATTGCGCCAGGTAACAGCAACAAACGGATATTTAAATAATGATGTTATTGATGTTCCGCTTTCAAGAGCTTTCTGGGATGGCCGAATAACAGCTAATGCAAATGGGATATCCTATTCCAACGATTTTATTTATATGACGGCCGGCAATAGTGTTGGTGGAACTTTTCAACTCGACAGACATACTTTAGATATTATCAACCACGAAGACTATTCTGATGCAAAGGCCATTGCCTTAAACGGTCCATTGAATGGCGATTATCAAGTATCATTGATCGCTGGCGATAATGCAAAATTAAATGTGCATAAAGTCGGATTCGACCGCACGCTTTACAACAGTTGGGATTTAGGCCCAATTGTCCATCAAAATGTTGACAGTCCATATTTAGGGAAAGCTACTGTATCTATTCGAAGTGGCGAAACCGTTGCATTTATAGCGATGAATGCGCTGGGTATGAAAGCCATAGATATTACAAACGGAAGCGAAATTTATTATTCGCCTTCCGATATGTTAACTACAGGAAACACCCATGGTTTAGCCGTTGACGATAAGTTTATCTATATGGCCAATAGCGATGACGGATTGTTTATAGGATGTATTCCCGAAGCTGGTGGTGAAATAGAAAAAGTGCAGCACTGGGATTTGGATGAAGTAGGTGCTTCGGCAAACATGGTGCAAACCGACGGGGATTGGGTATTTGTTGCCAAAGGCGGCGGCGGATTGAAAATATTACGAAAAATTAAAAATTCGGTTATTCCTCCATCTACTTGTGAGTGGGACGAAAATGGAGCACCAACCTGTAAGAATAATCCTGAAAATTTATGTGAAAATTTGCTCCCCGATTTTAATGTATTGCTTCCGGAGTATCAGAATGCAATGGTCAATCAACCTCAACTTTTTGATGCATCGAAAAGAAAAGAACTACTGCTGGATGCAACAGCCGACGTATCCGTAACCTTTGTTTCTGAAGGTGCAGGTTTTAAAAACACTTTAGGATATTATACCTATAATGTAAATAACCCTCCACAATCCATAGCAGATATCCAAAGCAGTATGCGGATCATTTTTGCAAATGCTTCGGCCGAAGGATCAGGAGGAGTATTAAACGAAGGTGATCAATTGTATCTGGGTACTTTTGAGGCAGGAACAGTTATTGGCTATTTTATTATTGCTGATGGATGGAATGGTAGTGATGTAACAGAAGGATTGTATACCTTTTATGCCAACCCGGAATTTAACAGAGACCATACTCAACAATCGGTTATGATGTTCAGCGAGAGCTGCAGCTCACTTTTAACCACGTTCGAAGATGTTCATATTTCCGGTGGAGATAAAGACTTTAACGATTTGGTAATTAAAACAAGTATAACTCCTATGTCGGCTATGAATACTACGAATCTTGTAGAACTACCTTCCGCTAAATAAATTACTAGAAGGTTGACATTTGAAGGTGCCGGTGGGTGAGTGATATCTCCTGCCGGCTTTATTAGAAAACATTTAATAATGATATTGAGACACGTTTCGTTTGAACAATATTAAAAACAGAATACAGCAGCTATGATTCAGATTTCAACAGCAAAATAAATAAAGCAGATAAACGTATTTGAAGGTCGGTGGGGGCGTGATTTCCCCTGCTGACCTTTTTTATGCAACTTATCTTTGTTTATTACGTATTATGACTATATTTATATTTTCAGAGAAGCGCTTTTATAAAAATTAAATACGAATACTGATGAAAAAATTTACGCTTACATTAATGCTGATTTCTATCTTCTCTTTGTTGTTTATTACAGCATGTAAGGATAAAAAAGCAACAAAAGAAAAAGCTGCAAAAACAGCAGAAATTAAGAAAGAAACACCAAAACCCGCCGTTAAAGTTGAGCCAAAACCAGAACCAGAACCTGTTGCTAAGCCTGTGGTTAAAAAAATTATTGTAAAAGAGGGTGAATGGCTGTATAATATTTCGCGCAGAGAATACGGAACAAGTCAAGGTTGGATTAAAATATACAATGCAAATAAGGCATTAATAAAAGATCCTGATTTGATTTTCCCAAACCAAGAATTGGTGATTCCTGAATAAGCATGAGCAAACGCTTATTTATTGCTATTCCTGTTCGTCCTGAAGCTCTTTTACTAAGCAAAAGAACTTTTCTACTATCAAATCTTCAGGAAGAAAAAATCAATTGGGTAAAGGAAGAGAATTTCCATCTTACCTTAAAATTTATTGGAAAAACCCAAGCGAAACAGATTCCTGAAATTATCAAAACTCTAGAGCACTGTGCTTTACAAACAGATGCTTTTTCGATGCAATTGAACCGTATTGGAATTTTTGGCAGTGCCTATCATGCGCGCGTAGTCTGGGCAGGCATCAGCGAAAACGAGCCGCTTAACAAATTGCACAATCGTCTGGTTCAAGACCTCGAAAGAATCGGATTTCCATCTGACCGGCAAAACTTTGTCCCTCATTTTACTTTAGGCCGAATTAAAAATATCAAACACAAAGATCATTTCAAGAACCTAATGGATAAACTCGAAAAAGATTTTATTCAAGAAACTCAGGTTAGTGCCTTTGTTTTGTACGAAAGCATTTTAACTCCGGAAGGCCCCGTCTATAAAGCGATTAAGCATTTTGAGCTAAACCGGTAAAAGCTATTTATTGTTGTACAGATTCATTGTTGCTGCAACACCAACAGTACCAAAGCTTTTTATCATTTCTACAGCTTGATCAATACGTGCACTCAACATTTTTTTTTCTTCTGTTTTCCACGGGCTGAGTACAAAATCTGCTTGTCGTCCGCGTGAATAATCATTTCCAATACCAAAACGTAAACGGGCAAAATTTGTCGTTCCTAAGCTTTCGATAATATTTTCTAATCCATTATGCCCACCGTGGCTTCCCTTCATTCTCATTCTTAATGCACCGGGATCTAAAGCAATATCATCAGTAACAACCAAGATATTTTCGAGCGCTATTTTTTCTGCTTGCATCCAGTATTTAACCGCTTTGCCACTCAAATTCATATAGGTACTGGGCTTAATCAAAACAAAAGTGCGCCCCTTGAATTTTACTTGCGCCAGGGCAGCCAAACGATCGACTTCAAATTTTTCTTCTTTTTCGTTGGCAAAGGAATCCACAACATCAAAGCCAATATTATGTCGCGTATGCGCATATTCGGCACCAATATTTCCCAAACCAACTATTAAATATTTCATTCGGATTAATTTTAGGTAAATTTAATTTTTTTGTGGAAATAAAAAAAGGCGTAAGAATATCTTACACCTTTTTTAAATATTAGATTAAATCTATTCTTCAGCTGCTGCTTCTGTTGATTCAGCTTCAGCATCACCTTCTTCACCCTCTTCGCCTTCTTCTGCAATTATTCCACGTGCAGTTTTAACGCTAACTATTAAATTGTTTGGATTGTCAAGAATTTCCAAATTATCTAGTTTTACATCTTTAACCTGAATTCCCATACCTATTTTAAGTTTGCTAATATCAAGAACGATATTTTCAGGAATAGCTGTAAATAATCCTTTCAATTTTAGCTTACGCATTTTGAGCGTAAGTTTACCTCCATTTACAACACCAATTGACGTTCCGGTTAAAACAACAGGCATACTTACAATAATCGGTTTTGACTCTAGTACTTGCAAAAAGTCGGCATGTAAAACCTTATCCGTAACCGGATGATATTGAACATCTTGAAGAAGAGCAACGTAATTTTTGCCACTAATTTCAAGATCAATTAAATACACTTCAGGTGTAAAAATAATTTTGTCGAATTTTTTTTCAGGTAGTGTAAAAGAAATTTGTTCTTCACCACCGTACAATACACAAACAACATTGCCGGCAAGGCGTTGTGCTTTTGCATCTTTTTTCCCTACGTTCTCTCTAGGAGAACCGCTCATAGATACTCTTTTCATTGTTAAATAATTTTTATTTATAAAATAGTAGTGAACTTAAAATGATCACTAATGGATTCGAAATTATGAATTCGGTCTATCACATCAGCAAATAAATTGGCTGTTGACAGTACCGTTATTTTCCCTTTGCTTTCGTGAGGCAAGGTATCGGTAGTTATGACTTCACTAATCGATGAATTTTCGAGGCGTTCTATTGCATTCCCCGAGAAAACTGCATGGGTACAAACAACACGTACACTTTTGGCGCCTTGTTCCAGCATCATTTCTGCTGCTTTTGTAATCGTTCCTCCTGTATCAATAATATCATCTACCAAAACAATGTCTTTACCAACAACATCTCCAATAACCTGCATTTTTTCAACTTCACCGGCTTTTTTTCTTTGTTTAAAACAAATAACCAGATCTGTATTTAAAAATTTGGCATAAGCAGCCGCACGCTTTGCACCTCCTGTATCAGGCGAAGCCATAGTGATATCACCTAAATTCAAACTTTGTAAATAAGGAACAAAGATGGATGACGCATATAGGTGGTCAACCGGTAAATCGACAAAACCTTGAATTTGATCTGAGTGCAAATCCATAGTAACGATACGGTCAACACCGGCGGCAACCAGTAAGTTGGTTGTTAACTTAGCGCCAATGGAAACACGCGGTCGATCTTTTCGGTCTTGACGAGCAAAACCGAAATAAGGAATTACGGCGACAACTTTTTTTGCAGACGCTCTTTTTGCTGCATCTATCATCAATAACATCTCAAAAAGATTGTCGGATGGAGCAAAAGTCGATTGCACAATAAAAACAGTATTGCCTCGTATTGAATGATCAAAAGAAGGTTGAAATTCACCATCGGCAAAAAGCGATATAGAACTCTCTCCTAGCGGTTTACCATAAGCTTTAGCGATTTTTTCGGCTAAATATTTTGTTGCTCTACCGCTGAAAATTGATACATTGCCGTCCATGATAATTTGAGGTTTTGGTGTCGGTTTTAACTGGCGGCAAAAGTACTTTGTTTTTTTGGCAATGCCAAATAAAATATTGTTTGGAATTTCTAAAAAAAAACTATCTTTGCAGCGCAAATTTAGCCTGTTTCAAGGAAGCGAAGAAGTCGAAAGACTGATGAGCTCCCGACAGACGGCGAATGTTAATGAGCCCGGATGGCGGAATTGGTAGACGCGTTGGTCTCAAACACCAATGAGGTAACACTCGTGCCGGTTCGACCCCGGCTCCGGG
>JAFGHU010000099.1 GCA_016929955.1 Bacteroidales bacterium | reverse complement strand
TATCGTATATTCGCTGTTGTAAATCGCGAAGAACCTTTTGTAAATTTAGTTCGTTAAAAGCTTGACATTATCTTAGAATACACAAAGTTCCGCACAAAGGATCACGAAGGAAAATACACAAACATTTTACTTTTGATACCGCCACTACTAACAAAAAACAAACGAATTGAGATGTTACGTTCTTAAGCGTTATATTTTTTAACCCTTAAAGTTATTCATTTTCCTGAGGAAGCAAAAAATCTCACAAGCGAAGAAAGCGTTCATCGCCCCGTGCTCCTTTTAAAAGATAAATTCAAAAATAAGATCTGATATCATTAGCTATTTACGACAGCATCAATACGAATTATCGCACTGCTGCTCATTTTGGAAGATGTTCAATTAGGATTTAATGAATAAACATAATTTTAGTCACTGCACTCTCCGACCCATCCGTATTTGCTACAAAAACCAAATAAATTCCGGTTTGTACACGATAACCTTCCATGTTTTCGCCACTCCAAATGGCTTGTCCGCCTTCCGATCGAATTTCATTTACCAAACGTCCGCTGATATCCGTAATTTTAACAAAGGCATCGCGTGTTAAGCCTTTAATGGCAATGGGCCCAAAATAATCGGGTCGAACTGGGTTGGGATAGGCATAAACATCCGAAAACCCTTGTGCACTTGCTGTGGTCGCACTTCCTTTATAAACGATTAAACCCTGATTGGTGCCAATAATAACTTCGCCCTGATCAGTGATTCCAAGTGCCGTAATTGAATTGGAATAGAGCGGACTGTTATCCGTTGTAAAATGAAGCAATTCTTCCTGACCATCTGCTGAGAGCAAGAAAACACCTGCACGCTCCGTACCTACCCATTTTCGATTAGCGCCATCCACAGCAATGGCTTTTACTTTTTCGCTCTCGAGCAAATATTGCGCATAGCCATCGCGCTCCACAATAATTTTCTGAGCATCGAAATCACCTCCTCGAAAAATATTTTCAGGTTGATAAATTACACCGATACCTTCGTCGGTTCCCAGCCATATTTCACCATCTAAATCCTGGGCTATGGAAAACACCTGGGAGCCCGGAATATTTCCTGTTCTTGCCTGCTGATTCAATCCTTTAATTTGCTGATTTACGTCCTGATTTTCATCAAAAGCAAACAGTAAAACAGAGCCACCGCTGCGCAAGAGTATCCATACATAATCTCGCGAATCAATCAGCATATCCCGAATATCATACGAGGAAGTCCAGGCTCCAAATTCAAAGGCTTTCCACTCGCCCGAAGGAGATCGCTTATGTAAAAGCGCATTAGAAACTGCCGAAGCCACCCAAAGATTATTTTTAGAATCATAACCCACACCACCCAATCGCATAATATGACCATATGTGGAGTTTGGCGTTAAGCTGCTATTCTGCCTTCCGTAGGCCTCAGCAAAGCCTCCTTCATCAAATGTATAAAGTCCTTTGCCCCAAGTTCCAACAGCAAATTCGTTTGAATTGTTTGGGTTAACATCCACACATACAAAATCGTAAACGCTATCCAATGCCGGAGTATTTTGTTTGTTTATATTTTCCCAAAGTCCATCATCATAAACAAATAAACCATCTTCCAAATACACATTGCCAAATGAATCGTCTCTACCGCCTGAAGCCACTACCAATTTAGAGCCCACAACAGAGATATCAAAAACCTGGTTAGAATACGGACCGTTTAATAGCGCCGATTGAAAGGCTTGCAGATCGGGCGAAATAAGCAGCCCCTGCTTTTGATCGGCAATATAAAAATTCCCGTCGGAAGATCGGATTAAAGCGCTGGGTTGTGGTTCTGCGGCATTCGATAAATGATAGGCTTCAATTTCCTGATTCCAGCTAAAATCGGCATTGTATTCGTCGATAGCATGGGGATGAAAAAGATACAAATGCGTTTGATCGGCCACCAAATTCGTTGTTTTTGTTATTTGTTGTTTAAAAACTTCGAACCAGGTATGAGCGGTTGTAGCAAAAAGCTGATCGCCAGGAACATCGGTTAAGCGATTCACGATTAAATGATCACTAAACGCTACCATATGATTGTAAGGATCGTCAGGAAAAGGCAAATGACTCAGTTTTGTCCAATTTGCAAAATTGGCCAAATTCGGATTGTTAATATTGGCACGGTACACCCCTTTCGAAGTGGCAACAAAAAGCTCATCGCCAAGCCTATCCATATCAAATACTTCTACATTTTCGCCTTGATTGCCCAGATAATACGTGTCTTTTATTTCTTCACGTTCGATATCTACAAGCACAATTCCAAATCCGCAAGATAAATAGGCGTATTGATCGATAAAAAACACGGCATTTATTTGCTTATTTCCGAGGATAGACTTTCGTTTAATATCCGACAAATTAACAATATCCCCGTTTTTTATCATGTCGATATTTGCATTGGAATAGGCAATAAATAAGGTATGATAAGCCTGGTTGTAATTGATCGTGCTTATACCAAAATCGCTTAGTCCATTCACTTTTGAAATGCGGTCGAGACTGCCCTCTTTTTTAGTGTAACTCAGCAAACCATAAGGGGTTGCCGCATACACAAAATCCTCCGATTCAGTAATGGCAATAAGTTGATTATAAGGCAATTCGTCGCGCCAATGACCAAGAGGTATTTCTTGTGCAGACAATAAAAAAAATTGAAAAAGAAAGAAAAGAAACAGGCTAAAGTTTTTCATAAGAAAACGATGCTTTAAAGGCAAAAATAATTCATTTATTTCTTTTTGTTTTTTCACTATCAAAAGAAAAAAACTCCGATGAAACGTTTTTCACCGGAGCTTGAATAACGTATCAAGTTCAGCTTTCGTATAAATAGCTATGCTTCGCGAAGAAAGGCAAGCACATTTTTTTCTACGCGTTCTAAAATATTTGAGGTTTCTTCTTTTATAAATTTTTCGCCTGTTATTTGCTCGTATAATTCGATATAACGTTCAGAAACAGAGCTTATAAACTCATCTGTCATTTCAGGAAGCACATCCCCATCGCGACCTTGAAATCCATGGTCCATCAACCATTCGCGAACAAATTCTTTAGAAAGCTGTTTTTGTGGTTCGCCATTGGCAAATCGTTCTTCGTATCCTTCTTTATAAAAATAACGGGAGGAATCGGGCGTATGGATTTCGTCGATCAAGTATATTTTCCCGTCTTTTTTTCCGAATTCATACTTGGTATCCACCAAAATCAATCCTCTTTCGTCGGCCATTTGTGTACCACGCTCAAACAATTCCATCGTATATTTTTCGAGCAAAGCATAATCTTCGGGCGAAACCAAACCTCCACGTAAAATTCGTGTTTTAGAAATGTCTTCATCGTGAGCACCTTGTTCTGCCTTGGTTGTAGGTGTAATAATCGGCGTTTCGAAGCGCTGATGTTCGCGCATTCCATCCGGAATGGGAACGCCGGATATCTCTCTTTCGCCGCTTTTGTAGGTGCGCCATGACGAGCCTGTTAAATACCCGCGAATAATCATTTCGATAGGAAAAGGATCGCATTGAATTCCGGCAGTTACCATAGGATCAGGCGTTGCCATTTTCCAGTTTGGAACAATATCAGAAGTGGCATCTAAAAATTTAGCCGCAATTTGATTTAGTACTTGCCCCTTATAAGGAATTCCTTTAGGTAAAACCACGTCAAAAGCTGAAATACGGTCGCTGACCAACATAACCAATAAATCATCGTGAATGGTGTATACATCACGCACTTTTCCTTTATAAACATGGGTTATCCCCGGTAAATTAAAATCTGATTTAATAATGGTGTTCATGTGCAATTGTTTAGTATTAACTGATTTATGATGTAAAGATAAGCAATATTAATTTTCCGATTTACGATGTTCTGATTTAGATAAAAATCCAATTTGACTTTCGTCTGTTTTGTAGGCCTGAATGATTTTTCCCACCAAAGGATGGCGCACGATATCTTTTTCGTCTAGATAAATAATTTCAATACCCGAGATATTTTTTAAGATTTTAGTTGCTTGCACCAATCCGGATTGTTGTTTTTTGGGCAGGTCGATTTGTGTTATATCGCCGGTTACAATAAATTTTGCCGTATTTCCCATACGCGTTAAAAACATTTTCAGCTGATTGGGTGTTGCATTTTGAGCTTCGTCTAAAATGGCAAATGCATAATCCAAAGTACGACCTCGCATATATGCCAAAGGAGCTATTTCAATAGTTCCGTCTTCCAGGTATTTTTCCAGTTTTGCACTCGGAAGCATATCGCGCAAGGCATCATAGAGCGGCATCATATAAGGATCAAGTTTTTCTTTCATATCTCCGGGCAAAAAGCCTAAACTCTCCCCTGCTTCAACGGCAGGACGTGCTAGTATCAATCGTTTTACCTCTTTATTTTTGAGTGCGCGAACAGCCAGAGCAACAGCCGTATAGGTTTTTCCTGTTCCTGCTGGTCCAATTGCAAAGGTCAAATCGTTTTTATTTACCGACGCCACCATTTTTCTTTGATTTTCGGTGCGGGCTTTAATTAAAGCTCCATTTCTTCCATGAACCAAAACATCGTCGGGCAAGAATTTTTTATCCGTTTTTAAGTCTTCGCTGGCAAGGGATTCTAAATCGCTTTCAGAAATGCTTTGATATTGCTCGAGATGCATCAAAACCTGATCGAAATAATTCTCGAATTTTTTTATGGATTGCTCAGCACCGACGAGTTTTATCATTTCTCCACGCACAATAATTTTAAGTTGCGGAAATAAACGCCTGATTATTTCAAGCTTATTTTCATTGGCTCCAAAGAGTATCAGTGGATCATAGCCTTCAGCAGAAAGCACTTTTTCTCCCATAGGGTGTGTTTTTTACGCTAGCAAATTTCAGAAAAATTATGGACTTTCGATTAAAAAAAATCAATTTTGCCAAATTGAGTTCCTAAAAATCAAAGAATGGATTTTTTGGTATCTTTGAAAATAATTTATCGAGCTAAAAAAGTATCCAATGCCAATACTAACATTAACATCTGACTGGGGTTTAAAAGATCACTATCTGGCTTCCGTAAAAGGGGCCTTTTTAAGGAGTATTCCGGATATAACACTGGTCGACATTTCGCATGATATTCCTCCTTTCGATTTAAATCAAGCCTCATTTATTTTAAAAAGCGCTTATAAAAATTTCCCGGAAGGAACAATTCATATTGTAGGCGTAAATACCGAAGCATCTATCGATATGCCCCATGTTTTAGTTAAGCACAATGGGCATTATTTTATTGGTGCCGATAATGGAATTTTTGCTTTGATGTTTAACGAAAACCCCGATTTGATAATCGAATTGGATATTATTCAAACGTCCAATCGCTTTTCTTTTCCTACCAAAGATGTTTTTGTTCAAGCAGCAATGCACGTGCTGGAAGGCAATGCCATTGAGCATTTGGGCGAAAAAAGAGACGCCTTAACCAATAAAATGTCGTTTAAACCGGTAGTGGAAAGCAATCTGATTAAAGGGAAAGCCATTTATATCGATGCCTATCAAAATGTCATCACCAATATAACCGAAAAGCTTTTTAATGAAATTGTAAAAGGCCGAAAATTTAAAATTCTTTTGCGTGCCGGCAACTACGAAATAAATACGATTTGTAAATCTTATTTGGATGTAAACGAAGGCGAATTATTGGCTCTTTTCGATTCGGAAGATCATCTGGAAATAGCAATAAGCAAAGGAAAAGCCAGTAGTTTATTGGGCTTGGAAATTGACGATGTGGTAAGAATTGAAGTGCTCGCCTAAAGCAATACTAAATCTGTTTCTTTCATGTTTGCCCTGTATAAAAAAGAAATAGCTGCATTTTTAAATTCGCTGATAGCTTATTTGGTTATCGGGGCATTTCTATTGATAAATGGATTGTTTCTTTGGGTTTTTCCCACAGAATTCAATATCTTAAACTTTGCTTATTCAAGTCTCGATTCCTTTTTCAGCCTGGCGCCAACGGTCTTTTTATTTTTAATACCTGCGATTACGATGCGCATGTTTGCTGAAGAAAAAAAAACAGGAACTATCGAGTTGTTGTTTACACGCCCTTTAAGCGATTGGCAAATAATTGGCGCAAAATATTGGGCTGCATTCAGTCTGGTTGTGCTTTCTTTAATCCCCAGTTTGATCTATGTCTTAAGCGTTTATTGGCTGAGTTTTCCTTATGGAAACCTCGACCTGGGCGTGGTTTGGGGTTCTTATTTAGGCTTATTGTTTTTGGCTGCAGCCTTTATTTCCATCGGTATTTTTGCATCTGCAATTAGCGATAATCAAATTGTGGCCTTTGTTATTGGCATTCTGCTTTCCGCTTTTGCATTTCTGGGATTTGAAATTATATATGCCCTCGATATTTTCGGAAGCTTCGATTTATTTGTGCGATTACTGGGCATTCAAGTCCATTATCTTTCCATTCAACGTGGCGTTGTCGATTTACGCGATGTGGTTTATTTTATTAGTCTTTCGGCCTTGTTCCTTTTATTTACACACACCTTTTTAAGCAGTCGGAAATGGTAAATAAAAAACAACATAAAAACCCAAAACAAATCAGTTTAAGGAATTTAGTTCTGGGCATACTTGCTTTGTTTTTAATCAATATACTGATTTCGAAAGTTTATTTACGAATTGATCTAACAGCAGAAAAACGCTATACGCTTTCAGAAGGAACGATTAAAATGCTCAAGCAACTGGATGATTACGCCTATTTTAAAGTTTACCTGGAAGGTGATTTTCCGGCCGGATTTAAAAAATTGCGCAATGAAACGCGCGATATGTTGGAAGAGTTTAAAGCGTATAGTCCATATATCGAATACGATTTTATTAATCCATCCGCCATAGGCGATAAGAAAAAAAGAGAAGATTTAATTCAGAATTTAGTCGATAAAGGCTTGCAACCAACTAATTTACACGTAAATAAAAAAGACGGAAGTAGTCAGTTGCTCATTTTCCCCGGTCTTATTCTAAACTATAAAAGTCAGGAAATTCCGGTTGAATTATTAAGAACACAAAGAGGCGCCTCGCCGGAGCGCGTCATCAATAATTCTATCGAATCGCTTGAATACAATTTAGCATCGGCTTTATCCACTTTGCTTGCATCCGAAAAACCTACGGTAGCTTTTCTTGATGGGCATGGCGAGTTGCAGGGAGCGGCTATTGCAGATATCGCACAAACTTTAAGCCATTATTACCGATTGGGAAGTTTACGTATTGATGGCCGAATGAGCAGTTTATTTGCCGTCGATTCTGTTTCTAACACAATACTGGATCAGCCTGCCATTAGTGCCTTGATTATTGCACAGCCTTTAAGTGCTTTTTCTGAGGCCGACAAATATGTTATTGATCAATACATTATGTACGGCGGAAAAGTTTTTTGGTTGATCGATCCCGTTTTAGCCGATATGGACAGCTTACGAAACAGCAGTCAATCCATTGCCATTAAAAACGAACTCAATTTGGAGGATCAGTTGTTTAAATATGGCGTCAGGCTCAATGCCGATTTATTGCTCGATTTAAATGCACGTTCCATTCCAATCGTGACCGGTATGATTGGCGATCAACCTCAGCAAGAGCTCCTTCCCTGGTTCTTTTTTCCGGTACTCACTGTGCAATCGCAGCATCCCATTGTGCGTAATTTAAATGCAATTATGACCGAGTTTCCATCCACTTTGGATACCGTTTTTTCAGACGGACTAAAAAAAACGGTTTTATTGCAATCATCGCCTTATTCCAGATTGCTTCCTAGCCCAGCCATCATCGATTTGGGAATGCTTGAAACGAATCCGGATGCAGCAGATTATCGCAAACCGGCACAAGCCGTTGCCGTACTTATTGAAGGCCGGTTTAAGAGCCTGTTTGCCAATCGTATTCCTCCAAAGTTAAAAGATCAATTTAAACGACCGCTCAAAAAAGAGCGCAGCGAAAAAAATGCCATGGTAGTTTGTTCGGATGGCGATTTGATAAAGAATCAATTGCATTATAATCAACATTATCCATTGCCATTAGGATACGATCAGTTTACACAGCAAAGCTATGGAAACAAAGACTTTATAATCAATGCGCTGCATTACCTAACGGAAGAAAACGGCTTAATCGATATACGCTCGCGCGAAATAAAAATGCGTATGCTCGATAAAAACAAAGTCGATCAGCATTTGATTTTAATCCAGCTACTTAATGTTTTTCTTCCCTTTGTTTTAATCCTTATACTCGGTTTAACGCTTTATATTTATCGTAGAATAAAGTATGGGGGTTAGGTGGTTAGATAAATTATCTTATGACCATATCCATTTTTATTATTTAGCCAAAGCATTATTCTGCCAAAATTTCTAAAGTCGCATTTTTTTTATTGCCTTTTCTCCCTTATCTTTGGGAAAAGCAAAACCAAATGAGTACTTCGGCCTATAATGCATTTCATAGTGCGCAAAAACAATTCGACCAGGCAGCTGAATTTCTGGAGCTGGATCAAGCCACACGCGATTTACTACGAACGCCAATGCGCGAATTTCATTTTAGCATCCCGATTCGGATGGACAATGGAGAAATGAAAATATTTAAAGGTTTTCGCGTGCAACACAACGACGCCAGAGGCCCTTCAAAAGGAGGCATTCGTTTTCATCCTTTAGAAACTATCGATTTGGTGCGTGCCCTGGCTATGTGGGTAACATGGAAAACAGCGGTGGTTGATATTCCGCTTGGTGGTAGCAAAGGCGGCATTGTTTGTGATCCGCACAATTTAAGTCTTTTCGAACAAGAGCAATTGTGCCGCGGTTGGGTTCGTCAAATTGTTAAAAACGTTGGCCCTCATCTCGACGTGCCGGCGCCGGATATTATGAGCAATGCGCAACATATGCTTTGGATGCTCGACGAATACGAGGTATTGATGGGCATAAAAGCACCGGGCTTTATTACCGGAAAACCCATCAGTATGGGCGGCAGTTTAGGCAGAAAAGAAGCTACAGGATATGGTGTAATTATTACTTTGCGCGAAGCATTAAAAGAACTGAATATCGATGCGGATAAAACAAGAGCTTGTATCCAAGGTTTTGGAAATGTAGGACAGCATGCCTTCGAATTGTATAATCAAATTGGCGGAATGGTTATTGGTGTAGCCAGTTGGAGTCAGCAAGACGCATGTAGCTATACCTATTGCAAAAAAGAAGGTATTGATTATCAAGAATTGAAAAGCATTACCGATCGCTTTGGAGGCATTGATAAAGAAAAAGCCTTGGCTTTAAATTACACCGTGCTTCCGGGCGAAGATTGGATAGCCCAGGAAGCAGATATTCTGATTCCGGCGGCGATAGAAAATCAGATCGGCACGGAAAACGTTGATCGCATTCATCCCAATATCAAAATAATTGCCGAAGGAGCAAATGGTCCTACAACACCTGAAGCTGCGGATATACTTGATGCCAAAGGCTTGTTTACGATTCCGGATTTTTTGGCCAGTTCGGGAGGTGTTACTTGCAGTTATTTCGAGCAAGTGCAGAGCAATATGAATTATTACTGGACCAAGGATGAAGTTTTAAGCAAGCTGGATGTTAAAATGACTTCGGCTTATGTAGCCGTAAGCGATTTTGCACTAAAATATAAAATCCCTATGCGTCAGGCCGCTTATTTAATTGCGGTAGATCGCGTTGCACAAGCATCTAAAGACAGAGGTTGGGTATAAAGTAATTCAAAAAAGTATGGATTCGATCGAAAAAAATATCGCCCGTTTTAACCGTAATTTTTATCATCCTGAAAATAAAATTACCTATATCGGAAGCGGTTCTTTTGGAGGAAAAGCACAAGGATTGCTGCGCATTCATGCTTTATTAAAAAACGAAAACCTTAAACACAATCATCCTGAATTCGAAATTGGCGTTCCGATACTCACTGTGCTACGCACCGATGTTTTTGATGCTTTTATGAAGCAAAACGATTTATATCCAATTGCCTATTCCAATTTACCCGACGATAGAATTGCCCAAGCTTTTCAAAAAGCAGAATTGCCTTTTTCTATTTTGGGCGATCTTAGAGCACTTATCGCCGATGTAAAAACTCCTTTAGCCATTCGCTCGTCTAGCCTTTTAGAAGATGCAATGAAAGAGCCATTTGCCGGTATTTATTCGACAAAAATGACGCCAAACAACCAGCTCGACACCGACAGTCGTTATCAAAAATTGCTTGAAGCCATTAAATTTGTTTATGCCTCCTCTTTTTTTAAAACTGCCAAAGACTATATGCGCGCCTGTAGTCATACACTACAAGATGAAAAAATGGCCATCATCATTCAGGAAGTTGTTGGCAATCGTAAAGGCGATTTATTCTATCCCGATGTATCGGGTGTTGGACGCTCCTATAATTATTATGCTTTTGGAAATGCAGAACCAAAAGACGGGATTGTTAATCTGGCTCTTGGATTAGGAAAAACCATTGTGGATGGCGGAATCTCATGGTCTTATTCCCCTGCTCTGCCAAAATTAGATCCTCCTTTTGGATCGATTAATGAGCTGATGAAAAATACCCAAACGCTATTCTGGGCCGTAAATATGGGAAAACCACAAGCCTACAATCCAATACAAGAAACCGAATATTTATTAGAAAATGATCTCACCGTTGCCGATCAGGGCAAAGAGCTGAAATATTCAGCTTCTACCTTAGATGCTTCTTCCGGTCGCATTGTAATGGGCATAGGTAAAAAAGGGCCGCGTATTTTAAACTTTGCCTCGATATTGCGTCTAGACGAACCTCCACTCAACGCCTTATTAAGCGATATCATGCAACTGAGTGAGAAAAACTTTGAGGCGCCCGTAGAAATTGAATTTGCACTAAAATTTAATGCTTCGGGCATCCATCAATTTGGCTTTTTACAAGCACGGCCTATGGCTGTTTCTTTTGAGGAAATAGAGATAGCAGATGCCGATTTCGAACACGAAAATTTACTTGTTTATTCGAAGCAGGTATTGGGCAATGGCAAAGAAGAATCGATTAGCGATATTCTTTACCTTAAACCAGAAGCTTTTGATGTGATGAAAACCCAAGCGATGGCTTTGGAAATTGAAAAACTAAACGCAAAACTACTCGATGAAAAAAGAAAATATGTACTGATTGGTTTTGGACGCTGGGGAACTTCGGATGCTTCGGCAGGAATTCCGGTAAATTGGGGACAAATTTCGGGTGCCAAAGCAATAGTGGAAGCCAGTTTGGATAAAGTAAATTTTGAACAAAGTCAGGGTTCGCACTTTTTTCACAATGTAAGCGGTTTTCAGGTATTTTATTTTTCCATTGCGCAAAATCACGAGAATCAAATCCATTGGGATTGGTTAAATGCTCAGGAAAGCCTTATCGAAACAGCCTATTTACGACATATTCGTTTAAAGTCGCCCCTAAACATTAAAGTGGATGGAAGAAGCGGGCGAGGTATCATTCTTAAACCTCAAAAGCAATGACGGAAAACAAACCTTTAGATCAGCTAATTGGCGAACTTCAAGAACGAGCCAAAGAATTAAATTGTTTATATAAAATCCAGGAGATTTTAAACGAACATAATATCAGCGTAGAACAAGCGGTTTATGATTTACTCAAAGCCATACCTCCCGGTTGGCAATATCCGGATATTTGCGAAGTAGAAATAAGCATAGCGCAAGGTACTTTTAAAACCTTTGGTTTTCAAGATTCCAAATGGACACTAAGTGCTGATATTCAGGCACAAGATCGGAATTTTGGTCAAATAAAAGTGATGTACAACGAAATCAGGCCAAAAGCCTACCAAGGGCCTTTTCTGAAAGAAGAACTGAAATTAATAAAAAGTATAGCCGAAAGTATAGGCGTGTATTTGCTTCATTTGGAACTAAAAAAAGTATTTGAAAAAAACGAACAAAAAGAAACAAAAGAGAATACAGGCGACTGGAAAATCATTTTAGATATGCTCAGTCATACCGATCCTAAATTGTTGATTCGGATCTCGCGAAAGATGATAAACACTTTATGCTGGGCCAATGTAAGTGGTGCACAATATTTGCTCGAGAGTTTCAGTCCATCTTTTAAAGGAAAATCGGAGATAAACAAAGAAAGCAATGCCCCTTTTGAACGCGTTGCCGATAACGATTTAATTGCGCTGAGCTATGAAATTTTCGAGCTGGCCTCGCAACATATCGACCGTGAAGATATCTTAAATTATATCAATAAATGGATAACGGAAGATCGCTCGGTTTTTTTAACCGAGAAATTAGAAAATATGGGCTCCTCGTTGGAAGATATCAGCAATGCAGTAGAACGTTTTTATCACTTGGGTGCCCAGGCTTCTTCGATATCGGTACAACGCGATAAAAGTTTGCGTATTGCGCTCATTACCCGATTACTAACCGATCATACAGAATATATTGATGTCGCCAAAAATCACTTAAATGTCGATCATTTTAATTCG
>JAFGHU010000098.1 GCA_016929955.1 Bacteroidales bacterium | reverse complement strand
TTCATACTGTTGGCTTCAACAGCAGCCATAGCCAAGTTGTTTTCAATGCCGCTATAAATGGCACTTCTGGCACACATAGCCGAACTAATTGTAAAAGCGCTTTGAATTCTGGCAATTTGATGTTTCACCTGATCTAAAGCAAACAAAGGTTTTCCTCCAACCATTCTGTTGGTCGTATGTTTTAGGGCTTCATCCAACATCCTACGAATAAAACCCATAGCCATTCCTGGAAATTGAAAACGACTTCGATGCAATAAATCCATCATTAGTTTTAAACCCGTAGTTTCCGGAACCAATTTGAATTGTTCGGGAACCTGTATATCGATGATATTCTTTCCATAAGGAATAGGATAGAGGCCGATATTATTGTAATACTCTTCAACATGGATTTTCTGATTGACTTGCTTTTCATCACAAATAAAAAAATCGATATCTCTTCCCAGCTCTCCTTGCTCTTTTTTCTCTCGTGAAGTCATAATCCAATAATCAGCCATGCCCGTTAATCCTTGCCAATGTTTGGTGCCTTTAATATGATAATTCGATCCCACTTTAACATTGGAAGTTGCCATATTTAATGCATCACTACCAAAATCAGGTTCGGTAATCATCAAGCCACCCATATTCTGATGGTTTAAGAATTGATCGAAAATGTCTTTTTTAATTGATTTCTGACCGTATTTTGCTACAGGTTCCAGAAATAATCCAATATTGATACCAAAAGCCAAGGATAAAGGGAGCGATTCGTAAGCGGCAGCATCCAACACGCCCAAACATTCTTTTACTTTAGCTCCTCGTCCACCATATTCTTTTGGAATAGCCACTGAAAAAGGATTTTTGGCCATTATATCGCTCAAAACCAATGTTGGGAAACCTCTTTTTTGAATAAAAGTTTCGATATTGTCACTTTCGTAAAAAGCCTTTTTAATCGTCTTTTTTAAGGTATCCAGAAAGTGCGTAAAGGAAGGAGTATCTGTATTTAAAGATGTATTCATTTTTGTTCTTTTATAATTTATAGGTATTTATCGCATTGAAATTCAATAAAATAAATACAGTATTCTATTGATTTTATCTGGATTCCCAGATTTATACCTTGGAAATCAGACTTAAAATCGAGCTAAATTCAACTAAATAATTGAAGACTCAAGAAAAATCAAAAATGAAGGAAATAATTAACAAATTAACCCAAGGCAACATCCAGCACCATCATCGTAGCGAATCCTAACATAGCTCCAATGGTTGATAAATCGGTTTCTTGACCTTGTTGCGATTCAGGAATAAGTTCTTCAACCACAACAAATATCATAGCTCCGGCAGCAAATGATAAGGCATAAGGGAGCAATGGCGTGACAGTTAAAACCAAATAGGCTCCAAAAACGCCAGCAATGGGTTCTACAATTCCCGATAATTGTCCATAATTAAATGCTTTTAATCGAGATAATCCCTCTCTGCGCAAAGGAATGGAAACGGCTGCCCCTTCCGGGAAATTTTGTAAACCAATTCCTAAGGCTAATGCAATAGCTCCGGCGAGTAAGGCAGGATCGGGATTAATTGCCAATGCACCAAAGGCAACACCAACAGCTAGTCCTTCAGGAATATTATGAAGTGTAATGGCCAAGACAAGCAATATACTTCTTTGCCAGGAAGTTTTTATTCCTTCAGCTTTATCTGTTGACAATCCCATATGCAAGTGAGGCAATATTTTGTCGATCATTAGCAAAAAAGCGCCACCAGAAAGAAATCCAACGACTGCAGGAATCCACCCACTAGTTCCTTGATCTTCACTCATTTCTATGGCCGGCTTTAGCAAAGACCAAAAACTGGCAGCAATCATCACGCCGGCAGCAAAACCAAGCATTGAATTCAGCACTCTTTTATCTATCCTCTTAAAAAAGAAAACCATTGATGCCCCTAAAGCAGTTACAGCCCACGTAAACAGCGTTGCTACAAGTGCGAGTAGTATAGGATTTATTTCAAGCAACCAATCCAGATTCATAATATTTCGTTTTTGTTAATTCGGGGAGCAAGATAGTAAATTCTGTTTTAAGTTGTCAACCAAATTGAAAGCTTATGAATCCTGGATTGGTAGTATTCTAATTACTTATTATTTATTAGCTAGATATTTTTCTCGGTTTTGTTTAGCGCAAATGGAATTTTTAGGCTCAGCGCGATATTTCGGCCGGGATTGAATAAATTTACTTCTTTCAAAGTGGATAAATGATCGATGTATTTTTTATCCAGTAAATTATTCGCACTTAGGCTGATATAAATCGTTTGATTTTTTGCTTTTATTTTTCCTCCAAAACCAATATCCAAAAGTGTATAGCCTGCCGTTGTTGTTTCATCGGGCGCTGCATTGTTCTGGTCGAAAGCTGTACTTGTATTGATACTTACATAAGCATCTTCTATACCCAGGCATTTAGTATGCGTTGCTCTAAATTCAAAATTGAGCTTATGTGCAGGAATAAAAGGTAAATATTCGCCGCTTTTTTGTTTTCCAATAACCGACGCATAGGTACCTACAAAATGCAGCCACTTTAATTCCATTGGATGAAAATGAAAGCCCGCTTCGCCACCAAACAGAGATGAATTTGCCTGTTTGTATTTATAGATTGGCATTCCTGTATTGGATGATTCGCCTGTAGGTGCAATAAAAATATAATTGTTTAATAGATTGTAAAATCCGGCTAAATCAAAACTAATATTGCTTTGATGAAAATGAATGCTGAGGTCTGTTTCGTACGATTTCTCCGGAATAAGATTTTGATCTCCAACTTCAAAGCGGAGCTCGTGCTGACCGTTTGATGTTAACTCCGCAAGGTTAGGGGTGCGATAAGCTGCTGCATAATTTGCTCTAAAAAAGAGTTTGTTATTTATAGTGTATGTAGCGCCAAAAGATCCACTAAAGCTTCCAAATTGTTTATCAATCGGAGCACGATAATTCTCGGTATCCGCACTATTGCCAACAACTTGAGTTGCTATTGTTTTCGCATCGTAACGAATTCCGGTTTGGAATTTAAATTGTTTAAACAAGGTATATTGCGCTAAGGCAAAAGCGGAATAATTGTTTGTTTTAGCGTTGGGCAAAAGTATAGTTTCTCTGTTGTTGATATTTGTATTGCTTTGATTAAATCCCTGAAATCCAATTATATAATCAGAATTTTTATTCGATGGCAAATGGAGTTTAGCTTCGTAAGTCAGCGTAGCTAGTCGCATCTGAAGCTCATATACATTCAAATCGCCAAAATGAGTCAATTCCGTATTTTGATAAGCTGCGTTTACATCCAGTCTTAGCTGACCAAAGTAGAGTTTATTTTGGGTCGATAGCAAATGGGTATTAAACTCCTGATACCAGATTTCGTTTTTTCTAGCTCGCGCAGTAATTTCTTCGATAGCTTCGTCTTCAACCAAACCCAGTTTTTGATTGTTGTAATCGTAAAAGAATTTAAATGTTCCAATTTTGTCGGTAAATCCTGCATTTGCTTTTAGCGACATTTCATTAAATCTGGAATTGGGAACAAACTCGCCTCCTCCTTGCAAATAATCAGCATTCGATTTCTGACCCATGCGGAGGCCGCCAAAAAATTTCCTGGATGCACCTTTAATGCCCAAATTATTTGCAAATCC
>JAFGHU010000097.1 GCA_016929955.1 Bacteroidales bacterium | reverse complement strand
CCCAAAGAAGTGTTTCCATCAGAAAAAATAACAATAGGCGTTTTTACAAAAGCCATGCCTCTGTTCATCGCACCAATTTTTCCGCCTCTGGCATCTTCGTGACATACTTCAATGCCTTGATTGGTATATTTCTTTAATATTTCCGGAGTGCCATCATCAGAGCCATCGGTTACCCAAACTTGTTTTAATTTTTCTTTTGGATATTCTAAAGAAAGCGAATTGGCTACCTTTTCATTTACATAGTCTTTTTCGTTATATGCAGCAACAAATAAAGTTACTTCCGGCTCATAATCTGTGTTAACAGGTTTTGGCTTTTTGAATAGTCTTTTAATACGAACAAGCATATAAAGCACAATACCATAGCCCAAATAAGTATAAAAGATAATAAAAAGAAAAACCCAGAAAATAATTTTTAAAGTCAGCATTGGCCTACTATTTTATTTATGTATATAAACGTATTTACTTCCTTTTCCCAATAAAAAATACAAATTTAAAGATACGAAAATATAGGAAAAGTTTGAGTTCATTTTCATCTGTTTATAATTTTATGTTTTTGCCAGATGGAACATCCTTAATAATCATTCTTTTGTGTGATAAAATTAATTATCATGGATGTTTCATTTATTAAAAATTAGTTATTGCATAACGGTTAAAATGCAACATAAATATTACAGCTCTAAATTAGTTAATAATATGAATGAACAAATGAAAAATCGAAAAAAGGCTTATTTATTCCGAAAATGGATGACTAAAATTGCGCCGAAAATAACAAGAAGTGCGCCGGCAAATGTTTTTATTCCCATCAAGGTAGTCTCTATCCATTGCGCATCGATAAAAAACAAAAAGGTTATGGCGCCAAAAGTGATAATCGGATTGAGACTAATAATTACGCTTACTTTATTTACTTGAGTGTATTTGAAAGCTAAAGCCAGAAATCCATAGGCAATTATGGTGTTTAGCCCTAAGAAAATCATCAATAGCCATTGCCCAAAACTTAAAGCTAAAAATGGACTGAAATCGACAAAAGGAAGAAACAAAAGTGAAGGTACTGCGAAGATAATTATATTAAGTAATTGTGTATCAAATGATTTTACTAAATGCTTTTGAAGTGATGCATAAAGTACCCAACCCAAAGCTCCTGCTACCACCCAGAAAAATCCTTTGTTAAACAGATTTACTTTATCGGCCAAAACACCTTCAATTTGATTATAATAAAAAATAGATAGTCCCAAAAAGGCAATTAAAAACCCGATCATTTGCATGCGGCCAATTTTTTCTTTGTAAACAACAAAGCCAACAATGCCAAGCAGGATAGGGCCGAGTTGCATAACAACCTGTGCAGTGCTGGGCGAGGTATAATGTATTCCGCTGGTAAAGCCAAAATAATTAAGACTTAAACCTAAAGCAGCAACGATAGCAAGAATTGGAGGCTTTTTAAAAATAGCCAATTTTTTGGGATTAAAAATGATATAGTAAACAAAGAGACTTAAAAAAGCAAAGAAAAACCGAAACCATACAATATTTACGGCTGGCATAAATTGCAAAGCAACTTTTAAAGCGATGGCTAAAAATCCCCAAAATAAAGCGGTAATGCTGGCGTAAATGACACCTTTGTATTGATTAAAAAATAATTTCATGCTCGTTATCAGTAGATTATATCGCTATTAAATTGAATTAATTTGACGGCGAAATTACTTAAAAATTAATACCTTCGTAGCTATGGCAAAAGAATACTTTTATACTTGTGTTAACTGTAGCGCAAGCTATTCAAATACTAGAATTCATTATTTGTGTCCAAAATGTGCAAAGGACAATACAGATGGGACTGCTCTAAAGGGCGTATTAAAAGTTTTGTATCCCTACGATACGATAAAAGCTAAATTGAATGAGGAATCTGATTATTTAAAAAAATCGGACTATTTGGATTTATTGCCCATCGAAAATTACTCAAGTTGGCCTCCGCTTTTAGTGGGAAAAACACCGGTTTATTCTAGTAATCAAGCGCTTAATGCAAGTGATAAGTTTTCGCTTCATTTAAAAGTAGAATCATCCAATCCTACTTTTTCTTTTAAAGATAGAGCTTCGGCATTGGTTTCTGCTTTCGCTAAAGAAAACGGTATTCAAACCATAGTAGCCGCTTCAACAGGGAATGCCGGATCTTCGCTTGCCGGGATTTGTGCTTCACAAAAACAAAAGGCCATAATTCTGGTTCCTCAAAAGGCGCCAAAAGCAAAACTTACTCAAGTGCTTATGTATGGCGCCCAATTAATTCCTGTACAAGGAAACTACGACCAAGCCTACGACTTGAGTTTGGCTCTTACCGAAAAAAAAGGTTGGTATAATCGAAATACAGCCTTTAATCCTTTAACCATAGAAGGAAAGAAAACAGTTTCTTTTGAGTTGTATGAGCAATTGATCCAACTACCGGATCATCTTTTTGTACCTGTTGGAGACGGTGTAATTATAGCAGGAGTTTACAAGGGTTTCGAAGATTTGTTGGCCTTGGGTTTGATAACAAAAATTCCTCATATTTTTGCTGTTCAGGCTGAAGGAAGTTCAAACTTAATCGACAATTTGAATACAGAAAATCCTGTTTTTAAAGCGGCTTCTACACTGGCAGATTCTATATCGGTTGACATTCCTCGCAATTATTATATGGCAAAAGATTTTTTGAATCGCTATAATGGAGAAGGTATAAAGGTGACAGATAGCGAAATTTTGGAAGCTTCGCAGCTATTGGCTGGTCAATTTGGATTATTTGTTGAACCGGCCGCCGCATCGGCCTATGCCGGATTCTTAAAATTCAAACATAAAATTGTTAAAAATGAGGAAGTTGTGGTTTTACTTACCGGAAATGGCTTAAAAGATATAGCTTCGGTTTCTTCAGTATTGGATTTTCCGGATGCGGTAGATTTGAAACATTTTAACGCTGATCTATATTGATAAATCAAATTTGCATTATAATGTGCCGAAAAATCCGATTTTAGCCGAAAGAGTAGCAAGATTTTTATACATTTGTCCGCATAAAGCAATACATATAACTTATTTAATGGAAAATAAAGAACAACTCAATCAGAATCTTGAAGAGGGGTCTAAGCCTGTTCAAGAGGAGAATGCTGATACTGTTCAGGAAACAGTTGAAAACGATACGAAAACAGAATCTCCAAACGCTACATCTTCTGAAGAAATTAAGGAAGATCAAGGCGAATCAAAAAAAGAAGAACTTGCTAATGAACCTGATGATGAATCCTATGATTTTGGTCCGGATGAAGCTACGGACGAGGAGGATCACGACGACGACGACGATGACGATGACGATGATCAAGAAGAGGTTGAAATTAGTGACGAAGCTTACGAAGAACAATACAAAGGTGCTAAGCTGTCCGATTTATTAACTGTATTGGAAGTTTTAGCCGAAGAAGAAGAGCTTAAAAAAAGCCGGTCGAAAGTTGCTGTACTACGCCGATTAATTGATGCTCAATTGGCAGAAATAGAAAAAACAGCGCTTGCTCAATTCCTTGCTAATGATGGAATTGAGGCTGAGTTTTCGCTCGAAGAAACCGAAGAGCATCTGCGCTACAAGAAAGTTTTAGGTATCTTAAGAGTTAAAAGAGGCAAACTTAGAGCACAGCAAGAACAACAACAACAAGAAAACTTAGAAAAGAAGCAGGCGCTTCTTGAAGAATTACGTACGCTCGTTAATTCTGACGAAACCTTAAAATCGACCTACGATCAATTTAAAGAAATCCAGGATCGTTGGAAAGAAATAGGAATGATCCCTAAAAACGAAATGGGAGAATTATGGCGTAATTATCATTTTTTGGTTGAAAAATTCTTTGATAAAGTAAAGATTAGCAACGAATTACGTTATCTTGATCTAAAGAAAAACCTGGAATTAAAAGTGCAATTATGCGAAAAAGCGGAAAGTCTTTTGCTCGAGAAATCAATTACAAAATCGTTTAAATTGCTTCAGAAATATCACGAGGAATGGAAAGTTATAGGTCCAGTTCCATCCAATATTAAAGAAGAAATTTGGGAACGATTTAAAACCATTACCGATAAAATCAATCTGCGTCGCAGAGAATATTATAAACAATTACAAGATAAACTAGAAGAAAATTATAAGCTTAAATTGGCTTTGTGCGATAGCGTAAAAGCGATTGCTTATGAAGATCTTAATTCTGTAAAAGAATGGAATAAAAAGACGGAAGTCTTTAACGAATTATTTGCTCAATGGAAAACAATTGGGCCAACTCCACGAAAAGTTAATGAAGAAGTATGGGATTGTTTTAAAGGCAGTTTAAATGCTTTCTTTAATGCGAAGAAGAAGTTTTTTAATGAAATTAAAGATGAACAATCAAGTAATTATCAGAAAAAATTGGCTATTTGTGTAGAGGCTGAAGCCTTGCAAGACAATACAAACTGGAAAAAAACAACGGATTCTTTAATCAAACTTCAGAAAGAATGGAAGAGTATAGGTACTGTACCGCGTAAATATTCCGACGCTGTTTGGAAACGCTTTAGAAAAGCCTGCGACAAATTTTTTGATGCAAAATCGGAGTATTATAAACATTTAATTGATGAAGAATCAACAAATGCTAAGCTTAAGGCCGCTTTGATTGAAGATATTAAAACCGCAAAATTTAGCGATGATAAAACAAAGAATTTAGAGTTAATCAAATCTTTTCAGCGTAAATGGCACGAAATTGGAAATGTGCCAAGAAAAGAAATGGATAAATTGAATAAAGCCTATCGCGAAGCCATAGATATACAGCTTGATAAGTTTGATATTTCGAGAAATGATTTCAAAAATTCAGGTTTTAAAGAAAAGATTCACAATCTAAAAGAAAACGTCGATAATTATCAACTGAATCGAGAGCGTTTTGGTATTCAAAAAGCAATGGAAAAACTTCAGGAAGATGTGTTGCTTTGGGAAAACAATATCGGATTCTTTGCCAATACTAAAAATGCAGATGTTTTAAAAATGGAATTCGAGAAAAAAATCAGTCGCGCTAAAGCCGAGATATTAAGTTTGAAGGAAAAAATAAGAATTATCGATCAAGGTTAATCGCGGGGTATACATAAACAAAAAGCCACTACTGATTTTTCAATAGTGGCTTTTTTTATACGATATCCGTTTTAAAAAAGTCCTTTTAATTTGGCTTTAACATCCTCCGGATCAGGATTCATATCAAAAGTTAAAATTGGTTTTAGATAATGCAAGTTTTTATTTTCAGAGGCAAAACGAGCTTCACCGCCACCCGTAATGTTCAACATAATAATGGCATCGTTTTCAACCTTATTATTTTCAACGGCTTCTTTTAAACTGGCCAGGGCTACTGCCGCAGCAATATGAATATCAACACCTTCCGTTTCTTCGAAGAGTTTTGCAGCATCGGTCGCCGCTTTATTATCAACAAGTAATACTTCGCCATGGCTATCTTTTAAAGCATCATAAAGGCCACCGTAGATTGAATAAGGAGGCTTTCTATTGCTTAATACTTTTGCCAATATGGTTTCTACTTGTTCTCTCGCCAAGTCTTCGTGAAGATGCAATAAAGCTCTTGAATCAATTTTCCAGGCCTCATAAAGCGGTTGAAATGGTAAGTTTTGGGATACAAAAAGTTTCATCTTTGTATTTCCAAATCGGCCGTCTTCCAATAAACGAAGGTTGGCTTCCCAGGCAGCAATTGCTCCGGTTCCGCTTCCAACACCCTGGAAATAATAATCAGGAATTTGACCAATTGTAGTTGTGGCAGAAAGCATTGTAGTTCCCATACCATCGCGACGAGCTACATTTTTTGCACCCCCTTCAGCGATATATTCATCCATTTCACAAGCAATATTGGATAGGTGAATGGCATCAAAATAATCGCTTCCTTTGGCAGAGGAGATCAGCTTTACATTGTCGTTAATCGGCTCGTCGAACCACAATGCATTTAAATTATCTTCAGGAACAAATAAAAGCAAAGGAATCCGATTATCAGAACAAACTTTGGCAAACGAACGTGCAGTATTGCCTGCTGAGGCCACAACCAAAACCTTTTCAAAATCTTCCGGCATTCGGCCTAAAACAGCATAGGCTTCCGTTTCTTTAAAAGAACAGGTTTTCATTAATGCTCCTTTTTCAGGCCAGTATCCACTAAAGGTGATGTATAAATTACTTAATCCCAATGCATTAGCAAGTCCTTTGCTTTTATATGTAATTGGAGGAGCAGATCCTTCCAATGTTTTTCGGATGGGAAGCCAGTCGGCAAATTGATAAAACCCGTGCGATTTCTCGCCTAAATTCAATTGTTTTTTTTCGTAAATTGCTCGAATAAGTGTTGGTTCAGTTTCATTTGGAGCGTCGAGCGTCCAACCTCGATCGTCAAATTCGCGGCCGGTTTTAAAACTCTTTAAACTGTATTTTGTGCCTTTAAAGTTATGTATCATTACTTAATTTTTATGCTATGCAAATGTAGAAAAAAGCGCCAAAAGGAAAAATTCAAATTTGGATTGATTTTCAACTGTTTTTTGTGCCTTATTGAAAATAATAACCCATAGGTTGTATGCTAACCTGTTCGAGATCAAGTGAACAAAAAGCACTAATAAAAGCATTGGCCAATCGTGCATTGGTAATTAAAGGGATATTTAAGTCGATGGCTGTTCTTCGGATAGTATAATCGTTATTTAATTCGTCGCTGGAAAGGTTTTTTGGAATATTTATGACAAAATCGATTTTTTTATCCTTGAGATAGGCCAATGAGTTTGGTTGACGTGCATCGTCAGGCCAATGCAGAACTTCCGAAGGAATATTGTTTTTTTTCAAAAAATCGTGAGTTCCTTGTGTGGTATATAATTTCAGTCCTCTTTCAATTAATAATCGGCTGGGGTTTAGCAGCTCAACTTTTGATCGGGTATCTCCTGATGAGAGTAATACCGCCTTTTTTGGAATTGTTAGTCCCACCGATAACATTGCTTTTAGGATCGTGTCGTTCATATCTGTACCAATACAACCCACTTCTCCTGTAGAAGCCATATCAACACCGAGCACGGGATCTGCTTTTGTTAATCGAGAAAAAGAAAACTGCGATGCCTTAATACCAATATGATCCATATCAAATATCGATTTCGGTGGTTTGGAAATAGGAATACGGAGCATCACTTTTGTTGCGGCTTCAATAAAATTCTCGCCCAGCACTTTCGAAACAAATGGAAAACTTCGCGAAGCTCTAAGATTGCATTCAATAACTTTTACATCGTTGTTTTTTGCTAAAAATTGCATGTTGAAAGGTCCCGATATTTTGAGTTCTTCAGCAATTTGGCGCGCTATTTTTTTAATTCTTCTGATGGTTTCGAAATAAATTTTTTGGGGTGGAAAAACCAAGGTAGCATCGCCCGAATGCACGCCGGCAAATTCGATATGTTCAGAAATTGCATAAAGTTTTATCTCGCCGTATTCGGCTACAGCATCAAATTCAATTTCTTTGGCTTGTTCGATAAACTGGCTCACGACTACCGGATGTTTTTTCGAAACATCTGTGGCCAGCGTAAGAAAATATTCCATTTCTTTTTTATTCGAAACTACATTCATAGCCGCTCCCGACAGAACATAAGATGGACGAATTAACAATGGAAAACCAACTTCATCGGCAAATCGATTTATTTCTGAAATACTGCTCAACTCTTGCCATCGGGGTTGATCGATGCCCAGGACATCCAGCATGCTCGAAAACTTATGTCGGTCTTCGGCTCGATCAATAGAAATGGGTGAAGTACCCAGTATATGCACATTAAGCCTATGTAAGCGCATAGCAAGCGTATTTGGAATTTGTCCTCCAACGGAAACGATTAAGCCTCTCGATTTCTCCAAATCTTCAATGTCCATAACGCGCTCTAAAGAAAGCTCATCAAAATACAAACGATCACAAACATCATAATCTGTACTTACAGTTTCGGGGTTATAATTGATCATTACGGCTTCGTAGTTTTGCTTACGAATTTCATGCAATGCATTTACACTTCCCCAATCAAATTCTACGCTACTGCCTATTCTGTAAGCACCTGATCCCAATACGATTATAGCGTTATTATTGTGTTTGTATTCAATATCATGACTCGTTCCGTGATAGGTTAAATACAGGTAATTTGTTTGTGCCGGATATTCAGCGGCCAAGGTGTCTATTTGTTTTACCGCCGGAACAATTCCTATCGATTTTCTATAGGCTCTTACGCGAAGCAAATCATCTTCTATATTTTCATCGTTGCTCTTAAGAATAATTCTGGTGAGTTGAAAATCAGAAAATCCCGCTTTTTTAGCATCTCGTAATTTATCCTTAGGCAGCTCCTCCAACAAATTATAGGTGCTTAAATCGTTTTCGATCTGAAGAATGTTTTGTAATTTTTCTAAAAACCAGGGATCGATTCCGGTAAGTTCGTGAATTTTACGAATGGAATAATTTTGCTTAAAAGCATGGGCGATACTAAAAATACGCTGATCGGTCGGATTTTGCAAGGACTCTTTTAGCTTGTCTATTTTAAAGTTTTTGTTGGCTGTAAAGCCATGCATCCCTTGACCTATCATCCGAAGTCCTTTTTGTATAGCTTCTTCAAAGCTTCTTCCTATGGCCATAATTTCACCAACACTTTTCATTGACGAACCCAATACATGCGAAACACCATCGAATTTACCCAAATCCCAACGTGGTATTTTAACAACTATATAATCTAAGGCGGGCTCCGAAAAAGCTGATGTTGTTTTGGTTACGTTGTTTTTTAATTCGTGTAAACCATATCCTAAACCTAGTTTTGCGGCTATAAATGCCAAAGGATATCCGGTGGCTTTAGAGGCAAGTGCTGATGATCGCGACAAGCGGGCATTGACTTCGATTACACGATAATCTTCAGAATTGGGGTCAAGAGCAAATTGCACATTACATTCTCCAACTACGCCAACGGCACGGATTATTTTAATCGAAATTTCGCGAAGCTTATGATATTCTGAATTCGTTAAGGTTTGAGAAGGTGCAACCACTATACTTTCGCCGGTATGAATGCCTAATGGATCGAAATTTTCCATATTACAAACATTTATGCAATTGTCGAATTGATCACGAACCACTTCATATTCAACCTCTTTCCAGCCTTTCATCGATTTTTCTATTAACAGCTGACTAGAAAAAGAAAATGCATTATTGGCTAGTTTTATTAAATCGTCGGGAGAATAACAAAAACCACTTCCTTGTCCCCCAAGAGTAAAGGCCGCTCTTGCTATAATCGGATAACCGATTTCTTCTGCTGCTTTTAAGGCTTCTTCTAGGTTTGATGTAGCTTTGCTTTCAGCTGTTCTTACATCTATCGAGCGCAGTTTATCTGCAAATAATTGGCGGTCTTCCGTTAGAATAATCGTGTCGATAGGAGTGCCCAAAATACGTACATTGTATTTTTCAAAAACATTTTTTTTATACAGACTTATCCCCACATTTAAAGCGGTTTGTCCACCAAACGAAAGCAAAACACCATCGGGTAATTCTTTGGCGATTACTTTTTCAACAAAAAAATCAGTTAATGGCAAGAGATACACTTTATCCGCAAGCTTTTCGGAAGTTTGGATAGTGGCCATGTTTGGATTAATTAGTATGGTTTCTGCGCCTTCTTCTTTTAAGGCTTTAATTGCTTGAGAACCCGAATAATCAAATTCGCCGGCCTCACCAATCTTTAAGGCCCCTGATCCTAAGAGAAGTATTTTTTTATATTTCATCACCTTTGTATTTTTTTATTTCATCGATAAAAAGATCAAAAAGAAATTCGGTATCTGTTGGGCCACTTGACGCCTCGGGATGAAACTGAGTGGAGAAAAAAGGTTTGCTTTCGTGTTTGAATCCTTCGTTGGTTTGGTCGTTTAGATTGACGAAAAGGGGTTTCCAGCTTTTGCTTAAAGAAGAATTATCAACTGCAAATCCGTGATTTTGTGATGTAATATATGCGCGTTGAGTTTCCAAATGAAGAACAGGTTGGTTGTGACTACGGTGTCCGTATTTTAGTTTATAGGTTTTAGCTCCTGATGCTAATGCCATTAATTGATTTCCCAAGCAAATCCCAAAAATAGGCTGTTCTTTTTCAAAAGCCTGAATCAGGTTTTTGATGGTTCGATCGCATTTTACCGGATCGCCCGGTCCGTTGGAAATAAATAATCCATCAAATTCTTCCTGATCAGGATTGTAATCCCAGGGTACTCGAATAATCGTCGTATCGCGTTTTAGAAAATGACGAATAATATTGTTTTTTACTCCACAATCTATCAATAAGATTTTATACCTCCCGTTTCCGTAAATTTGCTTTTCTCTGGTGCTTACTTCGGCCACCAGATTCTGTTTATTTGGATCGAAAAAACCAATATCATAGTTATCAATAACAATCTTTCCAAGCATAGTCCCTTTATCGCGTAAAATCTTGGTAAGCTCACGAGTATCAATGTCATATATCCCGGGAATTTCGTTTTCAAGCATCCAGTCGTGAAGGCTTTTTTCGGCATTCCAATGACTGTAGGCATGCGAATAATCAGAAACAACAAAACCAGTCACCTGAATTTTGTTCGATTCGTAGTATTCCAGCATTTGATCTTTTTTATTTTTACCCGGTACACCATAATTCCCGATTAATGGGTAAGTGGCCACTAAAATTTGACCTTTATACGAAGGGTCGGTTAAACTTTCGGGATAGCCTGTCATTGCCGTATTAAAAACAATTTCGCCTGCTACACTTTTTGAATAGCCAAAAGATTTGCCAATAAATGTTGTTCCGTCTTCCAGAACAAGTATCGCGGATTTATTCATAGGACAAAAAAAAAGCCTTCAAAACATATCGAAGGCTCATTCATTATTTAATAATTAATTGTTCCAGTTCAGGGAAATGCTTTGACAGACTCACCAGATAGCTTTCCTTGGGGATATTGTCTTTAAAAACAATAAGGATAGTATCGTTTCCGGCTATGGTTCCAATAACTTCTCCAATAGCTGTATTATCGATACGCACGGCAACACTGTTTGCAAAACCGGCCTCCGTTTTAAGAATAGCCATATTGTTTGAAAATTCGATAGAAAGGGCGCCACGTAAGGGATGCTCGCTTTCTTCGTTTGGAACAAAATAAATACTTCCAAAGTGGACATCATGTATTTTACCTACTTTTAACTCGCGTAGATCGCGCGAAAGTGTGGCTTGCGTGAGATCAAAACCACGATTTATCAGCAGCAAAAGAAGATCTTCTTGTCGACTGATTTTGTTTTTAATAATGATTTCGCGGATGGTTTTAAGACGATCGGTTTTTGTCTTCATAATTCTGATTTGTATAATTATACTTTTCAGTTTGTAAAAGTATTCAATTTGCACAATAGATTTCAACTTTTTTTGTTAATTTTTTTTGTGAGATTGAATATTTATGCTAGCAAAAAAACAGAAAAATAAGGGCTTATCAATCAAATAGTTCGAGTTGTTCGTCTTCTTTTTTTAGGGCATGAAAAAGGTTAAGTTGATTTTTTGGAACACTAACTTTACCAATTTGTTCGTTAGAATATTCCTCAATACAATCCTTAATTCGATGCTTTATTACTTTAATGGGCGAAGTAGCATTTAATTTGCAATAATTCTGAATGGACTGATACTGGCGCTTGGATAACTTAAAGGTAAGCGATTTAGTTTTGTTTTTACGAGTATTGGATTTTTTAGTCTTGCCCATTATAGTGTATCCCTTGCTGTAAAAGTAGGGAAATTATAAAAGACTGCAATTATGCACTGTATATTTTCATTCACAATATTATTAACACTTTATTTTAATTTTTATGGAGAGATACTATAGTTGGCATAATCTTAAATTCTAATTTAGCCGAAAATTTACAGTATGCGAATATTGATATTATGTACCGGAAATTCTTGTCGCAGCCAAATGGCGGCTGGTTTTTTAAGGTCTTTTAATGCTGGGTTTGAAGTGTATTCAGGAGGGACTAAACCAAGTAGTAGAACCAATCCAAATGCAATTAAAGTCATGAGGGAGTTGGGCATCGATATTTCAAACTCGGTTCCCAGAAATGTGGATGAGTATGTAGATTTAGACTTAGATTATGTGATTACGGTTTGCGATCATGCAAAAGAAGTTTGCCCTGTGTTTCAGGGAGCTGTTAAAAACCGATTGCATATTGGTTTCGACGATCCTTTGGATGCTGTCGGTACGCCGGAAGAGATCCTTTCAGAATACCGTCGGGTACGAGATGAGATTAAGCGCGATTTCACGGCTCTTTATCAAGATAAATTAAGTCATTAATTATTTGCTGCGCCTTGATTATTAGGATAATTCTGCGTTTTGAGCAAAAGCAGAATGCTTAAATATCCAAAGGTTAATGAAAAAGACAAGCCTATAAAATGGGAAACAAAAGCATTTGACGATTCGCTTAGTGCATTAAAATCGTTCTTCGATCCCAGTAAAAAAGCAAGGTAATTATTAAGGACATCATACAAAGGACTCAAAACTAAGATAATCCATAGTAGTCCGGCTACAAAAGCATTTTTTGTTATATTTTTTGTTAGCAGGATAAAGCCTAAGCCAAATAAAAACAGATCTCTGAAATAGGGGAGAGCGACAATAAAAAAATCTTGCCCATCGGCTTGATAATTGTAATTTACAAAACCTGTCCCAAATTGCCCCTCCCAAAAACGACTGATTAGCTGGTAATTGTAGATTTCTTTTCCGAATATCCAAACACCGATCAGATGACTTAGTTCATGAAAAACCCCATAACTCAAATACCAAATGCCATACAATACGGGGATATAAAACACAGTCTTTTTTGTTGACCATTGACTGCTTTTATAAAACAAAATCAAGGGAAGGATTAGGCAAATAGCAAGCTCTATGGTGTTGATCAGGTTGGGCATCATCATTGAAATTTGTGTATTTACAAAAGCTCCTGATAAAGCTTGTAATTTTCTTCATCGAAACAACAAAAATAAAGGTCTTTTAAATGAACAGGTTTTGTTTGTTTGAATTTTAGAATGGTATGCATTGCAAGTTCAGCCGCTCTTTTTTTCGGAAATCCATAAACGCCTGTGCTGATATTTGGAAAAGCAATGGATTGCGCCTCAATAATATCAGCCAGTTTTAAGCTTTCCCAATAAGCCGAAATAAGGAGTTTTTCTGAAACCGCTATTGGATGCGATTTGTATATTGGCCCCACCGTATGAATAATATGTTTTGCTTTCAATAAAAATCCTGAAGTTAATTTTGCCTGTCCCGTTTCGCAACCATTTAGCAATTTGCAGGCTTCCAGAAGTTCAGGTCCCGCAGCCTTATGGATTGCACCATCAACGCCACCACCACCCAATAAAGAATTGTTAGCGGCGTTTACGATCACATCTACTTTTAACTTTGTAATGTCTGCTTGTAATAGATTGATATTCATATTTATGCGTTATTGTTGCTTATTTTCTTTAGAGAGATAGTCTATAATTCCATACACAAAATCATCAAAAGAATGGTAATTGACGCCAATATATTCAGGATGTAATCCTAAAAGTATGGCATTATTTCCGGTATAAGGCCCAAAACAGGCCACTAGAGTATGATCTATAATTTGGGTAGAACTTAAGGCAATTAAAGCCTCAATTTCGGCAGTACTTGTGAATGCAATTAGGTCGATTGCGCCTTGTTTCAATAAGTCTAATTCCCGATCATATTTTAAAGGATCAGCAATCTGTGTTATATAAGCTTCTGCTTTAATTACACGATATCCCAAATTTTCCAGATTTTGTATCAGGTTAGGAATCACATTTGGCTCTTTTACTCCTATAACCTTGGGAGCAATCAGGGCAATACTTTGGCCTCGTCTGTTTTTTTGTTTGCTCAGTGCTTCTACTATACCGTTTGGTCCGGACTCATCAGGTGTAAAAGCCACCTTAATATTGTATTTTTGTTTTAAATAATTGATATCATTTCCAATGGCAATAAATTTTGCATTCGAGAATAGCGTGTTTTTTTCCTGACAACTGTCGGCTCGCTGAAAAAAAGCGTCGATGGCCTTGCGGCTGGGTAATATGATCCAATCGATTTGAGAGATTTGTTCAAAAATACGATCTAAAGATTTGGTATTTGGATTGATAAAGGTTTCAACAGCAGGGATTACTACAACCTGGGCTCCCTCTTTTTTAAATCGCTCAGCCAAAGCTTGGGAATAATTTGAGGGTGCTGTTACCAGTATCGTTGTGCCTTTTAACTGATTTTCAGCATACTGATCTGTTGGTTTTGATTGACAAAAAACAGGGTAAATAAATACAACAGAAAGATAGAATAAAAGAGATAGAGCGCTTTTCATAGCAAGCTTTTTAGCTTATTCTGCTTTGTTTTTCATCACAATCAATTGCGCGTTTTCGTAGGATACTACCTTAATCTGTTCGCCTTTTTCGATGTATCCTATTTTTGCCACAGCATCAAAATAACGATTATCAATTTTTACTTTGCCTGCTGGTCTTAAAATAGTATGTGCTATTCCTGTAGCACCGATTAAACCCGCATACGACGCATCTTTTATGCTAAAACCTTCATCGTTTTTTTGAACAGTCATTAAACTCAATGCGCCAAATTGATTTGTTCCAAAAAGTTTATTGGTAAGGTAATAGGCCAGTCCCAATCCGGCAACAGAGGCCACACTCACATACAATAAAGAGTAGACTAATTGTGTAATATCGGGCAAATCAAATTCAAATCCAACATTGCGCACCGTTGCCAAAGCTAAGGAAGCTATGATAAATAAAATGCCCAAAACACCACTTACGCCAAAGCCGGGAATGACAAAAATTTCAAGGGCAAGCAATACAATTCCTACAATAAAAACAACAATTTCCCAGTGCTCTACAAGGCCTTCGATATAGTGAGGGGCAAAGTATAAAACAGCACCTAAAATTGCGGCTGCAATAGGAAAGCCAATTCCGGGTGATTGCAATTCGAAATAAATACCGCCAACAATCATCATAATTAAGATGCTGCTCACCATGGGGTGAATCAGAAAGCGTATAATTCGATCGCTTAGGGTAAGTTCTTGGACTTTTATTTCATAATCTTTTATTTGAAGGCGATCAAATAGGGCAGGAATACTTTTTAGCTCTGCTTCACAAAATCCATTGGCTATGGCTTCTGAAGGTGTAAATGTCAATACCATTGTAGAATCAATAACACCGGGAACAACAATGCGTGGATCGACCATCGCTTGCGCAATTTGCGGATCGCGACCGTTGGCTTCGGCTGTCGAACGCATCATACTGCGCATATACGATTGATATTTATCGGGCATAGCTTCGCCGGTTTGATTTACAACCGTAGCGGCGCCAATATTTGCACCGGGAACCATATAAATGCTATCGCACGCAATGGATATTAATGCGCCTGCAGAAGCGGCATTATTATCGATAAAAACATAAACCGGTATCGAACTATTTAATATTTTGGTGCGAATAGAATCCGCGGCATCAACCTGGCCGCCATAGGTATTCATATGAATAAGAATGATATCTGCTTTTAAAGCTTTGGCTTCCTGAAAAGCTTTTTGTGTTTTGTGCCAAACAGGTGGTGCTATCTCTTCTTGAATATTTAATTGATAAATCAGCTTTGATTTATGCAGTGTATCAGAACGCTGACCTGTGGCTTGTACAACCACCAAAAAGATAAAAAACAAGAAGAATAGCTTTTTCATAGGTCTAAATTAACGATTTATTTTATTCGCTGCGCGATGTGCCGCTCTATATTTTCTTTTCCATACCACTTTGCGCCAGCTTTTTCCCCAATCAATATTGGTCCACATACGCTCGTGCAGGTAATAAAAAAGCAATTTTGCGAAAAAATCTACTCCCGTAATAGCTCCGGCAGTTTGCAATGTTTCGTCGAGCGATTTATTTGTTAAGTTTCTAAAAATAACAAAACTAATCATAAACGTAGTTAAGGATGCAATTATCCGCCAACTGATTGCTTTTAAAAGACTTCGCAAAGGCGATTCTTTTATTCGATCATCTTTTTGTTTGCTTTTCATAGAAATGATTTATTCAAAGATAATTAATTATTAAAGAGTTTTGAGAATCAAAAAAAAAACTGCGAAAATTTAAAAGTGTTTAGCGATTAATGCCGAAAATTCCTCTGCAATGGCATCATTCACAGCCACAATCTCTTTACCAAACAAATAATTTTGTCCGCCTGTAAAATCGACAACTTTTCCACCTGCATTTTGCACCAGTAGAATTCCGGCTGCAACATCCCAGGGATTTAATCCGTATTCGTAAAACCCATCATATCTTCCGCAAGCAACATAAGCTAAGTCCACAGCAGCCGATCCTAAACGCCTTACACCCCGACTGTTTTTCATCATATACGCAAAGAATTCCAGAAAATTAGTTAAGCGACCGTAATCGTGATAAGGAAATCCAGTGGCAAATAAGGAATGATCGACCGTTTGAATAGAAGATACTGTAACTTCTTTGGCATTTAAAAAAGTAGGAGCTCCTTTCCAAGTGTAAAAACACTCATCTAAATTGGGTTCGTAAATAACGCCTATAACAAGTTCATCGCCTTTTTTTAAGGCTATGCTCACCGAATAAAGAGGGACTCCGTGGATATAATTCGTTGTTCCATCCAAAGGATCTACGATCCAATTGTAAATTTCACCGATTTTAGTACTGGTTCCTTCTTCGGCAATAAATCCGGCTTCCGGAAGGATTTTACTTAAGGTTTCTACAATCTTTTTTTCTGCTGATTTGTCGACACGTGTAACTAAGTTATGCAAGCCTTTTTCTTCAATATCGCTCTGCTTGAGTGTTTTAATTTCATCCAGAAGATAGTATCCTATACGTTTGCTTAATTCAACAACCTGATTAGTAAGTAATTGATAGTTATCCATAAATAAATAATGAAACCGAACAAAGTCTGATTTGCCTTATTCGGTCTGGTTTTACTTTTCAAAGATAGTTAAAAAGTCGCCATGCTCGTCGATATTATTAAGTTTAACTTCAACAACTGAATTGACGAGTTCAGGTTTATAGGGCGTTTTAACCGAGATATAGTTTTCCGTAAATCCAGAAATATAACCCTGACTTTTGCTGCCTTCCCAGAGTACTTTTTGTTGCGTATCAAAATTTTCCTTATGAAATAATCGGGCCTTTTTTTCGCCCAAATCATGCAATAGCTGACTGCGATCTTTTTTGGTTTTTGAAGAAACTTTGTGTGTAAACTGACTTGCCTTAGCTTCAGGCCTATCCGAATACGTAAACACATGCAAATAGGATACAGGTAACTGATCTATAAAATCGTAGGTATGCTGAAAATCTTCATCCAATTCGCCCGGAAAACCAATAATGACATCGGCGGCAACACAGGCAAAAGGCATCGTATTTTTTATTTTATGCACCCGATTGGCAAACACTTCTCTGCGGTATTTCCTTTTCATTTGGCTCAATATTTTATCCGATCCGGATTGCAGAGGAATATGAAAATGAGGCATAATAATTTTTGATTGCGCAACTAAATCGATGATCTCATCGCTTAATAAATTAGGTTCTATGGAACTGATTCGTATACGTTCAATGCCCTCAACTTTTTCCAGTTCTTTTAATAAATTATATAAACTGGTGTTTTCTTTTAGGCCAAAGGTGCCAATATTTACACCGGTTAAAATTATTTCTTTGGTGCCTTGTGCGGCAATAATTCCGGCTTCTTCAACTAAATGAGCTATCGAATCGCTTCGGCTATGCCCTCTGGCAAAGGGTATTGCACAAAAAGTGCAATAATAATCACATCCATCCTGGATTTTTAAAAAGCTCCGCGTTCGATCGCCCAACGAATACGAGGGACTAAAAGTTTTACTCGAACTAATATCACCTGCAACGGTATAACAATTGTCGTAGGCCTTTTCTACATGTTCAACCAAACTGTACTTTTCCTTATTTCCGAGTATATAATCGATAGTACCGAATTGTTCTATTTCTTTCGGACGTAATTCGGCATAGCAGCCCACCATAGCTATTTGTATATCGGGATTTTTTTTACGGGCTTGTTTTATAAGCGATTTGCATTTTTTTTCTGCATTTTCGGTAACAGTACAGGTATTGATTACCAATAAATCGGCATCGCTTTTATGCTCGGCTTTAGTATATCCTTTAGCATAAAAAGAGCGTGCAATAGTAGAAGTTTCAGCAAAATTTAGCTTGCAGCCAAACGTGTGAAAGGCAATTTTTTTAGGTTTCGAATTCATTGGCGCAAAGATAAAAAAAGCAGGAATAAAATCTTGAATTCCTTCAAGGGCTATGGATAATTAACAGATTTTTAGATATAGGTGATGCTTTGTTTGGCAGGTATTTTTAGGATATTATTTATTTAATTTATCCTCCGCCCATTTTGCTGGGTTGTTTGCAATATAATTTTTTATTCGTTTGTAGTCACCATTATTGCGTATGATATGGTCGTAAAAATCCGATTGCCAATTTGAATAACCGGGGGTATTGCGTTCCATATTGATGTGTTTTGATGTTTGTTGTTTAAATTTCCCCAATATTTTTATTAAAACCATATTTCGTCGTATTTTTCGGTATTGTTTTATTTCGTTTTCCGTCAATTTATGGCGTTGTTTTATTGCGGATAATTGCCGTGATGGCGTATTCGGCCGTAGAGAAAATTCATGAATTTTCTCTACCGCAATCCCCCCAACGTTTTCATTTTCGTCATCATTATAATCGGTTAATGTAATGATACAATGCACGTGGTTGGGCATTACGATATATTCATCCAATTGTACACGTTTGTTATAATGATTTATTTTTAAAAATTCATTTTCTACAATTCTACCATATTTCGATAATTGCATTAGGCCATTTTTAATGGTTCCGAAAATACAATTACGGTTTTCTGTAATAATGGTAATAAAATAATTGCCGGGGGCAGAATAATCCCAATATTGCAATCGATTAGGTTCTATACGATATTTATTTTTAAATTTTTCTTTCAAAATCTACAAATTAAAGGTTTGTTTTTTAAAATACAGAAGACCCGCCTCCAGAACTCCGCTAATTTTGTTTTCGTCTAAAAACACCTATAAAAATTGCAATAAATACGGATGCTACTTTGATTTTGCCTGATGATGTGTTGGCACCAGTTAATTTTTAAGCTCGACATTTATTTTATTGTTTTTATAGGTGTATTTTATCAATACCTGACTCTTTACAAATTTGTCACAAAAGATGGCGGGAGTCCATTTCTTAATTAATTTAGTTATTTTGATCGATTCCCTTTGAAAATCTGTAAAACATTTTGTTTCAGGATTTAGATATTCAAATTTTCCATAAATTTCTCGGGAAGTTTGTTTTTCATTTGCTTTAGAGTGATAAAATAAATTAGATTCCATTAAGTTACCCTTTTCGTCAATATTGCACAGAACAAAAGCCATGACACTATGTATTGAGCTTGAATCAACGACCTGAATATTAAAGTTTTTATTAACTATAGAATCGAGATTATTAGGAACTGGCCCCCTATCAAACTCATTCCAATTCCAATAAAAATCAGTCACTTTAGAATCAATTGTTTCAAGCCAACTATAATCTTGAGGATGGAATTTTCGAATAACACTATCTAAGTTAGACCTAGATTCTTGTCCTCCGGTGTAATAATAATTATTTTCTTTTTTCGCATAAATCAATCGTTGATCACCGATTTTCATATGTACATCACAATCAGAAATGATGGTGCTCCACTCCGGATAACTGTTTACCGTTAATAGCAGCGTATCCATATTCTCACCTTTATATACTTTGTCAATACTTAATTTAACATTATAAGATACAGAATCTTTTTCATAGATATTAATGACTTTACCGGAGCAAATAAGATCGCTTTTGAAATACCACCACAAAAATGATTGTTCATCAAAATCACAACCATATGATTGTTGCATTAAAAAAACTAATAAAATAAGTGTCGCTATCTTTTTCATTTTAATTACCTACAACTCGGTATATCTCTATAACCTACCTTTTATTCCTCCAAAATAAAGAACTAAAAAATGGTTTCTATTGTTTTTTTTCCATTAGATTTTAAATTAGAAAATCTGCGTATTTATTTCAAAGGTCGTTAAAATTAAGTGATTTTCAAATATGTTAAACCTCAAATATGCGAGCATAGCCATTTTTCGGACAAACGTTCTGGTTTAACAAATAAACGTATTAATCGAGATTATTTGTTAGTATCGCATTTCCCAAGCGATTGCAAACTGCAGGAAACATTCACAAAGCTACACTAGCCTGCTGCAGCGTGCAGGAAACATTCACAAAGCTGCGCTCGCTTGCTGCAGCGTGCAGGAAACATTCACAAGGCTACACTCGCTTGCTGCAAAGTGCAGTAATCATTCACAAAGCTACACTAGCCTGCTGCAAAGTGCAGGGAACATTCCCAATGCTGCGCTCGCTTGTTGCAATGTGCAGGGACCCTTCACACTACTGTGCTAGCTTGCCGCATAGTACAGGTGATATTCGCACTGGCAAGATTAATCCCTGCAAACTGTGCCTAACGGAGTAAGGCCTTGCACCAGGGCGTGAGGATTTCTCTCAAAGTGAAGCCCTCACTAGCAGTAAACCCTAACCACGTCACTAATCATTTGTGTTATAGCTTAATATTTCCACTTATTCGCCAAGCTTACGAGTGATAACATTACGGGAACTTCGACCAATACACCCACTACCGTTACCAAGGCTGCAGGAGATTGTAATCCAAACAAGGCTATGGCTACGGCTACAGCAAGTTCGAAAAAGTTACTAGCACCAATCATAGCTGCAGGGGAAGCTATATTGTGAGGCAATTTGAGTTTCTTTGCCCCAATCCATGTTATAAAAAAGATAAAATACGTTTGGATTACGAGCGGAATTGCAATAAAAAGAATGATTAACGGATTCATCAGGATAATATGACCTTGAAAGGCAAACAAAAGAATCAGGGTAAGTAATAAGGCTATAATTGATAGCGGTTTAAATTTAGGTAGAAACTGATTTTTAAACCATTCTTTGCCTTTTCGTTTAATTAGTGTACTATGTGTAATATATCCCGCCAGAAGCGGAACAACCACAAAAACAACAATACTAGCCGCCAATGTATCATATGGGATACTAATATTTGTTATGCCTAAAAGTAAACCTACAATTGGAATAAAGGCTATCAAAATAATCAAATCATTTACCGAAACCTGCACCAATGTATAATTAGGATCGCCATCAGTCAGATAACTCCAAACAAAAACCATTGCAGTACAAGGTGCTGCTCCTAATAAAATGGCGCCTGCAATGTATTCTCCTGCTAGTTCAGGCGTGATAAATGCAGCGTAAATTTTAGTAAAGAAAATCCAGGCAAAAAAGGCCATGGTAAAGGGTTTTATTAACCAGTTTACAACTAATGTTAAAACTAATCCTTTAGGGCGTTTACCTACATCTTTTAAACTTGAAAAATCAACTTGCAACATCATAGGATAGATCATTAGCCAAATTAGTATGGCTACAGGAATATTTACCTTGTAAATTTCCAATTGAGCCAATACTTGAATGCCATCGCCGACAAAATTACCTATAGCAATGCCGACAGCGATACATAATGCGACCCAAAGCGAGAGGTATTTTTCAAAAAAGCCTATTTGTTTTTTAGTACTACTCATTTTTTTTACCATTTACTGTTATACTATAAATACCAACATTTTCCTTTTTAAAGGCATTCAATTCATCGTAGGTTAAAAAATTCAATAGAATCGTGTCGGGGATTTCAATTTTTTCAGCTTTTTCACTTCAATAGTACTAAAACCAATCTCTTTTATAATTTCGAGATATTCCTCTTTTAATATAGCTCCAGAAACACAACCAGCGTAGAGCTCGACAGCCTCCTGTAATTTCTTCTTCAATTTTCCGTTTAAAACAATGTCGGAAATGCAAAAGTGGCCACCTGATTTCAAAACCCTGTAAATTTCACTAAAAGCTTTTTTCTTATCGGGGACCAGATTCAATACACAATTGCTAATAACTACATCGAATGTGTCGTTGTTTAAAGGCAAATCTTCAATATCACCTTTAACAAAATGCATGTTTTTAAAGCCTGTTTTTTCGAGGTTGTCATTCGCTTTTTTCAACATAGTGTCGGTAAAGTCGATGCCGGTAACCTGTCCTGTTTCGCCAACAATGCTGAGGGCAACAAAACAATCGTTACCTGCCCCGGAGCCTAAATCAAGCACATGGTTTCCGGCTTTAATATCGGCATATTGTGTAGGTAAACCACAACCCAAACCCAGATCGGCATCGGGATTGTGTCCTTCAATAGTAGTGTATTCATCACCAATCATACTGAATTCCAAATCGCCACAACATCCAAAAGAACCACAACCGCAATTCTGATTTTGTACGATGCTTTGCGAGGCGATTTCACTATATTTTTCCTTAACAATAAGTTTTAAGTCATCGGCTTTCATAATTGATCTTTCATTTGTTCGACATATAATTTATAAAATCCTGCTTTTATTTCGTCGCGAACGCGAATATATTCACTCCAGATAAATTCTTCGGTTCCTACGGCATCCGAAGGGTCGTCAAATCCAATATGTAAACGGTGTTTTACTTTGCCCATAAATGCAGGGCACACTTCTTTTGCACCACCGCAAACTGTAACCACATAATCCCATTCTTCTTTCAGATATAAATCCACTGAATCAGAGCTGTGATGGCTAATGTCGATGCCGATTTCAGCCATGGCTTTAACTGCCTGTGGATTGAGCTTCCCGGATGCTTCCGTTCCTGCTGAACGAACTGTGATACTTGGATTTAAGGATTGTAAAAACCCGTGTGCCATTTGGCTGCGGCAACTGTTGCCCGTACATAAAATTAAAACTTTCATATCAATCACATTTATAATTTTGAATATTCAGATTATCGAAAAATAATTGGAGCGCTTGTTGTATTTCATCTATTTTCGAGGGGTTAATACAGTATTTTGTTGTCACCCCTTCAATATTCCCTTGGATTAATCCAATCTGTTTTAATTCTTTGATGTGTTGGTTTACTGTTGTTCTTCCCAATGGTAATTCTTCAGAAATGTCCCCCGTAATGCATGAATTCGATTCAGCTAAGAATTTAAGAATCTGCAAGCGGGCCGGATGCGCCAAGGCTTTAAAATAGAGGGCGTTCTCCGTAAATTCTTTCTTGAATAATTCTGCTTTTGATTGTGCCATTTTTCGTATTCTTATTTATTTGACGCAAATATACGTCAAACATATACTATGACGTAATAATACGTCTAATGTTTTTTGTTATAGAAACGTTAATTTTGGAGTATAGGCCACGAAGTTGTTTGTGTTTAAACAGAGTGAGGGCTTCACTTTGAGTGAAACCCTCACTTCCTGGGCATAAAAAAAGACCAAAACATTGCTGTCTTGGTCTTGGAGGTGATCTGGCTGGGGCTCTGCCAAAGGCATCCCCACGGGAGAACCCAGAACCCTCCCGATAAAATCGGGATGTTCGTTTTAGTCAAATTTTTACAATAAAAAAGACCAAAACATTGCTGTCT